>CALHLB010000106.1 GCA_938034375.1 uncultured Alphaproteobacteria bacterium | reverse complement strand
GCTCTTCTTGGCTCCATGCAATTGGCGTTGATTTTTCTGGCTAACCAATCTTTAGATGAGGCGATTGATGTTCAAAGCCGCAGACTTTTAACTGGCCAAATACAGAAAAGCGGCGTTGATATTAACACTTTGAAATCAAATATATGTCAAGATGTAGCATTCGTTTCAGACTGCAACAATAGTCTGCAGCTTTCCATCAGATCTTTTTCAACATATTCTGATATTAATAATGAGCGCTCAAGCCTATACACGAATGAAGGGCGCCCCATTATTATTGATAGCACATTTCAAACAGGCGTAGCAAAAGATATTCTTGTCGTTAGCTCACAGATTGATTATCCAATTATACTCAACTCCTTCTTCCCAAATAATAATTTCACGATTAGCCTTGCTTCAAGTACTGCTTTTAGAACCGAGAATTACCGTTAGAGCTATCAACCACATTGTCTAAAATATCCGCTTTGGAGATAAAAAATGTTACAATTCTTACCATTTTTTAGGAAACCTCTAACGAGGCTTGGAAGAGATGAACGCGGTATTGCAACCGTTGAATTTGCCATCATCATGATTATCATTCTAGCTTTATTATTTGGAACAGTTGATGCGGTATTTGCTTTAACTGCAAAACGAAAAGTGTCTCTTGCTACACATTCCATGGCAGACTTGATTTCAAGAGAAACCGAGCTTTCTACTGGTGATAGTCAAGCAATAGCAAGCCTTGCTCGCGTTATTATAACACCTTTTCCATCTGACAATGCACAAATAACCTTAACAGGCGGAACGGTTGATAATTCTGGTCAAAATGTTGCTGTAGCCTGGAGTTGCGCTTTTACAGGCGACAATCCAACTGCATCAAACACACCTGCAGGCACATCACTACCTCTCCCCTCCCCGCTTACTCAAGGTACCTTCCTGGTTATTGCTGAAACCAACCTTGAATATAGAACTGTTCTTGGCCACCTTGAAGGGCTTTTAAATATTGGCAACTTAACCTTAGGCGATACATCTTATTTTCAATCCCGTTCTGGAAACCCAATCCAACTCAATGGGGGTTGTTAAGCTTCACTGTTCATTTATTGAATATGTCGCTAAAGCTTTTAATGGTTCGAAATCCTTTTTATCAATCTTTGAAAATCCACCCGTTAATCCTGGCGAAATACTCTCATATGCCAACAGATCTCTTTCATGCAATGTTAGAAGAAAATCACGTAAGAGTGTTTTTAACTCACTTGGCACATCAGAACGGATAACATGGGGCGGATTTGGAACAGGTTTTGATCGCCAAACTATTCTTAAATCTGTACTTTTCGCAAGCTTTCGCAGGCTAATCACTTGTTGCAGGGTTCCTCTGGAATAGCCATCTGTCAAATTTCCCTGCAAATTTGACCAACCTATAAATGCATCTGCCTCATTATTATTCATTTTTTGAAACCCTTCAAAAGGATGGGTAACATTCACTAAAGTGCCAATTTCACCATCACCGTCATAACCGGCTTGTTTTAAAGCATGTAATGGTAACAGTCGCGTAAGCGTCGCAGGCGCTTCTGGAATTGCCAATCGCCTTCCCTTTAGATCACTTAAAGCACGTACCTTGCCACCAAAAGGCGCAATAATAATAGCGTGAAGACTGTTCGTTCCTGCTTGATCTTTGGCAACCGCCACAGGCTCCACACATTTACACAAAACATCTGCCATTACATAAGATGAGGCAGAATGAAGCGCATATTGGATGCGCCGATTAATTTGCAAGCTAATCAATTCCGACAATGTTTGTACTGGTTTGAAAGCTACCTTCAACCGACTTTCGCGTTGTAACGCTCGGCGAAAAGGCTCTAGTTTTTGACGTTGCCTCTTCTCATCGCCTTGAATAAGGTATCCAATCTTTAAAACACCCACCTTATCGCGCCAATTTTTTTCAACCGTTTTTTCTTGCCCAATTGCTTGTTCTGACGAAACCAACAATACCAGAAAGCATATGAAAAAACTTTGCCAAAAGAAAACATTAAATAGTCTGGTTATATGCACCAACACCATCATTTTCCCGCAAAACGCTATCCATTACCTGAAACATCTCGCGCATTCGCGCTTCAGATACAGGGCTTTCAACAACAACAACCAGTTCTGGTTTATTCGATGAAGCGCGCACAAGGCCCCATGTTCCATCTTCCATCATAACCCGAACACCATTGACAGTGACAAGATCAACAATCGCCAAGCCATTAATTTCTTCACGTGCCTCATGCATTGCTGTAAAACGTGCAATAACTTTTTCAACCACGCCATATTTTTTTTCATCATCACAATGAGGGGACATGGTGGGCGACCCCCAGGTTTTTGGCAAGTCTCGTCGCAGATCTGCCATTTTTTTCTCCGGATTACGATCAAGCATATCCAGAACCGCCATTGCTGAGACCAGCCCATCATCATAACCGCGCCCTATTGGTTTATTGAAGAAATAGTGGCCCGACTTTTCAAACCCGGCCAAAGCCTGAAGATCTGTCACCCGCCGCTTAATATAGGAATGACCTGTTTTCCAATAATCAACCGTCACATTATTTTGGACGAGAACAGGGTCGGTTTTAAAAAGTCCTGTTGATTTGACATCGACAACAAAAGAAGCATTCTCGTGTATTTTTGAAAGATCACGTGCCAACATTACCCCAACTTTGTCGGCAAAAATTTCTTCCCCCTCATTGTCAACAACACCACAACGATCACCATCCCCATCAAAACCAAGGCCTACTTCAGCACCATTTTCCAAAACCGCATCCCGAATAGCGTGCAGCATCTTCATATCTTCCGGATTTGGGTTATAACGCGGGAAAGTGTGGTCTAGCTCTGCATCAAGCGGAATAACATCTGCGCCCAGATCTGCCAAGATTTGCGGTGCAAACGCTCCAGCCGTTCCGTTACCGCAAGCTGCAACCACTTTAATGGAGCGTGTTAATTGAGCGCGACTTGTTAAATCGCGGGCATAGCGTTCAGCAAAATTTTCAACAAAAAGATAAGAACCGCCACCTTTGAGGTTCAATTCATTCTTTAAAACAATATCACGCAGGCGACCCATTTCATCAAGACCAAATGTTAAAGGACGGTTGACACCCATTTTAACACCTGTCCAACCATTTTCATTATGCGATGCCGTTACCATTGCAACAGCTGGCACATCCAGTTCAAACTGTGCAAAATAAGCCATGGGCGACAAGGCAAGGCCAATATCATGTACTTTAATGCCTGCCGCCATCAACCCGTTTGTTAAAGCAATTTTTATAGAAGCCGAATAACTTCTGAAATCGTGTCCAACCACAATTTCAGGGGAAATATTCATTTCGTGCATTAAAGTACCAAGCCCCGCACCAAGAGCCTGAATACCCATCAAATTGATTTCATCCCCAAAGAGCCAGCGGGCATCATATTCACGGAAACCAGTTGGCTTAACCATTGGGGTTGTTTCAAATTCAAGAGTGTTTTGTGAAAGTTTAGCAACAGGCGCTGGAAACATAGCTTCTCTTTATGATTATTGAATGTATATAAGCGTATCTAAAGGCAGATATTGTACAAAGTCGACATACAAAATGCTTTCGTCTTTCCTTATCATTTTCACCTTTATCTTTTCACGGAATCATAATCAAGGTTCCATTTTTGACTTTATATTCCCGCAATTGTGACAAAAAACTGTTCCCCAAAAGGTTTTTTCCACTTAAAGCGCCTTTGGGCAATATTCCTGTCCGAACATTTTTAGCGGTAAACCCTTTATAACGCACCTTATCCAAAACAACGACCGCCATCGGCACTTTGCCATTCGCTGTTGAGGCATAATGTTTAAAGTCGGATTTTTTAGGTCGAATACCTGCCTTTTGGGCATCCTCATAACTTAGCGCGACAAGCGATGCGCCTGTATCAACCACAAAGGGTATATTGGCACCATTAATGCGGGCATTTAAGTAAAAATGACCATTTCTACCAGCCTTCAACCGCATAGCACGCGCTGTTACAACGCGGTCTTGACCTTGAGCAGCGTTATAATTGGGCTTATTGTTTGAAACTGTTTCAGGTGCAAGTGTTTGTTGATTTTCCACCTCCCCACGAATTGATCCAATAAAATTGTCAAGACCGTTCTGCAAGGCCAAATGTCCACCCACAGCACAGACAACAAGAATGGACACCCATTTAATTATTTGCTCCAAAGTCTTCCCCAGATTTAAAATGATCTTTGCCTGAATGTAGCAACTCAGACTTTTAAAAAACCTCTAATTATTGAAAATTTCAGCAATTAAGATAAACCTTTTCTTAAAATCTTTAATAAGAAAGGCCTTTCAATTTTCTTCAAACTTGTGAAGAAAGGTTATTGGTTTAAATTCTTATTTGTTTTAAAGTCGATAACATCTTTCAACTGATGGAAAATTTTGGATGTTCTTTAATAAAAAAAATTCAGCTTTTGGCTTTATTGTTTTGCTAATTTCAATTTTAACAAGCCAAATTGCCTATAGCGATAATGCGCTTGAACGGTCTTTTGTTCCAAAATCAAAGCTGGTTGATGCGTTATGGGCAAAACATGACCCTTCCTCTACCACTATTGTTGAGCACAGCGCCTGGGATCATTTCTTATCGAAATATATTGTTAAAAATGGATCGATCAATCTTGTCGCTTATGGCAAAGTAACCCGTGAGGACAAAGAAAAGCTTTCAACTTATCTGGATGATCTTCAAAAAATTGATGTAACGCTCCTTAACAGAGATGAGCAATTTTCCTTTTGGCTCAACCTTTATAATGCCAGCACTGTTTTTATTATTTTGAAACACTATCCTGTCAAATCTGTCCGTGAAATAAAAAATGGTGTTCTTGATTTTCATGGCCCTTTTAATGACATTATTGCCAAGGTTAACGGTAAAAATCTAAGCCTCAATACGATTGAAAGCGGCATTGTGCGCCCCATATGGAAAGATCCTCGCCTGCATTACGCTTTTAACTGCGCGGCCATTACATGCCCCAATTTAAATAATCAGGCCTATAATGGAAAGACATTAGACAACCAGCTCAATGCAGCCGCACATTCTTATATCAATGATAAACGTGGCATTCATTTTGAAGGTAAGAAAGTCATCGCCTCAAAAATTTTCTTCTGGTATGAAGGTGATTTCGGTGGTAGCGAAAAAGCTATTCTTAATCACATGAAAAAATTTGCAGAGCCTACTTTAAAAGCACGTCTGCAAAAAATTAAACGTATTGATGATTATGTTTATGACTGGTCCTTAAACGAAAGCCCACAATCAAAAAGTTAATTGCGTTGCTTTTCTTTCTGGCCACCTATAGCGTAATCCTTTTAGAATGATTTAGCTATATAGGGAAAACTTAAGGTTTTGCAAGTAAACCCATTTTTTCCTCAATAAAATCAGATAAAGTACCAGAAATTTTGAGCTCATCGTCATCGAGCCCTTCCGCATTATAAATCACAAAAGGAATTATTTCTAATTCAGGCAATCCTGAATCCTTATCGAAAGAGATCAATTCGTCATTTACAGAACTTTTTGGCAAGACTGCAAGACATTCCCCTGATATGGTTGATGCAAGAAGTTTTGTAAGGCAATCGCTTTCAAAAACTTCATGCCAATCTTTATCGCTTTCATCCAAAAGGCCTCTGACATATTGTCCAAAAGGTTCCTTTTTACTGTAAAGTGCTATAGGTAAACTTTCATTCTCTTCAATAATTGCATCATTTGCGCTAACCCAGACAAAGGGTTCAGACCATAAAAGTCGCCCTTTATTTTGATGATCGCCATCAATACAAATGCGCGCACTAATTTTACCTTCATCTAACATTGTTTCCAGACTTTTTTCATCTGAAATGACAATTGTAAGATTCACATCGGAAAAGATGTTTTTAAATCGTGTAAGAACTGTTCTAAGCCCTGATTCACAAATCAACTCCGGCACACCAAGCGTAAAAGAACCCGTTAATGCTTCGCAATTAAGACAATTCACCGCATCTTCATAGGCTTCCATTACCCGCTCTGCATGGCGCACCAAACGTTCACCATGAACTGAAAGTTTAAGCGGCCTTCCCCTGCGGCTCGGCTCAAATAAAAGCTTACCAGCCCGTTTTTCAAGCCTTTTCATTTGCAAACTCATAGTCGGTTGCGGAATATTAAGGCGTTCTGCAGCCGAGCTTAGTGTTGGCGAATGTGCAATAGCCAATAATGATTGTAAAAGTTGAATATCCAAACGGCCAAGAGATGCCTGATCTGCTATTCTGAAATCACTCATAATCCCCCCCTTAATCACATAAATGTGATTAATCCAGTTAATGCCCCATTTTGTGTGTATTAATCTTTTGAGTGTTCAATAACTCATAATATGCTATTGCATACATAAATGACTATAAAAGCTATACGACTAAAGACTAATATATACATAAAAATAACAAAAGAGTTATAAAATCTATTTATTAGCTTAAAATTCAACTCCAGGTTGCGCCTTGACTCCAGATCTAAATGGATGTTTAATAAGCTCCATCTCGGTTACAAGATCGGCTAAATCAATCAATTCATCTTTGGCATTTCTTCCTGTAATAATAACGTGTGTGCTTTCTGGTTTATTTTTTAAAACTTCTATCACATCATCAAGATCTAGATAATCATATCGCAGCACGATATTGAGTTCATCAAGCAAAATCATTTTTATATCTGGATTAGCAATCATTTTTTTTGCTTCTTCCCAAGCTGCTTTTGCAGATTGAATATCACGCTCTCTATCTTGCGTTTCCCACGTAAAGCCTTCACCCATCGCCTTAATTGTTACTTGGTCAGGATAATTTTCCAGGATATCGCGTTCCCCTGTTTCCCACTCTCCTTTAACAAATTGGACAATGCCGACCTTAAATCCATGACCAATTGCGCGAAAAATCATGCCAAAAGCTGCGGTCGATTTTCCTTTTCCCTTACCTGTATGCACAATAATAAGGCCGCGCTCCTCCGTTTTCGTTGCCAGAATTTTATCACGGGCGGCTTTCTTCTTTGCCATTTTTTCCGCATGGCGTGTATTTACGTCAACATCGCTTTTTTCGCTCATCTCAAATCTCTCTCATTTTTTTCAAAGAATCATGGACTGAGTTCCGTTTAGGCACCCATAAGTTGCGATTAATAGCCTCTTCAAAGCGGTCTACCATCTCCTTGAGGGCGGGTTTATTATTCTCTTTTAGAAAACCAAAAACTTCTTGATCTTCTATAAATGCTTCATAGGCAAGATCAAAATGATGATTTTTTATAGCGCCGGTTGTCGCGGCAAAAGCAAAGAGATAATCAAGACTGGCCGCCATTTCAAAGGCACCCTTATAACCATGGCGCATCACACCTTTTATCCATTTCGGATTAACAAGACGCGAGCGCATGACCCGACTTATTTCTTCATCCAATGTACGAATAACTGGTCGTTCTGGTCTGGAATGATCATTATGATAAATTTGAACCAAACGACCTGAAAGATGCTCAACAGCTGCACTCATTCCTCCTTCAAATTGATAATAATCATCAGAATCCAAAACATCATGCTCACGGTTATCTTGATTATGAATAATCGCATCAAAACTTTTCAAGCGTGTTTTAAAATCTTCATGCGCTTCCTCACCTTTTGATTTTTCGCCATAAGCGTATCCACCCCATTCAATGTAGGCCTTACCCAAATCGTCTTTTTCTTCCCAAATTTTTTCATCAATTAAAGCCTGCAATCCTGCACCATAAGCACCAGGCTTAGAGCCAAACACTCTTTTTAGTCTGGTATCATGGTTTGTGTTTACTGCTTGGCTAATAATTTCACGGCGACATTGGGCAACAGGATTTTCCTCCGCTTCTTCATCCATGTGACTTACGGCCTGTACAGCCTTATCAAATAGAGCCATTTGAGTTGGAAAAGCATCTCTGAAAAAGCCGGAAACCCGCAAAGTCACATCAACACGTGGTCGACCAAGCAATGCTAAAGGTAGGATTTCAAACCCTGTTACACGCATGCTTGCGGCATCCCATTTCGGTTTCACTCCCAAAAGAGCGAGAGCTTGTGCAATATCATCCCCCCCTGTTCGCATGTTTGATGTACCCCATGCAGAAAGGCCAAGATTTTTGGGCCAACGGCCATTATCCTGGAAATAGCGCTGGATAAGAAGGGTTGCCGATTTTTCACCTAAAGCCCATGCAGAAGGTGTTGGCACTGTCCTGTTATCCAACGAGAAGAAATTACGCCCCGTTGGCAGAACATCAAGACGCCCCCGCGTTGGCGCCCCAGAAGAACCAGCCTCAACAAAACAACCAGAAACTGACTTTAAAAGATTATCAATTTCATTTTGTCCCGATTTTTTGAGGGAAGGTCTAATTGCCGTTTCAATGGCTTGCAAAACTTCTTGCGTCCTATTCATACCTTCAGGAAAAGCTTCTTTAGCCACCAGCTTTTGTGCCAAAAGTTCTAATCGTTCCACGCTATCACCATAACTGCGCCAAGGTACCTTTGTGGTATTTTGCAAAATCTCTGGTTTGTCGGCCTGCCATTTTTCAGTCATATCACAGTCTAACGGGTCAAACGTAAACCCAAAATCTTGCGCCATCGCCCGAATAAGGGATTGATCCTGCCCCTTACCCAAGCTGCGTGGCACACGCGTTAAGGCGACAAGCAGGTCTCGTTCTTCATTGCCCGTTGGCGCTTTACCTAAAATATGCAAACCATCACGAATTTGCGCTTCCTTTAGATCGCATAAATAGGCATCAAGTTTCATTAATGCCTCGTCTTCATTATCATTTTTAGAAATGCCGGCATCCAGATCCAGTTTTTCATCTGCCATTAGATCTAAAATCTGTCGTCTAAGAAGGGTAAGACGGCGCGGATCGAGGCCGCTTGCCAGATAATATTCATCAACCAGCACTTCTAAATCTTTTAACGGCCCATAAGTCTCAGCACGCGTAAGTGGAGGGGTTAGATGATCGATAATAATTGCTGAAGTCCGCCTCTTAGCCTGCGTTCCCTCCCCTGGATCATTTACAATAAACGGATAAATGTTGGGTATAGGCCCCATAACAGCTTCAGGGTAACAGTTTTTAGAAAGTGCAAGCGCCTTACCAGGCAGCCATTCATGATTGCCATGCTTGCCGTTATGAATAATGGCATCTGCCCTGAAGTGCTGTTTCAACCAGATATAAAAAGCAAAATATCCATGTGGTGGCACTAAACCTGGGTCGTGATAACTTTCTTTTGGATCAATATTATAACCTCGGGCAGGTTGAATACCAACAATTATAGATCCAAAACATTTAACGGCCAGATGAAAGCTACCTTTTATAAAAAATGGATCTTTCTGTGGCTCCCCCCAACGAGCAGTCACTTCTTTTTGAACTCGTTCGGGTAAATTTTCAAATGCCTTCCTATAATTTGAAAGGCTTAAGCTCGCCTCTTCCGATATGAAGGTTTTTGCATTGGTAGTGCCTTTCAAGAAAAGCTGCATCAAGTCTGTGCCATTTTCTGGAAAATCTGTAACCTGATATCCTTGCTTCTTCAGGGCTTTCAAAATTTCAACGGTACTTTCCGGCGTATCATAGCCGACACCGTTGCCAAGTCTGCCATCACGGTTTGGATAATTGGCCAGAACAATAGCAATTTTTCGTTTATCACAAGACTTTGCCCGCAAGCGACACCAGTTTTTAGCAAGGTCTGCAACATAATGTACCCGGTCTTTAACGGCCTCATATGTTATCAATGTCGTTTCGGTTTTTTCATCGAACCGGCCAGCTGATTTAAAAGAAATAGCGCGGCTCATCACCCGTCCATCCAGTTCAGGTAAAACGACATGCATTGCCAAATCACGGGAGGAAAGGCCTTGCACGTCTTCTTCCCACGCTTTCATGCTGCTGGATGCTAAAACAACCTGTAAAACAGGACAATCTGCCTGTTTAAAAGGATTATCGGTCATACTGCCATCATAAGAAGATGTCGCAAAGCCTGTTGTATTTAAAATAATATCGATTGCCTTTTGCGACATAATGTCTTTCAGAAAAGAACGCGCGAAATCATCTTTCAAGCTTGGAAGAAAAACAGGCAAGGCATTTAAACCCTTTAAGGCCAATTCTTTTATGAGCGCATCAATAGGTTTATGGTTTCCTCCTTCCAGCAAGGATCGATAAAAAGGTATTAAAGCCACTGGCTGTTTCTTGCCCCATTTACCTTCTATCTCACTTAATGTTGGGCGCGCTATATCAGGCCAATAAAACCCGACCTTTAAAAGTGGTTTTGCTAGAGGCGGCCATTGTGTTTTTTTACCCAATAAACAGGCGATAAAGTCAAATAAAAGTGCCGTATTTTCCGGACCAGACTGGTTAAAATACCCCCAAATTGCCTCATAGTTTTCATCCGCCAATGTTGAGGCTACTCTTAAAGCTTTTTCTGGCTTGTCATCACCTGGTAAAAGAACCAGTTTGACATTATTTTTTCTGGCAAAAGAAGACAGTTCATCCACCAGATAAGTCCAATAAGAACACCCCCCTAAAACACGCGCAATAATCAGTTTGGCTTTGCTAAAACTTTGTTCAAGATAAAGGTCGACAGACATGGGATGCTTTAACTGCATCAAATTGGCAAGGCGCAAACTGAAAGCTGCTTCCCTTTTGGAAAATTGATTTGCCAGCAGAGCTATTTCACTATCGGCTGCTGAAAGGACCATAACATCTGCCGGGGTTTGGGCAAGATCTATTGCCTCTTCTCCCTCACTCACGGTTCCAGGTTGCGCTGCCAAAAGATGCATAAAATTAAGCCATCAAATCAGAACAAATAGCTGCTTCATCCATACCTTTTAAACTGATAACAACTAGATTGCTTGAAGGCTCTTCATCTTTTTGCCATGACCGGTCAAAATAACTGGTAACACGCGGCCCTACACCCTGTACAACAAGGCGAGAAGGCGCATCTTTGATGGCAATAAACCCTTTCAGCCTTAAAATATTATGGACTTTCATGGTTTGCTCAATAGCCTCAAGCGCTTTATCTTTACTGATAAAAGCCCCAGTTTTTACAACAAAACTTTCAAAATCATCATGGTCATGATCTTCATGCCCATGATCGCTTTCATGATGTGACAGGCGATTGGCGATGTCATTTTCTGCCTCAGCCTGAAGACCAATAAGAATTGATGCGTCTATCGTCTTCTCACTGCTTGGCACAAACTGAACACTTTCACGGACCTCTTTTTTAAGGCTTTTTTCAACATTTAACAAAACATCTTTTTCAACAAGATCTGCTTTGTTTAATAAAATCATATCCGCACAACGTAGTTGATCTTCAAACAATTCATGCAACGGGCTTTCATGATCCAGATTTTCATCTTCCTCTCGCTGTGCGGCAACTGCGGCTTCATCAGCGGCAAAGCGCCCTTCGCTCACTGCTGGTGTATCAACAATTGTAATAACACCATCAACTGAAACTTTTTCACGCACGCCAGGCCAAGAAAACGCCTTGACCAAAGGTTGGGGCAGCGCAAGGCCAGACGTTTCAATAATGATGTGATCAGGTGGTGTTTCACGGTTTAACAGTGCTTCCATGGCCGGCAGAAAATCATCTGCAACAGTGCAGCAGATACAACCATTGGCCAGCTCTACAATATCATCTTTTGAACAGGTTTCCTCAGCGCAGCCTTGCAAAACATCGCCATCAACACCAACATCGCCAAATTCATTAATGATGAGAGCAATTTTCTTTCCACTTGCCTGCTCTAGTACCTTACGGATAATGGTTGTTTTACCGGCTCCTAAAAAACCTGTAAAAATGGTGGCGGGAATCTTACCTGAAAGCACGTTATCATCTCCTCAATCATCAAAGTGCTACACGTAGCGATTCTTTTTAAAGAGTCCAGATTTCTTTTAGAATTTATAATCAGCCAATCGCCTAATGCCCCCTTAAAACCTTCTATAGCTAAAGCACTATAAAATGATTATGAATTTTAGGGTCTTGACCTATTAATTAGGCTCAGGATTCATTAAATCCAGTATATTACG
>CALHLB010000105.1 GCA_938034375.1 uncultured Alphaproteobacteria bacterium | reverse complement strand
TAATTAATAGGTCCAGACCCTAAAATATTCAATCAGTTTAAAGTAGTTTAGCTATAATGTAGAGTATTATCCACGATCCCTTAGAAGGCGCGCCTTTTCCCTACCCCAATCACGTTTTTTCTGGGTTTCACGCTTATCATGCAATTTTTTACCGCGCCCTAAACCAAGCTCAATTTTAGCTCTGCCTTTGTCATTGAAATAGAGCTTTAAGGGAACCAAGGTCATGCCATCGCGCTGAATAGCCGCGCTTAATTTTGCAATCTGGCGACGATGAAGGAGCAATTTTCTGTGTCGTCTTGGCTGATGATTAAAACGGTTCCCTTCCAGATATTCTGGAATATAGGCATTAATCAGCCAGATTTCCTCACCTTCAACAGTAGCATATGATTCGGCAATCATTGACTTGCCATTACGCAGTGATTTTACCTCGGTACCCGTTAAAACGATCCCAGCCTCAAATGTTTCAACAATCTCATAATTAAACCGCGCCTTGCGGTTATCTGCCGCAACACGATTAATTGGTTTATCTTTCTTGCCCTTCTTGCCCATAGGCTTAATTAATCAACCCTGCATGGTGAAGCGCTTTATCCAGAATATCTCTTAAATCATCGGAAATACCTATCATTGGCAAGCGTACTTCATCAGACATTTTGCCCAATTTTGACAGCACATATTTCGTGCCTGTCGGATTTGGCTCCATGAAGAGCGCTTTATGGAGAGGGGCTAATTTGTCTTGAATAGCAAGCGCATCATTAAACCGGCCTTCCAATGTGGCTTTTTGAAAATCTGAACAAAGGCGCGGCGCAACATTCGCTGTTACAGAAATGCAGCCACAGCCGCCCTGGGCATTAAAACCAAGGGCTGTGATGTCTTCACCAGAAAGCTGGATAAAATCATTACCCATTGCCATACGTTGCAAGGAAACGCGTGCCAAGTCCCCCGTTGCATCTTTGACACCAATAATATTATCACAATCGTTGAATAGGCGTGTCATCGTTTCGATCGACATATCAACAATGCTGCGAGGTGGAATATTATAGATAAAAATTGGGATATTCACAGCCTTACTAATGGCTCTGAAATGGGCATAAAGGCCTCGTTGGTCTGGCTTATTATAATAGGGCGTTACAGTTAACACGGCGTCTGCTCCCACACTTTCAGCGTGTTTTGCAAGATCTATCGCCTCATTAGTATTATTGGAGCCAGCGCCAGCAATAACGGGTACACGTTTATTCGCAGTATTAACACAAAGCTCAACAATGCGTTTATGTTCATCATGCGTAAGGGTTGGCGATTCGCCTGTTGTTCCAACAGGTACAAGACCATTAGACCCTTCTGCAATTTGCCATTCAACAAATTTAATGAAACTTTCTTCATCAATTTGTCCATTTTTAAAAGGCGTCACCAACGCCGGCATTGAACCTTTAAACATTTTATTCATCGCTTATTGTTTTTATTTGAATGACTAACACATTCAACTTGATTTTATATAATTTTGAAAGCGGACAATAAAAGCCTCTGCCTAAAACAGCAAGTCAAAGCATCAACTTTCTTGGCATTTATCATTTTTTTTTGCAAACATTAAAAGAATGCATATTTCCTTAAGAGATTTACGCAAATTTTTAGGTCTGTAATTTCTATCTTCAATTATGGAAAGAGGATTAAATGCACTTCAAGAAACGCTTTTTCAAATGCAGGGAGCTATTGGTTTTTGCATTAGCTTTTTCATGTTTGAATAATCTATCTTGGGCACAATTTTCGCCTATCCCGTTTCCAACAGCAAAACCAGGCGCAACATCAAAAAATATTGAGTTTGATAAATCAAAATCTTTTGCCAGTTTCCTGAATGCTTTTAATCAAAAACAAGATAACCAAGCTTTAATGCTTGCTGCCACCTTAACAGGGCTTGATAAAGAATTGGCATCATGGCTTATTGCAACGGATAGAAGCCGCTCTTTTTCATATGAAACGATTAAACATCATCAAGCATTTGTTGCAAATTGGCCGGGGCAGACTGCAATGCAACGCGCGCAAGAAGAGCGCCTCATTAAATTTCCATCATCAACAAATCTTGCAAATACGCTTTCCAAAAAACCTTTTACCGCTGAGGGAAAAATCTTACAAATCCGGTCTTTGTTTATTGCAGGGCGCCATAACGAGGCGCGCCAGAAACTATCTGCCTATTGGCTAGAAGAAAACTTTTCCCCTTCAGAAGAAAGTCAGATATTAAAAGATTTTTCTTCTCATTTAAGTCAAGTAATGCATGAAAAACGCGTGCGGCGTTTGCTCTATGATGAACGTGTCAATGCCGCCCTTCGAATTTTGAATTTTTTACCTGCTAAATTACAGGCTTTAACAAGAGCCCGTATTGCTGTTATTCGTAAGCAGGAACAGGCTGCAAGCCTACTTGAAGCCCTACCCCAAGGCCTCAAAAAACATGAAGATTATTTTTTTGCCAAAGTGCAATATTTAAGGCGACAAGATCAATGGATAGAATCTGGCCACGTTATGCGTCAAGCCCCTATTCAAACGACTTACCCTCGAAAATGGTGGATAGAGCGGCGCCTTGTTTCCAGAAAAGTTCTTGAAGCAGGTCATGCTTCCCTTGCTTATGAAATTGCGGCAAATCACGGGGCAAGAAAAAATGCAACCATTGTTGATGCAGAATTTCATGCGGGTTGGTATGCTTTGCGTTTTTTAAATGCGCCAGACCGCGCTTTAATTCATTTTAAAAAAATCGTTTCTCATTCTAAGCGTCCCTTATCCCAATCACGCGGGCTATATTGGATGGCTCGTTCTTACAAAGCAATGGGAAATAACAAGGAAGCGCTGGCATTTTTTCAACGGTCCGCGCATTATCGGCATACCTATTACGGACAATTGGCATTGGAAGAACTTGGCATTCATAACCTTGCCCTGCCCGCTATCTCAACGCCACCGCAATCCGTTCAACAAGGCTTTGACCAAAATAAATTTGTGCGCGTTATAAAGCAATTAACCGCACATGGCGCAAAGGGACGCACTGGTATTTTTTATCGCCATCTTTCCCAAAACTTAAAACACCCTGATGAAATAGTTCTTCTGGCGCGTTTGGCAGAAAAATCTGATCTTCACCAAATTGCTTTGCAAATTGGTAAAACAGCAATCTCCCGTGGTATTGATGTTCCCCGTCTTGCCTTTCCGCTTGGAGCCATTCCCGAAAGTATAAATCTTTCAAGTGACAAAAAAGCATTGGCTTATGCTATTGCCCGCCAAGAAAGCGCGTTTAATATATCCATTACTAGTAGCGCCAATGCCAAAGGTTTAATGCAATTATTACCCTCAACAGCACGTGATACAGCCCGCCATCTCAATATTGCCTATCACCCTGAAAAACTAACACGCGATGCAGCTTATAATGCAATTTTGGGAAGCGCTTTCCTAAATCAGCTTATCAAGCGGTTTGGTAGTTCCCTGCCTCTTGCTTTTGCAGGCTATAATGCAGGGCCTAGCCGGTCACAGGAATGGATTAAACGCTTTGGTGACCCAAGGCATAATACTATTGATGCCATTGACTGGGTTGAAGCAATTCCATTTTCTGAAACGCGCAATTATGTGCAACGCGTTATGGAAAACCTTCAGGTTTATCGCTATCGGCTGAAAGGTGCACACCTTACAATTAGCAAAGATTTAAATGGTGGTACGCAATAATGCTACCTTGCCAATCAGAAAAAACTGCCATAAATCTTTTTAACTAAATGGGAGTAGGGAAAATGGCACAAACCAATAGCCAGGATATTTGGCGAGAATTTTCATGCCGAACGCAAGATGATTTATTATTGTGCGGGCGGGAATATGGCAATGCCCTATCAACCAAACTGCCCCTTGTTTGTTTACCAGGCCTAACCCGTTCTGTTCGTGATTTTGATGCACTTGCAAACTATTTGGGTCATCATCATGAAATATCAAGACGGATCATAACGCTTGATTATCGTGGTCGTGGCAAATCGGATTATGACAAAGACTGGACAAACTATACCCCGTTGAATGAGGCTTATGATGTTTTGGCTGTTACAACAGCTTTAGGCCTTGAAGATTTCATTCTCCTTGGCACATCACGCGGCGGTATTATTGCAATGTTGCTTGGCTCTTTGCGCCCAACGGTTTTAGCTGGTGTCATTTTACACGACATCGGCCCAACAATCGATTTGCAGGGACTTATAAAAATAAAAAACTATTTGCAACGTATGCCTAGCCCTAAAAATTGGCAGGATGCAACTGAGATTTTAAAATCTGTCCATCATTCAAGCTTTCCAAATTACCAAGAAGAAGATTGGCAAAAAGCAGCGAGACTTACTTTTAAGGACGATGATGGAAAACCTGTCTTTGATTTTGATGTAAATCTTACCAAAACACTTTTATCTATCTCGGCAGATAACCCACCCCCAAATTTGTGGCCAAATTTCATGTCTTTAAGTGGAAAGCCTGTTTTGACTATAAGAGGCGCTCTTTCAGACCTATTAAGTTCAGAAACTTTGGAAATGATGGATAAAACCCATCCAACCATGCAAAAAGTAACCGTGGAAAATCAGGGTCACGTACCAAATCTGATGGATGAAAAAGCACTAGCAGCAATTGAAGAATTTCTGAAATCAGTTGATGAACACAATGGTTAAAAATTGCTCTTTACTTTTTCTTTGAAGAAGCAACATCGCCTTTATCTACTCGCTTTGAAAAGTCTGTTTCTTCCCCTGATGCTAGAAGTGCTGCTTGTTGAACCCAATCTTCCCTCTCTATCCGCCCTTTAAAAGATAGAAAGCTGCCAATCCAACGTACTTCCTCGTCTGAAAGGGCTGCAATTTGTGCAAAATGAAAAATACCCAAACCGTTAAAGAGGTCTTCATTCTTTGGCCCAACACCTTTAATGCGTCTTAAGTTGTCTTTACCCTGCCCTAAAGCTTTTTTCAAAACTTTAGGACGGACGCCTTCTTCATCTGCTTTTGCTGCTTTTTCCTCTTGCGATTTTTTAATAGCAATATCAACGGTTTTTTCTTTCACATCATCCAGTAATTTGTTCTTGTTCCTATTTTTAATGGCTGTTTTTGTAGCCACAGGCTTCACCTTAGCAACAATTTCTTCTTTCTCTTCTGCTTTTTCTTTGGGAGGTTCTTTAATTTCTGTCACTTTTACAGTATTTATGGCTTCTTCAATAACCTCTTCCAGCTCAACGATCTTTTTTTGATCCAACGCCACATAACGTGGTTCGGTTTTACCTGTTGCAAGCTTTCTTAATACCCCGCCTGAAAGGCAACCAATAAGATAAGAAAGGGTTATGAGCAAAAGAGACTGGAAAATCAACATTGTCATAATTATTGCTCCTTTGGTTCAGGCTCGCATACCAACCAACCAATTATTAAACCACCGAAAAAGGCCATCATCATGAAGAGCCATAATTGTGAAATTAAATAATCCATAAAACACCTTTATTCTGCTTTCAAAAGCTTGAACTCAATACGGCGATTCAACGCTTTTGCTTCTTTCGTGTTATTTTTGGCAATAGGCCTTGTTTCACCGTAGCCGATAGCCTCAAAATTATCTTCATGCACCCCAGCCCGTTTTAAATAATCGGCTACTGTTTGTGCTCTGGACTGGCTTAAACGCATATTAGATGCAGCAGAACCTGAAGCATCAGTATGACCAGAAATTTCAAATCGTGCATCAGGACAACTTAATATTGTTTCAGCCAGCCTATCGAGCAAACCAAAACTATCCGACAGGATTGTGGCACGACCAATATTAAAATAAATACGGTTATTAGAGATATGTTCTTGTACTATAGCGCTACAAATATCCGGTTCTTTTTCCTCTGGCCTTTGGCCAGGAAAAATATCAGCCTCTCCTGTATAATCAGGAGGAAGATTACCTAGAAAATTTTCGCGAATTTCGTTAATAGGCGCACCAAAAGAGGCAACACCTGATAATTCAACAAGCATATCTTCAACAATTAGCTGCCCCTCACTTAAACGACTTAAGCCCTGCAAACCAGTTTTAACAGCGATATTATATCTATCGGGCGCTCCTGAAGCCCAAACCAAATCTTCAAATTCCAAAATTTCGCCAAAACGGCGCTTGCTAAAATTAATCATCTCTTCTTTCAAAGGTAAATTGGGTAAATGGCCGGAAAGTTTGAGACTATTTGCTATAAATTCTGCTTTAAAGTGATAGGGATTCATTACAGGAGGGCGAATATCAATGGTGGCTGTTTCAATCTTTGCCGGCAAATGACTTTCAATCATATTGTTTAATGAGGCAAAGCTTTCAAAAGATTTTGCAAAGCCTTCAACTGATAAAACATTATTTTTCAAATCAACCTTACCCTGTGCAATTTTACTTGCCACAAGATACGAAAACTCAATGGCTTGTAGCCAATGAACATCTTTAGGTATCCCTTCTGCCAAATTGATGGATGTCGTATAAGGCTGTTCAGAAAAAAATTCATCCGCTTTTTTTGAGGCTTTATCAAAAGTAAGCATATCAGAAACAAGTCCAGAAATTTTCAGGATGTTTGTTTGAACATCAACGGAAAAAAAATAATTATCTACTATTGGGTTATCAAAAGAAAAGCCTTCCAAAACAAATCCATCTGGAACGGTTGTCATTAATTTTTTTATTTCTTCATGCGCTTTTAAATCGATCAATGAACCATCAATCATTATTTTCTCATCGGCAATAAGAACAGAGCCTTCTGCAAAATTACTGATGACTTTTAAGGCGTATCTACTTACATTATCAAAACCCTTTGGGGCTTTTTCATTTATTCTCGTTGTATCCTCAATCTCTTTAAAATTTAAAGATTTGGCTTTTTCATTCAGGTCATTCTTTAACTTAGCTGAAGGCAGTTTTCCTGATAGCATTAAAACGCCATTATTTTTGATTGCCGTAAAAACATAAGAATTAAACGCTGATTGCGAAGAAGTAGATCCTTGAGTTTTCTTAAGTTTTTTTTCTGTTAAGCTCGTTTCTATTTGAGGGGCTCCAGGATTTAATGAATTATCTAGCAACCCCTCCAGTTCATTTGAAACGGCCACAGGAGCCTTTATTAGAACATTGAGTTCAATCAACCCGCGATTTAATCCATAAGGCAGCTCAAGACCGATTTCATTTTCGATCGTCTCTTTTTTCTTATTATTCAAAACATCTCCGGAAAGAAAAAAGTCATCCCCTATTAAACGCACCTCTCCTTGCTGTAAATGTTGCAAAACTTTTAAGGAAAACTGCATTCGGTCTTTCAGTGCTTTACTTGCCCCCCGCGCCAGCCTTGTATTATTTTCAATTTTAATATTTGGATGGCTTTTTGTTAAACTTTCCAGGAATCGAGTTTCAAATTTTTCAGATGGCAAAAACCCTTCAATATGGATTGTTCTTTCATTTAATTTTAGCGATATATCATATGGTTTTTCTAAAGGCAGCAACGTTAGATCTTTAGGTTTAACTACACGGACGCCCCAAGTGCCTTCTTGCCTGTTTAAAAATCCCCCATCTGCTTTTTTTATTACTTCGTTATAAATGTCTTTTGTTGGGGCGACCCCTGACAAAGTAATATTTCGCCCCTCAATATTTATTTCTAACCAGTCTGAATAAATGGATAGTTTTTTTTCTGCTCTTGATTTTAAATCTTTTTCTATAAAATCTGCTTT
>CALHLB010000104.1 GCA_938034375.1 uncultured Alphaproteobacteria bacterium | reverse complement strand
CCTTGAAGCTGATTTGCAATGAAAATTAAAGAGAAAAATTAATAGGTCCTGAGCCTAGAGACATTATTGAAATGAGCCGTATCTATTATACGCTGATTTATATATTTTATTTATTTGGAATATTGTCTTTTCTTCTTTTAGAGCGAAATCAATATGCTTGGTTGCAAAATGAGTTAAGTGTACCCGATAATTTACCTGTCGATAACAATGTGTCTATCAAAGTTGCCCTAACAATAATTATTCTCGGTATTATTTTGTTATCTCAACTATATTTGTTCCGCACATTTAAAAAACGTCACTTCAAAATACTTTCGGTTATTTTGGGAGTTTTTGCTATTTTAATTTGGTATGTTGGCTTCTTTAAAATTTAAGTTGAACTTTAGAAGCCATAGCCCTTAACCTTTGCCCCCGTTTTTGAAACGCCCGATATCCCAAGTGGAAAACCTTGGCTACAATCACCACCCCCAACCAGAATTTAAAATCATCAAGCGGGATATCAACGAAAAAATAATAGTGATAAAACGCACCAAAAGCTGCCAGATAAGAGAAGCGTTGCAGGAGCTTCCATCCTTTTCCCATTTTTTTGATGGCATAATCATTGGATGTGATAGCCAATAAAAACATAACGATAACAGCGAGCCAGCCTAAGAAAATTGGCAGATCAAATGCTTCCAGCCAGATGGAATAGGCTGAGCGTACATCGCGAATATAATACAGGGTGTGAAGGGCGGCATAACCAAAAGCTGCAACACCGAAATAACGGCGGCGGGGCAAAAGCCAGCGGCTTATAACCCGGCCCCATTTCCACCGTTTGGTTAAAAGGCTGAACGGTGTAATGGCAAGTGATAAAACCAGAAATTTTATCGACCAAAGGCCGCTTAAAAACATGATTTCAGCGTAATAGCGCAAATTGACATATAAATCCCAAATAAGGGGAAGCGCTGGAAGAATAAGGATAAACCAGAGAAAAAAGTGGGAATGGATAAATTTCATGTCGATATACAGTCGAGAAGAGGGATTGAGTAAAGTTTGGCTTCGCCCATTAGAAGGGCGTGGCAGGAAGGCGTTATAAAGGGTGCAAATGCTTCATCTGAAACATCAAGCCCCCCTGTTAATGCCCCGAAAGCAGGCAGGATCAGACGTGTTTTTGATAAAATAAAACAAGGCTTACGAACCCTTCGGCCCCTGATTGTTAAGTGGGCAGAAGGATGAAGATGGCCGGCAATTTCAAAACTATTTGGGCTTTTTGTCGGCTCATGGCGAAAAATAAAAGGCGCAAGTGTTTTTTTATCCATAAAAGCACCGCCTAAGCTTTCAGGTAAATTGGCATCATGGTTGCCAGAAATCCATGTCCAATTCATCTCCCCAACCAATTCATGAAGCAGGCGGCGGGATTTATTGCTTAATCGTAACGGCCCCTCCTCATCATGAAAGCTGTCACCTAGCGAGATAATATTTTCTGGTTCTAGAATACGACTTATTTCTCTAAGCCGCAAAAGCGTGACTTCGCTATCATAAGGAGGGAGAAACTGGCCACTTTTGGCATAAAAGCTCGCTTTTTCAAGATGTAAATCCGAAACAATAAGAAGGCGTTGTTCGATGAAATAAACATAGCCTGAAAGACCTAAAAAAACCTCGTGATTTGCCAGACAAAGCCTTATCCCATTTTGTCCTTTAAACTGGTTTTCCTGTCTTTTTTCCAAAGCTGGCAAGCACTCGGCCTTTCTCTTCATTTTATCTTGTAGCTTCATACAGTAATTCCTGTGAAGCTTCTTCCAAAAGAGCTTCTGTACTGGCCCCATAAATCGGTTCGCGCCCAACTTCCAGCATAATGGGAACAGCAAGAGGTGAAATACGGTTTAATGCTTTATGCACAATCTGTCCCCTCACACGCGATAACATATCAGAGAGGCGGCGAATATCGAGCAAGCCTTCAGCGGCATCCTCATAGGTTGCCTTTAAAAGAATATGGGTGGGATCATGTTCACGTAAAACATCGTAAATCAAATCGCTGGAGAAAGTGATCTGCCGCCCTGTTTTTTGCCTGTTTATATGGTTTTTTTCAATCAAGCCTGAAATTAGGGCGCAATTTTTGAACGTGCGTTTTAAAAGCGCAGAATTAACGAGCCATTCTTCCAAATCATCGCCCAATAAATCTTCATGAAAAAGACGCTGAAAGTCGAGAGATGCCATATCTTCAAGCCCCCAAATGGCCAAAACATAATCTGTTGCAACAAAGCCTAACGGCTTCAATCCCATATGTTCCAGCCTGCGGGTAAGCAACATGCCTAATGTCTGGTGCGCAAGGCGTCCCTCAAAAGGATAAACGACAAGATAATGTTTTTTCGCACGTGGAAAAGTTTCGATTAATAATTCATTTTTTGTTGGTAAAAACGACTTTTCTTTTTGTAAAAACAACCATTTTGAAACCTGATCAGGCAGACGGTGCCATTCTTCCTCATTACTCAAAAGAACGCGTACCTTATCGGCCAAATAGGTGGAGAGTGGGAATTTACCCCCAAGGTAAGAAGGCACTTTGGGTGTAGAAGACGCGGCTTTGCTAACATAGGCTTCCATATCGCGAATGGCTTCTAGTTTTAAAACCTGCCCGGCAAATAAAAAAGTATCACCAGGGCTGAGGCTCTCTAGAAAATAGTCTTCAACCTTACCCAAAACTTTTCCGCCTCTTGGTGTCTGCCCTTTTTTCACACGGGCAAGCCGTATTGTAAGCATGGAGTTTTCAATAATTGTTCCAACATTGAGATTATAATGTTGAGCAAAATGAGGATGTGTTAGACGGTAGCGGCCATTAGGCATTTTTTTTATTTTCTGAAAGCGTTCATAAGCTTTTAACGCATAGCCCCCATGGGCAACAAAATCGATAATTTTTTCAAATATCACCGGCTCAAGATATTGATAGGATAAACAGGAGCGTACCTCATCAAAAAGTTCATCAGCATGAAAAGGGCCATGGCAGGCCGTTGCTAAAACATGTTGTGCCAAAACATCAAGCGCGCCTTTTTGTAAAGGCGGCGTATCCTGGTCGC
Source organism: uncultured Alphaproteobacteria bacterium (assembly GCA_938034375.1). Lineage (GTDB taxonomy): Bacteria > Pseudomonadota > Alphaproteobacteria > Rhizobiales > JACESI01 > JACESI01. Next base: position 24,682 of record CALHLB010000104.1, on the reverse strand, counting down.
CAAGATAATTGGCATCAAGCGCTGCCATACATTCCAGCACCTCAAAACAGTTTACCGGAATAAGATAAGCTTTGGAGGGTTCATCAAAACGATGGTTGGCGCGGCCAATTCTCTGAGCCAGACGACTTGCCCCTTTAGGGGCGCCAACGGTTATCACCAAATCCACATTGCCCCAGTCAATGCCCATATCAAGTGTCGCTGTGCAAATCACGGCTTTTAAAGCACCTGAACTCATGGCCGCCTCCACCCGCCTCCTTTGGCTTACATCAAGTGATCCATGGTGCAAAGCAATGGCGAGATTATCAGCGTTTATGTGCCATATATCATTGAAAAGGCGCTCGGCCTGTGCTCGTGTATTAACAAAAACCAGTGTTAATCTATGCGATTTGATAGCTTTATAAATATCATCATGTGCATGATGCCCCATGTGGCCTGCCCATGGCAAACGATTTGAGGTTTCCAAAATGCTGATATGAGGTTTTGTTACCTCTTCAACAATAACCAGATCAGCTTGCATGGCGCCCCCTGCCTTTTGTGGCATGAGCCATTGTGCCAAGTTTTCAGGATTGGAAACTGTTGCTGATAAACCAACCATAGCAAGGGATGGTTGCATTTTATGAAGACGCGCCACATTGAGCGCCAATAAATGACCGCGTTTGGAGGTAACCATAATATGAATTTCATCAATAATCACCCTTTGCAAATCACTAAAAAAACTATTAGCTTCTTTTGAGGCTAATAAAAGAGCCAGTTGTTCTGGTGTGGTGAGCAAAATATCAGGCGGACTTAAAATCTGCCTTCTGCGTTTCGAAGATGGGGTATCACCCGTTCTGGCTTCTACCTTGACAGGCAACGCCATTTCTTCAATGGGCTTTAGAAGGTTGCGCTCAATATCAACTGTTAAAGATTTTAAAGGGGATATATAAAGAGTGTGAAGACCTCTTTTTCCTTTTTTATGATGAGAAAGGGAAACAAGGCTTGGCAAAAAACCGGCAAGGGTTTTGCCTGCCCCCGTTGGGGCAATTAAAAGCACAGAACGATTTTGTCGGGCTTTTTCTAAAAGCGTTATTTGGTGAGTCCTTAAGCGCCAACCCTTATTTTCAAACCAGGCAATAAAAGGCTGTAATATTTTTTCTAAAAGAATATCAGTATAAGTCATGGCAAATGTAAAATTAGTTTTTTAAACTGTAGCGTACCCTCTCTAGAATTATTATCATTCCAAAGTGATTGAACTATATGTTAGAAACATATTCTATACTAGAAAGACGTAGGTGTCATGAAAAGGCGCGCTTCTTCCGTTTTAATCGGTCTTATTTTGTTTGCCTGTGCCTTGGGGCTGGGTGAAGTTTTTCCAGGGCTTAAACCTTATTTACCAAGCATGGAAGCCCTGATCGGGGACTTAACTGGTAAAGCAACTTACCAAGTTGATGAAAGAAACCCCAAACAAAATGTCAAACAGGTGGTTCTGGCCCTCTCATGGGCGCCTGCCTTTTGCGAAACAGCCCCTGGAAAGCGGGAGTGTAAATCACAAAGAAAAGGCCGTTTTGATACAGAAAATTTAACCTTGCATGGTTTATGGCCAGAAGAGCAATATTGCCACAAAACGCCTTATAAAAACCTATCAGATTCTCTATGGCAGAATTTGAAAATAGCCATGCCAGGCACTGCATCGGGCTTACATAAGCATGAATGGAAAAAACATGGTACATGTTATACAAACATGCCTGAAAGATATTTCCGCGATTCCTTAAGACTTGTTGCAGCTTTTAATCAAACGCCGGTTCGCTCTCTCTTTAAGGGTAATATTGGCCAATTTCTCAGCGCAGAAGAAATTCGGCAGGCTTTTGATAATGCTTTTGGCAAGGGTGCCGGCAGTAAGGTTTTGCTTCATTGCGTCCGTGATGGACAAAGAACATTATTACAGGAACTCCGGATTGCCTTAAAAGGGGATATAGAAAAAGCAAATTTAAAAAAACTTTTAAGGGCCTCCCCTCATCAAAAACGCGGCTGTAAGGGCGGCATCATTGACGATGTTGGTTTGAGTTAAATGCTACCAGATACCTTGCTATATCCCACTAAAAAAGGCCTTTACTGTGCTGTGGGGGATTTTTATATTGATCCTGTAAGGCGCGTTGAAAGAGCACTTATCACACATGGTCATTCAGACCATGCCCGCAAAGGGAATGAAAACGTTTATGCCACAAAAGCCACGCTTGATATTATGGGCGTCCGTTATGGTGAAAATTTCTGTAAAAAAGCTTATGCCGTCAAATATAGTGAAGAGTTAAACTTTAACGGTGTAACTGTTAGTTTTCATCCCGCTGGTCATATTTTGGGTTCGGCACAGATCAAAGTGCATTTTCAAGGTATAAAAATTGTTGCCTCTGGCGATTATAAACGTGCTTATGATCCAACATGTACTCCTTTTGAAGTTGTACCATGTGATGTCTTTATAACGGAAGCGACATTCGGTTTACCCCCTTTCTGCCACCCCCCTGTTGCAGGCGAAATTGAGAAACTATTAAATAGTCTGAAACATTTTCCAGACCGCGCGCACTGTGTTGGTGTTTATGCTTTGGGAAAAGCACAAAGACTTATCTGTCTTTTACGTGAAGCAGACTATGAAGAACCAATTTATGTTCATGAAAGCCTTGTGAAATTAAACGCACTTTATGAAGCACATGGCATACGCCTTGGCAGGCTTTTGCCCATTACACAGGAAAAGGCAAATGACCACAACTATGCCGGAAAGATCGTTTTAGCCCCTCCTTCTACCTTTCAAGATAAATGGGTTGAAAGGCTTCAAAACCCCCTTATGATTTTTGCTTCTGGCTGGATGCAAATACGCCATCGGGCAAAGCATAGAAACGTAGAATTACCCCTCATTTTATCTGATCATGCAGATTGGCCAGCCCTCCAACACACAATTTTAGAGATAAACCCAAAAGAAGTGTGGGTAACACATGGTGCAGAGGAAGCCTTAGTCTATTGGTCTATGTTAAATAAAATTAAAGCCCGCCCCTTGAAAATGGTTGGCTATAATGATGAAGCGGAATAATTGTGAAGGAATAAACTTCCATGATGGATGATAGCAACGATATTGCCAGTTTGTTTCAAGACTATGCAGATGCGATGAATGATATGGACGCTGAAGCAATGGTTGATCTTTTTGCCTTTCCCGTGACAATCTGGCAATTGGGTACAGGATATGTTTTTGAAGACCCCACAGCTTTGGAAGAAAATGCAGAAGCGCTTCTAAATGTTTTTGATGAAGCGGGCATCATTTATTCCGAGGCAGAAATTGGCCCAACACATGTTACCAAAGGATCGGCTTTTGCCACTGCTTCCTGGCGCCAACAAGATGAAATAGGCGAAGTTATTCATACATTCCATTGCGATTATCTTCTCGTAAAACAGCATGGTGATTGGCTTATTACAACCATTGTTAATCAGGAAGCGGTAGACGAGATTTAAAAGTTCACCAATTTTAGGCTTGACGAATGGCAACAAGACACCGAAATAAGGTGCATTCTTGTAACCTATCATGATATAGCGAAGCCACTTTAAAATGACAAAATAGTTTAGCTATATCTTTTGTTTGCGCCCATCTTTTCTTTTAAAGTGAAGATCATTTTAAAAGGATTACGCTATATTTATAGGGTTTTCATGCTAAAAAAACTTGAAGCACTTCTAAAAAATCGACGTTTTGAACTTTTCATAACCGCACTCATTATCTTAAACGCGATTACTTTGGGTCTGGAAACCAGCAATATTATTATGATGCGCTATGGCCCTATTTTACAGGTTTTCGACCAATTTGTGCTATATGTTTTTGTCGCAGAATTACTGGCAAAGCTTATCGCTTATCGCCATCGTTTTTTTGTTGATCCATGGAACATTTTTGATTTCATCATTGTTGCAATTGCCCTGATGCCCTCAACAGGCGCCTTATCAGTTATGCGTGCATTGAGAATTTTGCGTGTTTTACGGCTTATATCCATTGTGCCAACATTACGCCGCGTAGTTGGCGCTTTTATTGAAGCCTTACCAGGCATGGGCTCCATTTTCCTGCTTATGGGGCTTGTCTTTTACGTTTTTGCCGTCATGGCCACCAAATTATTTAAAGAAACATTCCCGGACTGGTTTGGCACACTTGGTCATTCTGCCTATTCCCTGTTTCAAATTATGACACTGGAAAGCTGGTCGATGGGTATTGTGCGCCCGATCATGGAAGTTCACCCCTGGGCATGGCTCTTTTTCGTGCCATTCATCCTATGTACCACTTTCACCGTTTTAAACCTTTTTATCGGCGTTATTGTTTCTGCTATGCAAGATGAGCATGAATCAACAGCAGATGCCGACAGACAAGCCATTCATAGTGAAACGACCACCATTATTGAAGAGGTTAGAGCCTTGCGCCAGGAACTGGCTGATTTGAGGTCTGAAATAGCCGATGAAAGGCTGAAAAATCGCGGATGAAAGCTTTTGCAGGCCTTCTTGACCTTTTACTTTTTACGCCATCGCCTCATGGTAAAATTCAGCATCTTATTCATTATTTTAATGAAACAGAAAATCCCGATCGTGGATATGCCCTTGCAGCCCTAACAGGTGCGCTTGATTTAAAAGCAATAAAACCTGCTCAAATACGCAAACTGATAGAAAAAAGACTGGATGCGGTTTTATTTCGTTATTCCAATGATTTTGTAGGCGATATAGTGGAGACAACTGCCTTAACATGGGATAGTCATAAGCAAGTAAGCTCCAAAATCTATCAACTACATGAAGTCATTGAGCGTCTGCAAAATACTAAACAGGGGCAAATAACCGATTGCGTTGAAATGCTTCTCGATGAATTGCCAGCACAAGAACGTTACACTTTTTTGAAACTTGCTACAGGTGGCGTGCGGGTTGGTGTTTCAACGCATCTTGCAAGAAAAGCCTTAGCCAAATTCGGGCAGGTTGACATAAGTGCAATAGAAGAATTATGGCATGGATTAGAACCACCTTATGCAAACCTTTTTTCATGGTTGGAGGGAAGGGCTGAAAAACCAAGAAATCTTGCCAAAGCGCCTTTTCATTCTTTCATGTTGGCGCACGCATTAGAAGAAAAAGAACCCAAAGAAATAACACCCCAAATATATGCCGCAGAATGGAAATGGGATGGTGTGCGTGTTCAACTCGTTAGTGAAAAAGGGGTAGCAAAGCTTTATTCTAGAGCTGGAGACGATATTTCAAATGCATTTCCAGATATTCTTGAAAATGTTGATTTTGAAGGGCGTCTTGATGGGCAATTACTTATTGCCAACTCCCTTACAGGAAAAAATAACGGGCTGTTCTCTATTTCTGATTTTGCAACATTGCAAAAGCGCTTAAACAGTAAAACCGTTTCAAAAAAAATATTAGAAAAAAGCCCTGCCATCATCCGCCTTTATGATTATTTAAAAATAGGTGACAAGGATTTAAGGCCTCTTCCCTTTAAGGTAAGAAGACAGAAGCTGGAACATTTCTTTCAAATAGAAAGAACTCGTTTTGATTTATCCCCCCTGATTTCTTTTCAAAACTTTGGTGATTTAAAGTCAATGCGCCAAAACCCACCTGATAAAATGATTAAAGGGTTAATGCTAAAACAATGGCAAAGCCCCTATCTAAAAGGAAGGCCAAAAGAGCATTGGTATCAGTGGAAGCGGGAACCTTTCAGGATGGACGCCGTTTTGCTTTATGTTCAAATGAGCCACGGCAGAGGCGCAGGCCTTTACACAGATTTTACATTTGCTCTTTGGACAGATGATAATGCTTTAGTGCCTGTTGGCAAAGCATCTTGCATGCTCAATGATGAAGAGCTTCTCATCATCGACAAATTTGTAAGTGAAAATACAGTTGAACGATTTGGTCCTGTTCGGTCTGTTCGTGCAGAAGCTGAATTCGGTCTGGTGCTTGAAGTTGCTTTTGAAGGCGTGGACCGCTCCATGCGCCATAAGTCCGGTATTGTCTTAAGATTGCCTCATATTGCACGTTTAAGAATGGATAAAGCGCCAAAAGAGGCAGATACATTGGCAAAATTGAAAAAACTGCTTTAAAATTTTTAGTTCAAAAGAAAATAAAAACTGTTATCACTAGGATCGGAACCTAGTCACTGATAATATAAGGATCGAAAGTAATGTCTGGTTTGACCCGTTTTCTTGGGGGTTCCCCTTTAGAGGTTTTTATAAAACTTCTTATCATATCTTTCGTAGTTGGCATTATTTTAAGCGCACTTAATCTTGATCTATTGGATATTATAACAGGTTTTCAAAATCTGATTGTTAAAATTTATAATCTTGGCTTTGATTCATTCAAATGGGCCTTTCGCTATTTATTACTCGGCGCTGGTTTTGTTGTGCCTATCTGGATTATTTTAAGGCTATTCAAGTTATTTGGCCGTTCATAAACAAGAAATGCAGATACTCTTAATAGTAAAGCATTTTATATCATAGGCACCTAAAAATGATTTCGGGAAAAGACGAGCTTAGCCATAAGGCTATATTGAAAATAGCCGTACCCATGGCGCTTGGTTATTTAACAACGCCTCTGGTCGGCATTGCCGATACGGCGATTGTTGGCCAATTGGGTGAAGCAGCTTTAATTGGTGGCATTGCTGTTGCCAGTATTTTTATAGGGCTTCTTTTCACCACCTTTAATTTTTTAAGATTTGGAACATCTGCCTTAACCGCGCAGGCGTATGGCCGCAATGACAAGCAGGAATTAATTGGCATTCTTATGAGGGCCAGTCTTATTGCAGCGATTGTGGGAATAGTCCTCATTCTTTTATCGCGCCCAATTTTGGACTTCGGGCTTCTTGTAATGCAGCCAAGCATTGAAGTTTCAAAAGAAGCGACAAATTATTATCTTATTCGGGTTTTATCCGCACCTTTTTCATTATTGAATTTTGTGTTCTTTGCTTGGTTATTGGGCGTAGGCAGGCCATTTTTAAGTTTTCTATCTCAATTATTTTTAAATATTGCCAATATAGTAATCAGTTACACCTTAGCAATTCTTTACGATATGGGATTGGAGGGGGTTGCTTATGGCACATTACTGGCTGAAACTCTAACCGTTTTACTTGTAATACCTTTTCTTATACCTTCATTTTGGCAGCAAAAACTTTCGTTGTTACCTCTCCTGTTCGATCGTCAGAAACTTCTTTCAATGATGGTTTTAAACCGTGATATTATGATCCGCTCTTTCTGCCTATTTGCCGCTTTTGCTTTTTTTACACGCCAATCAGCCCATCAATCTGATGAGATTTTGGCCGCTAACGAGATTTTGTTGCATTTTTTTATGGTTGCCGGTTATTTTCTAGATGGCTTTGCCGTTGCAGCCGAACAGTTTGTTGGCCGCGCTATCGGGTCTGGCAGAAAAGTTCTTCTCGATCGAGCAATAAAATTAACAGGATGGTGGAATTTTTTTCAAGCCAGCTTCTTAAGCTTATTTTTCCTGGTATCCGGTCCCTTTCTAATAGATTTCATGACAGTGAATGAAGAAGTTAGAACATTGGCAGAAACCTATATGACATGGGCAGCCTTAACACCCTTAATCGGCGTTTTAGCCTTTCAAATGGATGGTATTTTTTTAGGGGCAACGCGGTCCGTCGCGATGCGGAATTCCATGATTTTTTCTCTCATTGTAATGATTTTTCTCTATTATATTGCTTATCCATTAATAGCAAATCATGGCCTTTGGCTCGCTCTTTCTGCCTTCTTGGGCGTAAGGGGACTAACGCTTTATTTTATACTGAAAAAAGAAAAAAATCAGTTTGTTCATTCTTTTCCTAAAGCATAAGAGCTTGAATGAAACACCTATTAGGTAAAAGCAATATAAAGGATCAGTTGAGGGTCAAAATTAAAAATGAACAGGAAAATCGAAATATTGATAATAACCACACCAGATTTTATTTTCTAAGTCCTCTAGCTCAGAATTAAGATCTTCATCTGGATATATTGGGTTATAAAGGGGACGGCCTGACTTTATCCAAATCTCTGCATTGGACAGCGTGGCTAACAACCATTTTTTAAATTGCTCATCTTCTGCAGCACTCAAATTAATCAGCGCTTTTTTATTGGCTTTCAACCACAGAAGTGACGGTTCACTCTTATCAGAAGAGATTTTGGCACCCGCCATATAATCATTAGCAAGTGTGCCAATCATAATCGCTGCATTTCGGCTGAGAATCCTTTTTGCAAGCGTTGCCCAGTCCGTTTGCGAATAATGCAACAAGTGTTTTGCCAGAAAACGGGCGCGATATTGAAACAGATAAAAATCAATCAAATCGAATGTATTAAGAATGGAATCAAATGCGGCCACAAGACATGTGTCATTTGTATTTATTTGGGTCTTTAGAAGGCAGGCAGATAAGTTATTTGAATGAGGGTTCCTCTTGAGGATCTGATCAATAAAGTCCTTTAAAGCTAAAGCTTTATTGCTAAATTGTGTATACTCTTTCGTTTTTCGAGTTTGTTCAAACTGCACGAAATCAGAAAGGATGTGGCTTTGAATTTCTATCTCCAACCAGTCTAACTCAAAGCTGCCCCCATCGAATAAATTCACGAGGTCGAGGACACACCATTTAAAATGCTGATCACTGTATATGTTATTGGCGGCACTCTCAAAGGCTTTTACCCGTTGTTTAAATTCATCGATATTGATGTGTTCTAGCTCTTTATCAGAGAATGGACGGCTTTCAATTTCGAGCAAATCTTCTTTAATGCGTACAAAGGAGAGTGTTTGTATTTGTTCGGGCCGCTCAGGGATTGGCACAAGCTCAAGATTTTTAAAAGACGCCCCGGAAGGGTCTTTCTTTGTCACTTTAAAATAACTGTAGAGGGCATCAGTGCGGGCATAACAATTGTTTATATTGGCAATGAAGCCGTAGCCATCAGGGTCTAACCGCGCGATTGGTGTATCTCGAAAAGAAAGGCCTGTATTGTCTGTATGATTTCTTTGAATACTCCGATTGCTTTTAATGGGTGTGATGTCGGCAAGTTCAGACCCGTCAAGCAAAAGATCTTGTAATTTATACCCTGCAATTGGCGTAATATCACTCACCTTTGTCTTTCGAAGATAAAGATGGATAAGCTTTTGACAATTAGAAAGCGGCTTCAAGTCACCGACAGGGCAAAAGTTCAAACTCAGCTCCTTCAACTTTTCCAATGTTGAAAGCGGCTTCAAATCAGAAACTTGAGTGCGATCCAATCTTAAGCGCTTCATTTGTTTTAACCCAGATAAAGGCGTCAAATCACAAATATTGGTTCTAACAGCACTCAATGCAGATAAGCTCTTATGACCAAACAAAGGGGACAGGCTCTCGATGCTGGTTCTATCCAGGCTTAGGTTTCTCAGTTTTGATAGGGTTGCCAATGGCTCAAGATCAACGATTGCCGTGTCATCGATGTTCAATTCCATGAGTTTCCTGCATTTTGCAAGGGGAGAAAGATCATTGACCTGCGTTCCCGCAAGAAAAACAGCCTTGAGGGACGTCATCTGGGACAGGAAAGTCAAATCGTTTATTGGAACATTACGCAGTGTCAAGGTTTCCAACTGATGCAAACGCGCCAAAGCGGATAGGTCCGTTGCGGGTATTGAGTTGAGATAGAGTGTTTTTAATTCCGGAAATTCGCTGATCAGTGAAACATTAGACACTTTGGTATTATTCAAATTGATCTCACGTAAACGCACATTGGCCTTTTTAAGCTCCAATAGTGATTCTGGCAGAAGTGCAAGTTTGGTGTGATCCGCGTCTAGGTATTCTAGATCAAAGATACTTTCCTCGCCGTCATCTTCTTCGATCATTAAATGAATTAACTCTTGAATCTCCCGCTCGATATCATTCATTTTATGCTCTGCCAGTATTGAGAAATTGGACAATGTTTCTGGTGTGAAATATAAGAATTCTAGCGCTCACCAATGAATTGACTGGTAATCGTAGATGGTATTTGAATTGCCCCTTATTTGACAGCATATTTCAGCGGTAAAGGCAAGACGGGCAAAAAGCTAATACGCTTTCTCCGATTTATCTATGAATGCCTGGGGCATTGACAAGCGTGCTGAGAGCCAAAATACCATGCCAAAGGCGGCACCAAAAATACTACCAAAAATAATGGGATCTCCCCGCATATCATCGCCCGGACCGATGATAAAAATCGATACCCCGGCAACAGCACCTGTCATTATTGCGACCAACCAGCCAGCAACGCCATATTTCATGGCAAGAATGGATAATATGAATGCTGGCACAACGGCGAAAATCGATAACACCGGTGAAAACATTAAAATGAACCCCAATCCACCCAAGAAATTAGGATCATTATAAGTTTGAAGTCCAAGCAGAATGATCAATTCACCAGCAACAAACATTAAAAGCCCAATAAGGAAGGGTAAAATGCATGAACCAAGCGCGCCAATAAAAGAAGCGCGCCTTCGAACACCATAGGGGGCTGATTTGCGTGTCAAAATCATCGACTGAAAAAATTTATGGCGGATTTGAAGAACGGTCACAACAATGATCAATTGAGAGTTAAAGAGAAAGTATCATTCCGTTTATATATAGCGAAACTATTTTAAAAGGATTACGCCATAGAGCCAAGCTCATATAAATTGATAAGGAATTTGGCTATAAGATGCAACGCTGAGCTATGGCTAAACGCTGTCCTTTACTTCTCACTTTAAAAGACATCGGTTTTATCGTGGCTTTATCGGTATTTTTTACCTCAGGAAAAATGATAGAAAAATGTTATTTTTCCACTGTCTATTAATTTATAGGTGAAAATATGAAATTAAGTCTAATGATAGTGGAAAGTATTGTTTTTTATAACGTTCTTGACAGAAAATCCAGAGAGGGCGTATAAGCTTATGTACCGCATGTACGCGGACTATCCGTGACCTTTTCCTAGCTTCGCTCCGGTTTTGGTGCTTCTCTTGTTCATTTTTATGCGAAAAGAAGATACATTCCTTTTTCTTAGCGCATGATGCATTTTCATGAATTCATCTGTTATGCGCTAAGCCTTTATTCTTACGCGAGTTTTTATCCCATAAGTGAATTCACTTATGGGAAACACGCTCTAGAAAATGAAATCTTCAATTATGAGCTTTTTTTCTAGCTGCCAGAATGGAAAGCGCTATACCGCCCAAAATAAGAATTGTAGCGACACCATAATGAAGAGTTAAAGGCTCATTTAACAAAATAATTCCGCCCAACGTTGCCAAAACTGGCACTGTTAATTGCACAATGGCAGCATTTGTTGTTGTGAGGAATTTTAAGACTTTGAACCATAAAACATAACCAAGAGCAGATGTGCCGGCTCCAGATGCTATGGCCAACATGATGCCGGGACCGGTTAGATTTTGTTCATTTAAAAAAATCAAAACCAAAAATATGCAAAGAGGGATAGCAAAAATAAAGTTTCGGGCAGAGGCTTGAACAGGATTGGCAATCCCTTTCCCATTCAATGAATAAATGCCCCATGCAATGCCAGATAAGGCCATTAAAAAAGCACCCTTTAAATCGGGGGCTGAAAGACCTGGAAAAACCAGATAGACAAATCCTGAAAAGGCCAAAAATATGCCAAGCCATGACTGGAAGCTTGGCCTCTCACCACTATAAAGGGCATAACCAATCATAGTAAATTGCACGCAAGCAAAAAGAATAAGCGCCCCAATTCCCGTCTCAATGCTGATATAAGCAAAAGAAAAGAAAGCGGCATACCCAAACAAAGCAAAAGAAGATAACAATGTTTTTAAAAAATTTTCGTGCGACTTTTGCGTTTTCATAGATTTTTTTCGCAAACTCACCAGTAATAAAAGCAGCAAAGCACCAGAAATCAACCTGATAGCTGTAAAACTTGCCGGATCAACCGCATTTAATGACAAAGAAAGACGGGCAAAAACAGAATTGCTGGCAAAAGCTATCATCGTCATTATTGTTAGAATGGCGATATTGAAAACTGGCAGTTCAGCTTTTTCTTTCTTTGTAGCAATACTGGTCACGTCATTATTTCTTTCAAAGGCGGCACATTTTGCCAATTTTTATCCTCCCACAATGTATCCAACGCTTCTTTATAAGTTGGATAGGTGAGCATTATACCTAACCGCTGTTTTGTGCTTTTATTGGAAACCCGTTTTGTTTCACCATAAAAAGAACGCCCCATGGGTGATAAATCGGCCTTATCAAAAGCTATACCCTCTGGCACTGGTTTTGACATTTTTATAGCAGCATATTCAACGACATCTTGCGGAGGGGCCGGCTCATCATCGACACCGTTTAAAATACCATCCAATTTCAAATAAGCTGCTTTTTCAGTCATCAGGCCAATATCGCTTACGTGGATACGGTTAAAAACCTGTCCCTGCTTGATAATGCGGCGCGCTTTTCCCTTTTCCAGATTAACAAAAGCATTGCGCCCTGGTCCATAAATACCAGCAAGTCGAAAAATAGCCAAAGGCACATTTATGGTATAGGCAAGGGATCGCCAACCTTTTTCGGCAACAATCCGTTCTTTTGACCGTTTGCTCACTGGATATAATTGAGCCGTTTCATCAACCCATGCCCCTTGATGATCTCCATAAACACCAACGGTCGAATAATAGCCTATCCATGTAAGATTTTTGGATTGTTTAATAATATCACTATAATGAGCAAGAACCGGATCTTGTTGCCCAGGGCTAATGGAAACGAGAAGATGTGTTGCTTCTAAAAGTTTTTTTTCTAGTTGGTCATCACCTTTTTTTTCTCCACTAAAGAGATGCGCTTTGATTCCAACATTTTCCATTTCCTGAATTTTTTCTTTTGATCTTGAGGTTGCAGCAATCCACCCCTTTTGCCCTTTTATATATGGCGACAAGTATTTAACAGCGCTTTGTGCAGAAAAGCCAAGACCAAAGACAAAAAGTTTCATATTATTCCATCCATTCATTTAAAACAGAAGCACTTTTTTCATGAGGGACATAGCATTTTTTGATCTGATAGAAAGCATCCTCCTGTAATAATTTCTTTAAAGCCCATATTGCCATAGCCCGCACAATCTCTGCTTCATCTCTAAGGCAACCTTCCACCATGGGAATAAACTTTTCATCCCCCGAATTGCCTATTGCAATTAAAACATTGGAAACAAATTTGTTACGCCCTATGCGCTTTATAGGAGAGCCTGAAAAGAATTCTCTGAAAGTTTTATCATCCAAAGTAAGCAGAAATGTCAAATCGGGACTTCGCAAATCATTGCGAGCCATAAGATTAACCTCTTGCGCCTCTTTGGCAAATTTATTCCACGGACATACAGCAAGACAATCATCGCACCCATAAATACGATTTCCCATTAACGGGCGCAATTCTTTATCTATGATGCCTTTATGTTCAATGGTGAGATAAGAAATACAACGTCTCGCATCCAATTTATAAGGCTCAGGGAAGGCCTTTGTTGGGCACACATCAAGACAAGCTTGACAAGAACCGCAATGATCAACCTCTTTTTCATCATAAGGTAGTTCTAATGTTGTAAAAATCGCCCCTAAAAAGAGCCATGAGCCATTATCGCGATTAACAAGATTGGTGTGCTTACCTTGCCAGCCTAGCCCTGCTTGATGAGCGAGCGGTTTTTCCATTACGGGCGCTGTATCCACAAAAACTTTTACATTTCCGCCAGCTTTTGCAACCAGCCTTCCCGCCATCTGTTTTAAGCGTCCCTTCACAAGGTCGTGGTAATCACGGTTTCTGGCATAAACGGAAATACTGGCCTTATCTTTTTTTGCAAGATTTTCAAGCGGGTTCGTATCAGGCCCATAATTCATGGCCAGCATGATTATTGAACGAACTTCTGGCCATAATTCTTTCGGATTTGAGCGCCAATTCTGGCGCTCTTCCATCCATGTCATTGTTCCATGATATTGATTTTGAAGAAATTCTTCCAGACGTGCTGACATTGTCCCAAAACTATATGGCCTGGTAATGCCCATCTGGCAAAACCCCATGGCCAAAGCATCTTTTAAAAGAGCCTCTTTGAATTTATGCAGGTCGCGTGTTTTCAGAAGTCTAAATCCGTATAATGAGGGGATGGCGGTAAGCCTTTTAAGCGTTCAGCCAAAAGCTGGCGAAAAGACGGGCGCGATTTAACGCGTGCATACCATGTTTTTGCAGCCTCTTCCTGCTCCCATGGTACATCCCCCGTATAATCCATTATTGATAGGGCAGCAGCAGCAGCCAAATCAGCATAAGAAAGCCGCAAACCACCAAGATAGTTCCTCGTACCGGCAAGATAAGAAATATATTGTAAATGCGGTTTAACATTTGCCCTTGCTGCACGAATAACCTGACTGTCGGGGGCGGTTTTACCATTATCCATTTCCAGTTTATGAATTTTCTCATGGGCAAGATAATTGGTGGCCTCAGCTTCCATTTTGACTAAAAACCAATAGATCAAGCGGCGAACTTCGGCCCTTTCAACAGGATTTTCAGGCATTAAACGGTGTTCACGTTTTAAGGGGCCGCGCGTTTCATCCAGATATTCGGCTATAACATCATGGCCACAAATGGCAGGCCCCGCATTGTCAACAAGAATGGGCAAGGTGCCGGCTGGATTAATTTTTAAAAGTGCCTCGCGCCTTTCCCATGGTTTTGCTTCCGTCAATTCAACTTCTTCACCGTATTCTGAAAGACACAGACGGATAAATCTGCTTGAGGCAGAAAAAGGGTGGTGTACCAGTCTGAGCATGGTTATAAGGCTTTCTTAATTCTCTGTGTAATGACATGGAAGGTTATTCATGAGGCGTACACATTTATCAAATCAAAAATATGTCTGTTATGAGGCAATCAAACTATATCTCCCATCCTCCTTTTAAAAGGTAAATAAATGCATTCTGATACAATTATTTCTGCATTGATTTTAGGCATACTTGAAGGTCTTACTGAATTTATACCTGTTTCATCAACGGGCCATATTTTACTTGCCGGACATTTTTTAGGCTTTGAAAATACAGGTAAGGTTTTTGAAGTACTTATTCAATTGGGTGCTATTATGGCTATTCTAACACTCTATTTTTTCCGTCTTTGGAAAATTGCCTGCGCCCTTCCAGTAAGCGCACAGGCAAGGCGTTTTGTCGCAGGCGTCACCCTTGCCTTTTTACCTGCTGCTTTTTTTGGTGTTTTATTGCATTCCCTGATTAAGAACGTTTTTTTTGAAAGCCCGCTCCTTATTTGCATTATGCTCATTTTGGGTGGTTTTGTGTTGCTTTGGGTTGATAAAAAGTCTTCAAATATGACGCCCAAATTTACCAATGTTGAAACCTACCCAATATGGCTATGTGTTGCTATTGGTTTTTGCCAGTGCCTGGCGCTGATTCCAGGTGTTTCTCGATCTGGAGCAACGATTGCCGGCTCTCTTTTAATGGGTACAGATAAGCGTTCTGCAGCAGAATTTACATTCTTTCTAGCCATGCCAACAATGGGTGGCGCTTTTGTTTATGATCTTTATAAAAATATCGATCATGTGTCATCCGATGATATTATGCTGGTTGCCATCGGTTTTGCTGCCGCCTTTATCATGGGCGCCCTTGTCGTGAAATATCTTCTCGACTTTGTAACAAAACACGGCTTTGCCCCTTTCGCCTATTGGCGCATATTGGTTGGAAGCGCAGGGCTGGCAGGGCTTTATTTTATTGGTTAAGAGCTTTTAGGCGCAAACTGTCCATAAGGGCGGAACCGTTCCAGATATGTTGGTAAGATAACATTCATGGCCTGCCCTTGGATGCCAAGCCCGTCAAGCGTACGGCCTTCCTGTTTTGCCTTTTCAGAAACAATATTGTCTTTTTCCAACATGCGAACCTGATCAACCGTTAAAAGCGGTTTTGGCAGTAATTGTAAAAAAGCTGCTTTTAATTTGGCAAGGGCAAAGGGAACGGACAGAAGCATCGGCTTTCTTTGCGTGATTTCCAACATCAATTCAAGGCAGGTTTTAAAACTTGCTACATCTGGACCACCAAGTTCATAGGTTTTGCCAGCTGCCAGCTCCCCATCAATGGTGCGGGCAACAACTTCTGCAACATCGCCTACATAGATGGGCTGGAATAAGGTTTTACCACCACCAATAAGAGGTAAAACAGGTGTTTTCGTTGCTATGCCGGCAAAAAGATTGAAGAAATTATCTTCCGCTCCAAAAATAATGGAAGGGCGTAAGATAATAGCCTCCGGTACAGCAGCTAATACCGCTTCTTCTCCTTCGGCTTTGGTACGTTGATAGGCGATATTGCTTTGCTTGTCTGCACCAATGGCAGAAAGGTGTATGATATTTTTTATGCCTTCTGCTTTAGCGGCCTGTCCAACAATGTTGGCGCCACGCGCCTGAACGGTTGAAAAGTTTTGCTTTCCAGAAGCATATAAAATACCAACAAGATTAACCACGCCATCAGCACCGGCCAATGCTTTTGCAACAGAATCAGGATACCGTAAATTTGCCTGAATGGGCTGTACTTGACCAACAGTGCCGATAGGGCGCAAATGACCGGCCAGATCTGGTCGCCTGCATGCAACGCGAATACGATACCCACGGCTTGCAAGAGCCTTTACAACATAACGTCCAACAAAGCCCGAACCACCAAAAACAGTTATGAGCTTTTGGTTATTTTCAGAAATTTTCTGAGCGGTATTCATAGCGCACCTTTAGTCAATTAACGTTCAATAGTGTCTTACCCGTTATATGCCTAAAAACAAGAGGGTCATTTATTCGATTAGTTTTTGAAAACTATTATATGCACATTATTAAAGGAATGTTTCAATAATCTTTGTTAGGAGTTCTAAATCTTCCGGTTTTGACAACCGGTGGTCACCTTTTTCCACAAGCGTGAAGCAAACATCAGCATGGGGCAAGTGGTTCATCAATTTTTGCCCGTATTGCCAGGGTACATCTGGGTCCTCATCGCCATGAAGAATGTGAATGGGGCTTTGAATTGTAAGAAGACGGTTTTTTATGAGGTGTTTTTTGCCATCTTTCAAAAGTTTTTTGGTAATAACATACTCCTCATCTGCATATGCTGACGATCGCAAGTAAAAGCCATCTCTTTCCAGACTTTCAAGAGCAGCAGCATCGAAACGCGGTTTCATAAGATTTTCTGTCATATCCCATGCAGGAGCAATCAGGATAACTGCTTTTAATCGCTTTTTATCTTGGTAAATTAGATTTTCGGCCAGAAGCAGCGCAAGCCATGCCCCCATGGAAGAACCCACTATAATCTGCGCTCCTTTTGTAATAGAGGAAAATATCTTTTGTGCCTCTAAAAGCCAGAGGCTAATCGTGCCTTCTTCAAAATTTCCTGTCGAATGACCATGACCTGAATAATCCATGCGGGTATAGTCAAGTTTCTTTTCATGGGCAAAGCCTGAAAGAGAAGAAGCTTTCCTGCCCATCATGGAAGACTTAAATCCGCCCAGCCAAAAAAGACCTGCCTGGCTGTCTTCAGCCCGTCTTTTCGCTTTTTGAACACAGTAAGCAATTTTACGCTTATTATTTGGCTTACCCATTTCTATAAATTCAATCATATTTGCTTCACTTTGCTAGGAAATTTCTTGGCTCATTAGCAAGCCTCGTTTAGAAGGGGTATTATAATTTTGATTTTAAGACCTGAAAATGACATGACAGACCTGAATGGCAAGACAATTTTACAAATTATTCCGACACTTGAAACCGGTGGTGCTGAACGTACAACCATTGATATTGCCAAAGCCATCATCAATGCAAACGGTAAAGCTGTTGTTGCAAGCGCAGGGGGGCGTCTTGTTGAAGAAATTGAAAAAATAGGTGGTAAACATATTTTCATGCCTCTTGATAGCAAATGGAAATTGCATCACTTCTGGCTTAATAAATTAAAGCTCATTGCATTAGCCGAAAAAGAAGGCGTTGACCTTATTCATGCCCGTTCAAGAGCGCCAGCCTTTCCAGCTTTTGGTGCGGCCAAAGCGCTCAAGGTCCCGTTTTTAACCACTTATCACGGCATCTATTCGGAAAAAAACATTTTCAAACGCTGGTATAATTCGATCATGGTTTCTGGCAAAGCCGTTATTGCGAATTCAAATTATACAGCCGACCTTATTAAAAAGCGTTATAAACTGCCGGATTGGAAAATCCACGTCATACATCGCGGCACAGATTTGGAGCTTTTTGATGCGAATACCATTAAACCGCAAGACCAAAATGCCTTGCGTGAAAAGTGGCACCTGCCAGAACATAAACCAATTATCATGCTTTTAGGGCGATTAACTGATTGGAAGGGACATTTACTCACGATAAAAGCCGCAGAAATTCTATTCAAACAGGAAGGCCTAACTCCTCATTTTGTGTTTGTGGGCAAAGCACAAAGTGAAACTTTTCAGGCCCGTGTTCGCTCTGCAATTTTTGAAGCAGGTTTGATGGAAGATATTACCTTAACCGGCCATTTTGACAATGTCCCGCTTGCGCTTTCTCTTGCAGATTTAGTCATTGTACCATCAACCAAACCTGAAGCTTTTGGTCGGTCGGTTGCGGAAGCCTCTGCCATGGCAAAACCTGTTATTGCCTTTGATCACGGCGGCGCAACGGAAACCATCTTATGCCCCCCACACTGCACACTTGAAAAAGCAAGCGGCTTGCGCATTGAAAACAAGGATGCAGAAGCCTTGGCCCGCACGATGAAAGATATTTTGAAACTTTCCCCACAAGAAAGACAAGCAATGGGTTTGCGCGGTCGCAATCACATTAAAAACAACTTCACAAAAGAACATATGTGTCAAAAAACTTTAGCTTTATATGTTCGTCTTCTTAATTTATAAGATTTTATCAATTAGAATGACTGAAATCTGTTGACTTTGCCTCAAAAGATGTAAAGTACCAGATATAAAATTTTATCATCAACAACTCAGGAGAGTGGAACAATTCGCAGACCCCAAAAAGGGCAGGCCCCTAAGAAAGAAGGCCCCCGTATTAATGACGACATTCGCGTTCCAGCCGTTCAGCTTATCGATGCGGAAGGAACAAATCACGGCGAGACACCTATTCAAAAAGCGCTTGATATGGCTTCTGAATCAGGGCTTGATCTTGTAGAAATCAATGCCGGCAAGGACATGCCTGTTTGCAAAATCCTTGATTATGGCAAATACAAATTCAAAGCACAAAAAAAAGCTGCTGAAGCTCGCAAGAAGCAAAAGACTGTGGACGTGAAAGAAATCAAGATGCGTCCCAATATTGATACCCATGACTATGAAGTCAAAATGCGGGCTATTAATAAATTCTTCGATCAAGGCGACAAAGTAAAA
Source organism: uncultured Alphaproteobacteria bacterium (assembly GCA_938034375.1). Taxonomy (GTDB): domain Bacteria; phylum Pseudomonadota; class Alphaproteobacteria; order Rhizobiales; family JACESI01; genus JACESI01. The sequence continues at coordinate 5,379 of CALHLB010000104.1, read as the reverse complement.
GTGACTTTGCGTTTTCGAGGCCGTGAAATGGCTCACCAAGAACTTGGTATGCAGCTCCTCCATAAAGTGAAAGAGGAAACAGCGGGCATTGCCAAAGTTGAGTTTGAACCCAAACTTGAAGGCCGACAAATGATTATGATTTTGGCGCCTGCGGCTTCCAAATAGTTATTTTGTTTTATGAAATCCTGATGTGTTTATTACGCACATCAGGGTTGAATGAGAGAAACGGCACTTCCTTCATAAGGTGCTTGCATTTTCTTCTCATTTCTCTTATAAAGCGCGACATTCAAGTGGTCCGGCGTTTTCTGAAAATTCAGGATGGGCATGCCGTGGCGACTTTTATCGCTTAAGAAAAGACAAACAGACTGCCTTGCCTAATACTTTAAGGGATTGCAGCATATAGATAAGGAAAAGCAAAATGCCCAAGATGAAAACAAAATCTGGCGCTAAAAAGCGTTTCAAACTGACCGCTTCCGGTAAGGTTAAAGCAGGTCAAGCCGGTAAACGCCACGGCATGATTAAACGGTCCAATTCTTTCATTCGCAAAGCACGCGGCACAAGCACTCTATGTGAAGCTGATGCGCGCATTGTGAAAAAGTTTTTGCCAAACGGCTAATAAAGATTCCAGGAGATTAAATCATGTCACGTGTAAAACGCGGTGTTACCGCTCATGCCAAACATAAAAAAGTTTTAAAAGCTGCTAAAGGCTATTATGGCGCTCGCTCACGCCAAATTCGCGTTGCGAAACAGGCGGTTGAAAAAGCTGGCCAGTATGCATATCGCGACCGTAAAGTTCGCAAACGTCAATTCCGCTCCTTATGGATTCAACGTATTAACGCTGCTGTGCGCCTGCATACAGATGGCGAAATGACTTATGGCCGCTTTATGAACGGACTTACAAAAGCGAATATTGATGTTGATCGCAAAGTTTTATCTGAGCTTGCTATCAGCGAGCCGGATGCTTTCAAAGGTCTGGTTGAACAAGCACAATCTGCCTTTTCTTAAACATTATAATTTTTTAGGAACAAGTTTCAGACAAGCAATAAGATAAAAAGTCTGGAATTAAACTGGCCCGCATTGGTGTTTTCGCATCTATGCGGGTTTTCTTTTTTGAAAAGACGGTTAAAACATAGCCTGAAACACTTATTTAAAAGCTGGAAATTAAGACACAATGTCTGAAGACTTAGCCATACTGGAACAAAACCTCCTATCTGAAATTCAAAATGCTTCCGATGAAAACACTTTGGAAGATATTCGCATTCGTGCAATTGGAAAAAAGGGTATTTTATCTGAAAAGATGAAAACCCTTGGCAAGATGACGCCTGAAGAGCGCAAAGAAATGGGGCCAATCCTCAATGGGCTGAAAGGGCGCATCACAGAAGCTCTTTCAACCCGTAAGCACATTTTGGAAGAAGAAGCTTTAAATGTCCGCCTTTTAAGGGAGAAGGTTGATGTAACCCTCCCCCCTCGTTTTGACCCAATTAATGAGGGGCGCATTCATCCCGTTAGCCAGGTTATTGATGAGATAACCGCTATTTTTGGCGATATGGGATTTGGTGTTGCCGATGGGCCTGATCTTGAAACCGATTATTATAATTTTACAGCGCTTAATTTTCCTGAAGGACATCCAGCGCGAGAAATGCACGATACTTTTTTCCTCAAGGAAAAAGAAGATGGTGAACGCCTCGTCTTACGTACACACACATCACCGGTGCAAATCCGCACAATGGAAAAGGAAGAACCGCCCATCCGCGTCATCATTCCTGGCCGCACCTATCGTTGTGATTCGGATCAGACGCACACGCCCATGTTCCACCAGGTTGAAGGTTTGGTTATTGGGGAAGATATTCACATGGGTCATTTGAAATGGACCTTGGAAGAATTCTGCAAAGCGTTTTTCGAAATTCTAAGTGTGAAACTGCGTTTCCGCCCAAGCTTTTTCCCGTTTACGGAACCAAGCATGGAAGTTGATGTTGGCTGCACTTTCGCTCAAGGGGAAGTAAAAATTGGTGAAGGGGATGACTGGATGGAGATTTTAGGCTCCGGTATGGTGCATCCGAATGTTTTGAAAAACGGCGGCATTGACCCTGATAAATATTCAGGTTTTGCTTTTGGCGTTGGCATTGACCGCCTGGCGATGCTGAAATATGGCGCCCCTGATTTGCGCGCCTTCTTTGATGCTGATTATCGCTGGATGAAGCATTACGGCTTCCGCCCGCTTGATATTCCAAGCATGGTTGGGGGGCTTTCTTCGTGACAAAACCCAAAGGCTACTGGATTGTTCATGTTGATGTGACGGATGCAGATAATTATCCTTCCTATATTGCAGCAGATGAAATTGCCTTTGCACAATATAACCCGAAAATCCTTGTACGCGGCGGGCAATGTGTTGGCCCTGAAGGGCCCTTCCGCAAGCGCCATGTGATTTTGGAATTTGAAACGTATGAAAAAGCACTCGAATGCTATCACTCTGAAGAATATCAAAAGGCTGTACCGCTAAGACAAGCTTATTCTGACAGCGATATTGTAATTGTTGAAGGTGTTGAATAGAAAGTATTTCCCATGAAATTTACCGTCTCTTGGCTTCGTGACTATCTTGACTTTGATGATACGCTTGAAGCGCTTTTGGAAAAACTCACCCTTATTGGCCTTGAAGTTGAAGAGGTTGAAAACGTGGCCGAAATGCTGGCCGCTTTCAAAATTGTTGAAGTTTTAAGTGCTGAACAGCACCCTGACGCTGACCGTTTGCGTGTTTTATCTGTCAATAATGGGGGCGAAGAGCCGTTACAGGTTGTTTGTGGTGCGCCCAATGCGCGTGCTGGCATGAAGGGCGTTTTGGGTCTTCCAGGCGATTATGTCCCAGGCCTTGATATTACTTTATCAGTTGGAAAAATCAGAGGCGTTGAATCCCGTGGCATGATGTGTTCGGGTGGTGAGCTTCAGCTTTTAGATGATGGCGATGGTATTCTTGATTTGCCAGATGATGCGCCCCTTGGTACGCCGTATGCTGTTTATGCAGGGCTTGATGATCCGGTCATAGAAATTGGTGTCACGCCTAATCGCCCTGATGTTTTAAGTGTTTACGGAATTGCCCGTGATTTGGCGGCAAGCGGTTTTGGTAAACTGAAAAACAAACCTATTCCACCAGTACGCGGCAAGGGCACGTGTCCTGTCAAGGTTGATATTCAAGAGCCAGACCTTTGTCCTGCTATTGCCCTACGACTTGTTAAAGGTGTAAAAAATGGCCCTTCTCCAGACTGGATGCAAAAACGCCTAACGGCCATTGGTCTTCGGCCTATTAATACTCTGGTTGACATTACCAATTACATGACCTTTGACCGTGGCCGCCCGCTTCATGTTTTTGATGCAGCAAAAGTTTCTGGCACTCTGGTTGTTCGTGCAGCCAAAGCAGGTGAAGAACTTTCTGCTTTAAACGATAAGTCCTATACACTTGATGAAACCATGGGTGTGATTGCCGATGAAAAGGGTGTTGAATCTCTTGCAGGCATTATGGGTGGCGCACAATCTGGAGCAACGGATGAAACGATAGATGTTTTAATTGAATCCGCTCTGTGGGATCCTTATCAAATTGCACAAACAGGCCGTAAACTTGGCCTTAATAGCGATGCACGCTATCGTTTTGAACGTGGTGTTGACCCGAATTTCACGCTTTCAGGCCTTGATGAAGCCACACATTTAGTGATGGAACTTTGTGGGGGGGAGCCGAGTGAAGTGTACCTTGCTGGTGAAATTCCAAATGTTGACAAAATTGTCGAATTACCAATTAAAGAAGTTAAGCGCCTTTCAGGCATTGACATAGAAGCGCGCGAAATAAAAGCAATTTTGGAACTTTTGGGCTTTTGGGTTTCCGGTTCTACGTCTCTATTCAAAGTTGCCATACCCAGTTATCGCCTTGATATTTTTGGAAAAGCCGATCTGATAGAAGAAGTTGTGCGAATTTATGGCATTAATGACTTACCATCGACCCCTTTACCTTCTATGACAAAACTTGGTAATTCAAAGCTAAGCCTTCAGCAAATGCGTAACCGGAAAGCCAAACGTACATTGGCCGCCCGCGGCATGATGGAAGCTGTCACATGGTCTTTCATTTCCAAACAGGAAGCTATTCTTTTTGGCGGTGGCGCCAATGAATTGCAAATTGCCAATCCCATTTCATCAGATCTTTCCGATATGCGACCCAGTCTTTTACCGGGTCTTCTAAAAGCAGCGCAGCGCAATGCAGATCGCGGGTTTGGCGATACAGCCCTTTTTGAAGTGGGCCAGATTTTTGAAAATGACACGCCTGAAGGGCAGCATGATTGCGCGTCTGGTATTCGCCGTGAGATGGCAAGCCATCATATCGCCACGCGCCATTGGGCCAATGAGCCACAAAAAGTAACGCTTTATGATGCAAAAGAAGATGCTCTTAGTGTCTTGGCCTCATTAGGCGTTAATATTACTAATTTGCAGATCGTTGAAGGGGCGCCGGATTATTTTCATCCTGGACGCTCTGGCACACTTCAACAAGGGCCTAAAAATATTATCGGTTATTTTGGGGCTTTTCATCCACGCTTGCTAAAAGAAATGGACATTGAAGGCACTGTGGTTGGCTTTGAATTAAACCTTGCAGCCTTACCTATGCCTCGTAAAAAAGGAACAAAAAGCAAAGGGGCTATGATATTATCTGGTTTGCAACCGCTGCATCGTGACTTTGCCTTTATTGTTGATAAAAATGTCCAGGCTGAAAAAATTCTGAAAGCAGCGCAAGGCGTTAACAAGAATCTAATTACGGATGTAATGCTATTTGATATTTTTGAAGGTGCGACTTTAGGTGAAGATAAAAAATCACTTGCCATTGATGTCACCCTGCAACCCAATGACAAAACAATGACCGATGAAGAAATTGAAGCGGTTTCCAACAAAATTATTCTAGCTGTTGAAAAAGCAACCGGAGGGTCGCTGCGTCATTAGATGTAATAATTACAGAACAAGAAACAAAGTAAAGTCTGCATTGAACCAAACCTCTACTGTCTTGCGATGGCTTGCGATGGCTGTCTTGCGATGGCTTGCGATGGCAAGATTATCCGAGTGTGTTGTGCTTCACCTTGATTGACGTGTTATTTTAGACTTTTTTAGGTGCTTTGAGAAGTTTTTCTATTGGGATTTCAAATTGTGTTTTTCCTGCGAGTGCGCGGTGCGGTCTATGACAATTATAGTAAATTTCCCATTCTTTTAATTTAGGCTCATGATCTATTAAATTGGTTTAAATTTCTGGAAGAATATGATTCAGTTGTTGTGTTGTTGTAAAGGAGATTTATGATGAGTTATTTATTCTGTTTAAGTGACGAGCAATTCAAAGCAATTAAGCGTTATTTTCCC
>CALHLB010000103.1 GCA_938034375.1 uncultured Alphaproteobacteria bacterium | reverse complement strand
CATAATCTTTTGCCCATCAACTTTCTTCGAAACCTTATTCAAGTCTATGGGGATAGTGTCCAAACCATTGTTCCAAGTTATCTTGAGCAGTCTATGGATTCATTTCGCCAGCAGCAAGATCAGTTTCGTGATCAGTTATCGGCAGGGTTTGGCTCTAAAACGGCCATTGATATGATGAGCGATCAGGCCCGGCGTAATACAGAAATCTTTCAACAAGCTATGCAGGTTTTTATGCCTTTTTCTGGAACGCCAAATGAAACTTCAGATGTAGCTTCTTCTAAGGAAGAGGAAGAGACTATTGATTCTCTTAAAGCGCAAATGGCTGATTTGCAGGCGCGCCTAGAACAAGCTGAACGCAAGAAATAGGCGCAGAAAAGGTCTTAATATTTTCTTAACAAATTGATTGTTTGGCACGCTGTTTGCTGCACTCACCTTAGAAAAAGCGAAAAGAATATATTCTGTTTCGCTTTAAAACAGGTTGGTGTTTTAATATATGCAGATTGTCTCAAACTGGCACAGTGAATGTTTTTTGGGCCGTAAAAAGAATGGTTTCTCCAGTTCAGGGCTGAAACGGATTCAGCCAATACAAAAGATAAAACGTAAAGCTGCAAAGCCTTACACTTCAGAAGAGCTCTTTCAGTTTGTTTCTGGGCCACTCAATGTGGAGGCAGGTCTTAAAACACAAATTGTTATGGAGGACTTTCCAGTCGATAAAGGGCTTCCCAATAATAAAGCGCTGGCTTTGACCGTCTCTAATGCTTATGACGATGCTTTGAAACGTAAGATACACCGTATGGATAAAGGTTCCTTTTATGAAGAAAGGGTATAACCTATTATGGTTGAACCAATTTTCAGTATTTAATTGGCCTGAACCAGCTTTTATCAATCAAGTCGAATAAATTTTGAATATACGTAAAATCCAGTCTTGCTCATGGGGAAATATTATCCAATATATTTGTGTCAAATAACGACAATTATTTTGGGAAGAGACTATGACTGATTTGACTTTAGAAAAAGCCGAAGAAATTATTGCAGCGACGCTTGCAAAGGGCAAGGAAATGAACCTCAAGCCTTTAACTGTTGCGGTGCTGGATGCGGGGGGGTATTTGATTGCATTGCAGCGGGATAATGGTGCTTCTGTCATGCGCCCACAAATGGCAATGGGCAAGGCTTATGGCTGTATTGCGCTTGGTGTTGGAGGGCGCTGGCTTAATCAAAATGGCATTGATAGACCCCACTTTATGGACGGCGCTATTGCTTTATCTGAAGGTAAGATTCTGCCCGTTCCAGGTGGTGTGCTGGTTAAAAAAGGCGGCAGAATTATTGGCGCTGTTGGCGTTACTGGTGATACATCAGATAATGATGAAGCAGCAGCCCTTACGGGCATAGAAAAGGCTGGGTTCGAAGCTGACGCTGGCTAAAATTAATTTCAATAAAGCATTTCCCGTAAGTATTTGTTTTATGGGAAATGCGTCTAAAATCATCGCTCTAAGGTAACATCTCTTGCTGCCACTCTGATAGAGATTGAATAGCCAGCAGCAACATCTAAAAATGCAATCACAAGACAGATAAAATAAGAGCTTGTGGCTGCTTTTGGATCGATAATAAACTGAATAAGATAAGCAATGAAAACGAATGTTGACAATAAATGGTCAATAATTGTTGTCTTTCCTGTTCTGGTTGCTTTTAAGATTTCTATAAAAAGAAGAATGAGGGCAAGTGTTACAAGTAAATTTCCAATGTCGATAGAAAAGGTGCTTCCCGACATCATTTCAATGCTTAAAAATTCTGTCTGGAAAGATTGAATGGGCTTAGTAATAAGCCCAAAGCTTAAAAAATTATAGAGGATGAAAGGTACAATAAGCAGCGGAAAATTTTTCAAAAAGGTCATAAAAGGCGTCTCTTTATTAATTTGGCGTCATTTATAGTTTAATCAATAAAAAAGGCCAGCATAAGCCGGCCATTTTATAAGCATTTATCTCTGAGAGGTTTAAATATCGTCTTTAGGTTCCAGAATTTGGCGACCACGATACATGCCTGTTTTTAGGTCAATGTGGTGTGGGCGGCGTAATTCACCGGAATCTTTATCTTCAATGTAAGTTGGGTTTTTCAATGCATCCGCAGAACGACGGTGACCGCGTTTCATACGTGTGATTTTACTTTTAGGGACTGCCATATCCGTCTCCAGTGGGTTAAGGTAAAGGCGCTTTGAGCCGGGAATAAATCCGTTTTTTTGCAGCCAATTTACACTAATATCTCATAAGTGACCGGCTTATACAGTTAAATGAGAGATTTGGCCAGTGATAATTTATAAAAAATAGCATCGTGTGCCATATTTTATGATTTTTTATCTCATAAACACTGGCTATAGGGGCCTGCTGACCTTGCGCGAGCAATGATTGTGTTTGATAGTTTTTCCATCCTTCTGCCTGGTTTATGGGGTGTTCTGGCTATAGGATTCGGCAAGGTAACGGCTAAAAGTGCAGCTTGTTGGGGGGATAGATTTTTTGTTGATTTATTAAAATAATGTTGGCTTGCAGCTTCAATGCCATAAATGCCTTTGTCCCATTCGGCAATGTTTAAATATATTTCTAATATACGGGCTTTTGATAAGACTTGCCCCATATATAGTGCTAACGGGATTTCCAGGGCTTTTCTGATATAAGATCTATTGTTCCATAAAAACAGATTTTTTACGACCTGCATGGTAAGCGTGCTGGCACCTCGGCCTTTTCCTCCATTTTGTATTGAGATCCATGCTTTTTTCATTTCCCGCCAGTCAACGCCATTATGAGCGCAATGGCGGGCATCTTCTGACATCATGACAGAACGAATGGCGTGGGGAGATATTTCGTTAAGTGGTATCCATGTGCGTTCGTAACTATTAAACGTTAGTGTATCTTTTATCATTAAAGTAGAGATGGGATTTATAATAGAATAAGAATGAATAAGGATTGCAGGTAACAGTAAAATTAGAAGTGCAGTGATTAGAAATATCTTTAAAAAGCACGTTTTCACGAAATATTTCTCCGTAAAGGGATTGTGGTATTTGTACATAGGCCCATAAAAAAACATAATTACATTATTATTTTTAAGGACGAATAATTAATCCAAGTAAGAGTAATATGTCAAATTATCAATCTAAACCTAAAACTAAATTTTTTAATAGACGGCTTTTCTTGAAGTTCATTATTTTAGCAATAGCTTTTGGAAGTGTTTTGGCTGTGATTTTATTATCGCCGCATCAAGTTATCAATGCATCTAAGGTGCAGACTGAAAAGATGAAAGAAGACTATGAATGGGCGTATCGTCTTATGCAGGGAGGTTATATCCTTCATTTTCGCCATGCTGAACGCGAGAAGTGGATAGATGTTGAAATGTATGATTTGATGGAAACCCATCTGCACAATAAGAATGGTAAGCCGACACGATTTGGGGAGGATGATTATTTTGCCAAAGCGGTTTGTTTGAGCGAACGCGGTAAAATTCAGGCAAGGACCATGGGGGAGTTTTTACGTGATATAAATTTTCCCATTGGACAAGTTATTTCCAGTCCCAGTTGTCGATCAAGGCAGACATCTTTACTGGCTTTTGGTGGATTTGATATAACGGACAGATTGCTTGTTCACAAAGGTCCTTATTTTGAGGATGAAAACAATCGTATTAAAAAACTTGTTAAACTTTATGCAGGCCTTCCCAATGAAAAGGGAAAAAATATAATCATTTCCGCACATAATAGCGTGGTTGATGATGCGTTGTTTGTAAATGATACAGGTGAGTTGGACCTTGAAGAAGGGGGGTTTTATGTAATTTCTCAAAGGGATGGAAAATTATATTTAGAATACGAATTTCACAATTTCCTGCATTTTATAAGAGCATTTTATAAAAGGTAAGCGGAACATTTCTATTATTTATCGCTTGGCAATAATCTTTAAAATATGAAATAAGAACCACAATGAAAACAAAGTGGCGAATGAGAGATTATGTTAAGCACTTCCCAAATTCCATTTAAAGACCGTTTAAAAGATGTTGCCAAAGTTGTTGAAGGTGATTTGAAAGCGCTTTTAACCTTTACGCCTCCAAAGGGGATTTCCTGGCCAGATAGGCTTTTTGAGGCTATGCGTTATGCTAGTTTAAATGGTGGTAAAAGGGTGCGGCCTTTTCTTGTTATTGAAACTGCGCGCCTTTTTAATGTGGAAGGGGAAGGGGTTCGCCGCGCAGCGGCTGCTCTTGAATGTATCCATTGCTATTCACTCGTTCATGATGATTTACCTGCCATGGATGATGATGACTTGCGCCGTGGGGTGCCAACCACTCATAAAAAGTTTGACGAGGCAACGGCAATTCTGGCTGGTGATGGCCTTTTGACGGAGGCTTTTGTGATTTTGGCTTCACCAAAAACTCATGAAGATGCAAAAATACGGTCAGAACTTGTTTCCTGCCTTGCTCAAGCTGCTGGGGCTATTGGCATGGTTGGCGGGCAAATGCTCGATATTGCAGCAGAAAATGAAGAAAAAAATGAACAGGAAATCAGAACACTTCAAGCCATGAAAACGGGTGCGCTTTTGCGGGCTGGTGTGGAAATGGGCGCGATTATTTCTGGTGCTACAAACGAGGAACGCGCACGCCTTATCCGTTTTGGTGAAGTTATAGGTCTTGCCTTTCAATTAGCTGATGATTTGCTGGATGTTATTGCTGATGCTGAAACGATGGGAAAAGCCACAGGTAAAGATGCCGAACAGGGAAAAGCAACGTTTGTGGGCTTGCATGGGGTTGAGGATGTGCGTAATTTATTGCGTGAACAGGTAAAAGAAGCCGAAGAACTGCTCATACCTTTTGGTGATAAGGCTGCAACATTGAAAGAAATGGCTCATTTTATTGCAAATAGAGCCTATTAAGGTTTTTAAAGTGAATACTATTAAAAGCTCTGAGTTTGAACATTAAGCGCTTCTTCTAATCACAATTTTAGGGTTTTGGCTATAACTCTGCATTACATTGAAAAACGTTGAGGGTTTGTTAACCTTATCTTGTGTTGAGTCATGATTAGATAGTTTTTCTTTATTCAAAGATACGGGATAATGTTTCATGCGTAAAACGAGATTTTTCTTAATGACTGCACTGTTGATGGGCGCAGTTGCATTTAAAGTTAATGCTGCGACCTATCAAGAACAATTGCGGGCATACCAGCAGGCTTATGCAGAATTTCAGGCACGTGAACGGGCATATTGGGCTGAAATTGAACGCAAGAAAGATATCCGTACGCGGTTACGCCGAGAGGGCAGGCCCTTTGAACGCAAGCATTTTGTTTTGGTGCAGCCGCCCAAATATGAAGGACCAAAAAGGCCGGTTGATCCCAATAGGTTAGCACCGAAAAAGAAGCCGCCTCAAAAAAGCACTTTGCCGACAGCAAAAGAATTGCGAAAAGCAATGCGGGACCTTTATGGTTTAAAGATTCCCAATATCGCTGAAAAGCCGTTTAAAATTGCTTTTGCAAAAGAGGCCAAACGATATGGCCTTTCCGCTGAACAGGTTATTGGAGTTTATGCGCTTGAAACAGGGGGGAAAGGACCTTTTGACCTTGTCTCTGGAGAAGCTATTACGCGTAATAAAAAATGTAAGCTTGTAAAACGTGGTGGACGCCCCCTTTCAACAGCGCTTGGTTATTTTCAACTTCTCAATGCGAACACATCCAGTACTTTGGCAGCCAATGCGCGGGGGGCGAGGGAAGAGCGTTATAGTTATCGCCTGCGACAAATGGCAGAGCAAGAGCGTGGTAAACGCAAACGTGAATTAAAGAAAAAGGCTAAATTACTTGAGAAAATCGTTACGGATATGAATAATGCCATTTCTCGCATGAATGTTCGTAAAAATAATTGGCGGGAATTTCGCGCTTTAGGTAAAACAAAATTAGGTAAAGCCATCCATGCCTTGAATATGGATGTTGATATTGGCCCAATGATCCAGATGAGCAAGCTTGCCTTTGTGAGAAATTACGCAATCCGCAAGGGTTTAGGCAATGTGCCAAGTGACCGCTTGGAATTAATGAACCTTGTAGGTTATCCACGAGGGGCAAAAATGCTGGAATCTGTTGCCTATACAGTACCCACAGCCAATTTTGTTACTGCCCGTGAAATCCGCGCAAACCGTCGTGTGTTAGGCGATAAGACAGTTGAAGAATCTGTTGCAAAGATACGCCGTGTCATTGAATTGCGTAAACAGGAATGCGGATCACAGGAGTTCTTTAAAGCTTGGAATAAGGCTTAATTATTTATTGGCAACCATGGTTGTCAATTAATTTGATGATCATGGTTGGTTATGGGCTTTCTTCTGCTCTATTTGAACTATAGCCAAACTCATATAAAATGATAACGGATTTTGGCACTCTTTCTTTATTTGCACTCAGCTTTTATTAGAAAATGATGATCATTTTAAAAGGCTTACGCTTTAGAGCGTGTTTCCCATAAGTGACTTCACTTATGGGATAAAAACTCGCGTAAGAATAAAGGCTTAGCGCATAACAGATGATATTCATGAAAATGCATCATGCGCTAGCGAGTAGGTATGGGCTCATTTCCTCGGTAATCATAAAAACCACGGTTTGTCTTGCGGCCAAGCCAGCCTGCTTCGACATATTTTACGAGAAGGGGGCAGGGACGATATTTACTATCTGCCAGACCGTCATAAAGAACCTGCATAATTGAAAGGCATGTATCAAGGCCAATAAAATCGGCCAATTGCAAAGGACCCATTGGGTGGTTTGTGCCAAGTTTCATGGCTGTATCAATTGCCTCAATGGAGCCGACACCTTCATAAAGGGTGTAGGCGGCTTCATTAATCATAGGCATTAAAATGCGATTGACTATAAAGGCTGGAAAATCCTCTGAAACGGCAATTGTTTTATCAAGTGCGTTAATATAACTTTCGCTGGCCTTAAATGTTTCATCGCTTGTCGCAATACCTCTAATCATCTCAACCAGTTTCATAACAGGGACGGGATTCATGAAATGGATGCCGATAAATTGTTCGGGCCTATCTGTACTGGCGGCAAGGCGGGTGATGGAAATGGAGGAGGTGTTGCTGGCCAGAATTGCTTCTTTTTTTACAATTTGACTTAATTGTTCAAAAATTTTCGTTTTTATTTTTTCATTTTCTGTTGCGGCTTCAATAACAAGATCACAATCTTCTAAATCATGAAGAGTGGGGCTTGTTGAAATTTTCGAAAGGCTCTTCTTTTTAGCATCAAGTGTAATTTTTTCGCTGTCGACCTGACGCTGCATGTTTTTGTCAATGTTTGTTATCGCCTTTTGAAGGTTGTCGGCGTTAATATCTTGAATAATGACATCATAATTTGCAATAGCACTAATGTGGGCGATGCCTACTCCCATTTGTCCGGCTCCGATTACACCAATTTTTTGAATAGCCATTATCGTTCCATTCCTTTTAATTAGCTTATTTTCATATAGCCAAGCTCACATAAAATGATTATGAATTTTGGCATTATTTCTTTGTTTACGCTCAGTTTTTCTTATGAAATGATGATCACTTTATAAGGCTTACACTATATAAAGACGGCGCAAGAATCATCTTGCGCCGCAACATTGTTATTTGACAAGTGTTTTCAATAATAATTATTTCACATTGTCTAAAAATTCAGGAAGAACATCAAAAAGATCGGCAACAAGGCCGTAATCTGCAACCTGGAAAATAGGTGCTTCTTCATCTTTGTTGATGGCAACAATGATTTTACTATCTTTCATGCCGGCCAAATGCTGGATAGCACCTGAAATACCTGCGGCAATATAAAGATCAGGTGCAACTACCTTACCTGTTTGTCCAACTTGCCAGTCATTGGGTGCATAACCAGCATCAACAGCTGCACGTGATGCACCAACGGCTGCACCAAGAGCATCAGCAACCGGCAAAATGACCTCGTTGAATTTTTCTTCCGAGCCAAGAGCGCGACCACCAGAAATAATGATTTTGGCTGATGTTAATTCAGGACGATCTGATTTTGAGACATCATTGGAAACAAAGCTTGAAAGGCCTGGGTTTTCAACGGCAGAAACACTGTCAATGGCAGCGTTGCCGCCTTCGCCAGCTGCCTGGAATGAGGCTGTGCGTACTGTGATGACTTTTTTAGCATCAGATGATTGCACTGTTTGAATAGCATTACCTGCGTAAATTGGGCGCTCAAATGTGTCTGCGCTAATAACAGAAGTAATTTCTGAAATTTGCATGACGTCTAATAGTGCCGCAACGCGGGGCAAAATGTTTTTGCCTGAAGTTGTTGCAGGCGCAATAATTGCATCATAATTTGCAGACATGGATTGAATTAGTGCAGCCATTGGTTCGGCTAATTGAGCTTCAAGCTCATCAGCTTCAACCATTAAAACCTTGGCAACGCCTTCAAGTTTGCTTGCCGCATCAGCGGCAGCCTGGCAGCCTTTGCCGGCAATAAGCACCTCAACAGGCGCACCTAGTTGCGTGGCGGCTGTTAAAGCTTTTGCGGTCTCATCAGAAAGGGCGTCATTTGAATGTTCGCCAATCAATAATGTTGTCATTTCCAAATTCCTTTCTTACAGAACGCTTGCATCGTTTTTAAGTTTGTAAACAAGTTCTGAAACGGAGCTAACAATAATGCCGGCCTGGCGCTCTTCAGGTTCAGTTGTTTTTAGAACTTTAAGGCGTGGGGCAGTATCTGCGCCATAATCTTCAGGTGATTTTTCATCCAAAGGCTTTTTCTTGGCTTTCATGATATTTGGCAGAGACGCATAGCGTGGCTCATTCAGGCGTAAGTCTGTTGTTACGATAACTGGCATTTTGACATTAATTGTCTGAAGGCCGCCGTCAATTTCACGGGTAACGGTTGCATCATCGCCGTTTATTTCAAGTTTTGAAGCATAAGTTGCCTGCGACCAGCCAAGAAGAGCTGAAAGCATCTGGCCTGTCTGATTGTTGTCCCCGTCAATGGCTTGTTTGCCAACAATTATTAGGCCCGGATTTTCTTGTTGCACAACGCCTTTTAAGACTTTTGCAACGCCGAGTGGTTCAACTTCTTCATCGGTTTTAACGAGAATAGCACGGTCTGCCCCCATGGCAAGGGCTGTGCGTAGGGTTTCTTGTGCTTGTTGCGGGCCAATTGAAACCACAACTACCTCATCGGCTTTCCCTGCTTCTTTTAGGCGAATAGCCTCTTCAACGGAAATCTCGTCAAAAGGGTTCATAGACATTTTGACATTGGCCAATTCAACACCTGTTTCATCGGCTTTTACACGAATTTTGACATTGTAGTCGACAACCCGCTTAACGGGTACCAGTATTTTCATAATCTTCCTTCCCAGACATAAAAATCAGCCAATTATTGAACTGATGCCTTTCGGTATGTTTATTCACTTATCACGGTTTTCAAAAATGACATGGCATCAGAAAAAAAAAACGCCTATACCAGATTTTTTTGAAAGGTTGGCGGCACGCTAAGCAGTTATGAAAAGCCTGTCAACTGCTAGGTTTTTACTGTCAAGCATCAATATCACTTTATTTTGGATCTGGTCTTTGAGAGAAAGAAAATTGAATAAGAAAAACTCTGATCTTAGGATCAGAGTTTTCTTTCTTCTCAAATTTATGATTAATATAAGTTTAAAAATAATTTTTGATTATCCTATTGTCGCGCCATCTTTACGGTTAATCGCGATAACGGATGAGCGAGGCACAGAATTGCCGCCATCAGGAAAATGGCTTTCACCTTGCCCTTTTTCGCCAGGGTGCTGAATGCCTACAAACATGGTTTTAAGATCTTTTGACCAGGTTGCGCCTGTAATTTCAGCTTCACGAGGGCCAACGAGAAAGCGGCGAATTTCACCGGTTTGTGTATCGCCAACCAACATTTGATTGTTGCCCATTCCTTCAAAGTCCCCTTCATTGGAATATTTGCCATCTGTCTGGATCCATAAGCGGCCCTTTGTATCAAAGGCAATACCATCTGGTGAGTTGAACATATTCCCTGCGTTAATATTTTCAGAACCAGCTTGGAGGCCTGTTTTATTAACAACAGGATTACCGGCTAATACAAAAAGGTTCCAGCTGAAAGTTAGGGCTGCATGGTCGCCGTTTTCTGGCACCCAACGGATAATTTGGCCATATTTATTGGCTTCGCGGGGGTTTGCAGCGTTAACGGGCGTTTCATCCCCGCCTTTATTGGGCTTGATGCCACGATTTTTATTATTGGTAAGGGCGCAATAAACTTCAGCTTTTTTTGGATTTGACGAAACCCATTCTGGGCGGTCCATTGTTGTGGCTTTAACAGCTGAAGCCGCCTGACGCGTATAGACACATATTTCAGCCTGGTTTTCCATGCCTGTCGTTTCCGGCGTTAAGGCCAGCCATTCCCCGCTAAGATCATCGTTGAATTTTGCTACGTAAAGCGTCCCCTCATCTAAAATATCGTGATTTGGGTTTTTTGCATCATATTTGGATGCACTGACAAATTTGTAAAGATATTCGCCACGTTCATCATCCCCTAGATAAACAACAATTTCTCCGTTTTTAGAAATAACAACTTCCGCGTTTTCATGTTTGAAACGGCCAAGGGCTGTGCGTTTTTTTGGTGTTGCTTCAGGGTCCATTGGGTCTATCTCAACAACATAACCGGCGCGATTTGACTCATTGGGTTCTTTGCCAAGGTCAAAGCGGCTGTCTAGTTGTTCCCAACCAAGACCGCGCGTTTTGCCACCAATGCCGTAGCGGGCAAAGGCATCGCCTGGTTTGTAATCCTCATTAGGGCGGGCATAATAGGCGTTGAAATTTTCCTCACAGGCCAGATATGTTCCCCATGGTGTGCGACCATTGCCACAATTGTTCCATGTGCCAAGAGTTGTTGTGCCTTCTGGATCTGCTGATGTTTTTACAAGATCGTGGCCACGAACGGGACCAGTTAATTCAATCGGTGTTGTTGGTGTGATGCGGCGATTATAGGGGGAATCTTTGACGATTTCCCATTTTCCGGCTTCTTCTTTTAATTCAACGACACTGATCCCATGGGCATTCATGCCTTTTAGAATGTCATCATCATTTTCGGGTAAATTGCTTGCGCGATTGCCAAAAATCAATTTCAGATTTGTATATTCATTATTGCAGACAAATATATTTTTATCGTCTTTGTGAAAAAGTGCCATGCCATCATTATTGTCTCCAAAGGATTTTTCCTGTGAGGTGGCATTTCCACGTGTTTCGTGGTCAAAATCGGGAACATTAGACCATAAGGGATCGCCCCATTTTACAACTGTTTGCCATTGATAGCCTTCTGGAAGGGTGATGGTGTCTAATGTATTTGCGGCGATGCCTTCAAAATCGAAAGTGCTTTTGGCTTGCGCTTTAGACACGAAGCTTGATGTGCCTAAGAGAAAGGCTGATGTGCCCATAATAAGGGATGCACCTAAAAAACCACGGCGGGAAATGGCACTTTCTATGACCGAATCAAAGTCATTATCATTAGGGCGAGGGAAATTTTCTTCATCAAACTCGTCAAATGATAGGTCGTTATCCAATGTGTTTTCTGCAATGCTACCCATGTCTAAAACTCCAAATATGCTTCAATTAATAAACCCAATGAACGCGTTTTTTGAACTTGGGTATTTGATCTTTTAAGAAAGGTTTTTTCTTATGAAGATTTGGCATGGTTATATGCGTTTAGGATTTCATTAATGTGACATTTGGATTTTTTTTAAGATAGTAATAAAAAAAGCCGCTCTTGGCGGCTTTTAAGGCGTTTTAAAATTACGAGGGTCTTGGGTAACCCTAAGCTGAGCGCACAGTATTTAAGAATTCTGTAACTTCTGCAGAAAGGTTGTCAGCCGTTTTGGAAAGTTCATCGGCAGAGTTTAACATTTCATTGGAAGACTGTGAAAGGCCACCTGTTGCTTCACTAATGGAGCCAATATTGTTGGTAACATTTTTATTGTTTTCAGCAAAGAAACTAACATTCTTGGCAATTTCATCTGTGGCGCCTGCTTGTTCTCTCACTGCTGATGCAATGGTACGCGAAATTGTTGAAAGTTCTTCAATAACCTCCGCAGAGTTTTCAATGGCGTTCAAGGAAGCTTCAGTACCTTCTTGAATATCCATTATTTGCGCTGAAATTTCAGAGGTTGCTTTTTCCGTTTGCGAGGCAAGGTTTTTAACTTCTGATGCAACAACAGCAAAGCCTTTGCCAGCTTCACCTGCGCGGGCAGCTTCAATCGTGGCGTTAAGTGCAAGAAGGTTTGTTTGGCCTGCGATATCTTGAATTAGGTTAACAATGGAGCCAATTTTTTCAGCGGTTTCAGAAAGTTTTTTAACCTGTTCTACTGTTTGTTTATTGGCCGTTGATACTTCCACTGATTTTTCTTCTGATTTATCTGCTTGCAATCCGATTTCTTGAACTGATGAGGCAAGCTCTTCAGCGGCAGTGGCAATTGTTTGAATGCCATTATCTGCCTCGCCTGCTGCATTCATGACATCACTGGATTGCTTGCTCATGTCGGAGACAGATGTACTTAAGGCTTCAGCGGAGCTTCGTTGCATATTTGCCCCAGAAGATACATTGTTAACAATTGAACCAATGCTTTGTTCGAAACCATCAGCCAATTGATGCATGGAGGCACGTTGTTGTTCTTCTGATTTTGCACGTTGTTTTTCAGTTTCTTCTGAAAGACGCTTTGTTTCCAATATATTGTTTTTGAAAACCTGCATGGAGCTGGCAAGAGAGCCGATTTCATTGATTTTGGATTTAGGTAAAACCACTTCCAAGTTGCCGCTAGCCAAACTTGTTAGTGCCTCAACTACGGTTTTCATTGGCCTTGTGATTGTGATCATTGATACAGTAATGGATATTGCCAATACAAGAATGAGACCGGTAATAACAATAGAAATGATAATTTTTCCAATGCGGGCATTATTGTCAATAATTGCCTGTCGGCTTGCTTGGTAGTCTTGAAGCGCCTTTTCCTGTAATTTTGATGACATAATGCCCAAAATTTTTGAAGTCCTTTTCACGCGGTTTAAGGCGGCAGATATTCTGAAGCGTTCTTCAAAAAGATAATTAATACGGGCTTTTTGGATATTCCGTTTTTTGAGTAACTCGTTAGTACGCGCATGGCTTTCGAGCGCTATATTGATCAATTTGTTAATATTATTCCCCGCTCTTAGAATATAAAAATATTTTCTATTTAAATCAGCATCATTAAATTGCAAAACAGTTTGTTTAACATTGGTTAGCTTTTGGATTGTCTTTTCAAATTTCAAGATGGTTGCCTGAAGATTTGCAATATTTTTCTCGTTTTTTTCAACAAGCTTCTTATCATTCATCAACAAACCGCTTTGATGGGTGTTTGAAAGGCTTGTGACAGCTAATAGGACGCCGTTTGTTGATATAAGAATATTTTGAACAGTTGCCTGTGTACTAATAAGGCTCTCTGATTTTTCAGAAAGTTCGTTCATTGATGTTTTAATATTAAGGTTGGCATTGTTGGCTTGCCATATCATGCCAGCACCTAAAAGCAGGGCGGGCAAAAGAACAAGGCTTAATATGCGTATAGTCAAACTATGGTATATGGGCTTGCGTTGATCTTCTGATCGACTAAATTTATTAGGCATTTTTTCAGTCCTGAAATTTTACTTTTGAGTCACAGATTTTAGGTGGAGGCGCGCTTCTGAGAGTGTGTTTGTAACATTGGTTGGGTTTTGGCCGGCTTGTTCTTCTGGAAGTTTTAATTCTTCTTTATGGCCCAGTTTCACGTTAAGCGCATAAATGTCTGCCAATGCATATTGTGTAGCAATCAAAACATTTTTTGGGGTAACTTTAACGCCTTTTGGGGGAAGAGGGGGTTTTGCAATGCCACCTGGTAATTCAAAGCGATTATCTTTTAGTGCCAGTTTTTCTAAATCACTAAATAAACGAACAGCTTCATTTAGTGCTTGAATAGGCGTTGCTTTTGATGCTTTTAGAACTTTTCCCTTAATTTCGGTGTTTGTTAATTCTGTCAAGGTTTTTGTTTGCTCGGTAATGCTGAGTGACATCCTGAAAACATCGTTTGGTAGCGGTATTGGTGTTCCAAGTTTTTGCAATGCGTTATTGATGGATCTAAGTCTTGCCAAAACATCGCTTGGTGATTTTTTTTCAGGTTTTGCTGGTTCAGCAAAATTTAAGTCAACATTATAAACATCTGCCATTTCCTTTGCAGCGCGAATAGAACTGTTAACAACATTGAGTACGTCTTTTGGCGTGACTTCTTCAGGTTGCGTATTAATTGATTGTGTTTGTGGAAGACCATTTAAGGAGCGTAAAAACTGAATATTTTCATATGCATAAGTTGCAAGTCTCAAAACATGGCGTGGGCGGCTTGGTACAAGTTCAGGATCTTCTTCAAGGCTGGCTTCATGAAGATCGCTTTCTAAAAAACGCTCTA
This sequence comes from uncultured Alphaproteobacteria bacterium, assembly GCA_938034375.1. Lineage (GTDB taxonomy): Bacteria > Pseudomonadota > Alphaproteobacteria > Rhizobiales > JACESI01 > JACESI01. The sequence goes on along the minus strand of CALHLB010000103.1, from coordinate 3,129 downwards.
CAATCTTGCCAAGATAATCCACTTTTTGAAACACATCAGCAGGTGTAACTGCGAAAGCGGATGTTGAACTGAAGACAAATGTTACTATTGCCACCAATTGTAAAATATTCCTAAACTTGGATATTCCTACAAAATGCATAATTGCCCTCCTAAATACTAGCCAATGCAATGCATTTATAAAATATGTCAGGTTACATTTTAAAATTAGTTAATTTTATAACCCTGAAAAAAACGGGTTATTGATATAAATTGTATTTTTTAAAGAATAATCGAATTTATCGATTTTGACCTGGTACCCATAAAATATCTTCATTTTCTAAGCTGTTGATATGGCGGCTGGCTACAAAGAAAAAATCGGACAGGCGATTAACATATTTAATACAATCCTCGCTTATGGGGGCTTTATCGCACTCTTTTGTTTTAATGATAAGGCGCTCAGCGCGGCGGGTAACGGTTCTTGCTAAATGCAGATAACTGGCAGCGTGTGAGCCGCCGGGTAAAATAAAGGATTTGAGGGGGCTAAGGTTTTTATTAAGCTTGTCTATTTCCTTTTCCAGGCGATGAACCTGGTTTTTTGTTATTCGTAAGGGTTCGTAAGACAATTTTTCGCCCATATCTGGCGTTGCCAAATCCGCACCTAAATCAAATAGGTCATTTTGAATATGTAAGAGTACGGCATCAAGATCGGCAAGGGCGCTATTTTTTGAAGTGTGTAGTCTAACAATACCCAAAAGCGCATTTGTTTCATCGATTGTGCCATAAGCATCAATGCGGGTATCGCTTTTGGGGCGGCGTTCCCCATTGCCTAAAGCTGTTGTGCCTTGATCACCGGTTTTGGTATAAATTTTGTTTAATGTAACCATTTACTTTCCAAATAGGAAAAGACCCAGCATCAAAACGCCAACCGCTATAGCCTGAAAGAGAATTCGCATTCGCATTAACTTTTGTGACATATTTGCTGAGCCACCGGTTGCCATATTTTTCAGGCCTAAAAACAGAATAATAGCAACGCTTAACAAGGCTGCAATGATGAGGAATTTGTAAAACTCTTCCAAGGTTTGTCCTTTGTGCTTGCTTCAAAAAGTTTTGTCTTTAGCCTTTAGCAATAATTTTTTCGGCCAGTCTAGTCGGCAAAAGACGCCTTATCATATCCACTATATAGGTCAATGTTGTTACAGAATAAACCGCTTTCGGTCTTTTTGTTTCACATGCACGAAGAAGTTTTTTAAAAACGGCTTCTGGTCCAAGCTTAAAGAATGAGGATTTGTTGCCTTTATTTAATCTTTCAAGGCTTTTTTGATAGTCTTTTTTGTGAGCACTTTTATTTAGGTCAATTTTTTCTTGCAGTGTTTTAAGCGCTGTATTGAGAAATTCTGATTGTATTGGGCCAGGCCTGATGGAAACGACATGAATATTATGGGCCGCCAGCTCAATTCGCATGGATGTGTTAAAGGCCTCCAAGGCGTGTTTTGTTGCGGCATATGGGGCGCGGTGCATGCCTGAAACAATGCCTAAAACGGATGAACATTGAATAATTCTTCCATGCCCATTTTGGCGCATAATTGGGATGATGCGTTTTGAAAGACTGTGCCAGCCAAAAAAATTGGCTTCAAATTGCTCTCGCAAATCATCCGTCTTAATATCTTCAACCGCTCCTAATAGGCCGTAAGCACCATTATTAAATAAAATATCAAGTTTATTATTTGTTTTTGCCATCACATTTTGAAAACAGCTTTCAATGGATGCTTCCTGCCTGTAATCCAAATAAAAGCAGGTAAGACCTTCATTGTTAAGGCGTGCTATATCTTCTGGTTTTCTGGCGGTGGTGAAAACCTGGTAGCCCCTGATCTTTAACTGCGAGGCGCAATAATAACCAATACCTGTTGAGGCGCCTGTTATGAGAATTGTTTTTTCCTTCATGCTGCGTGCCCTGATTTTATGAAGATGTCTGAGGCAAGCGCAACGGCTGCCGTTGTAACGGCCATGCCTGCAAGCTGAATGGAACTAAGGATTTCGCCAAAAAATAAATATCCTTGAACGGCGCTTAAAACAGGAATAAGATAAAAAAGGCTGGCAACTTTTGTGGCTGTTCCAGACTGCAATAAATAAACATATAGAACAAAAGCGCCGCAGGATAAAATCAGTGTCATCCATAAATAACTAATAATGAGTTCTGGTGTGAAAGTGAAATGAAAACTCTCGGTCATAAGGGCAATGGGAAGGGCGATGGAAAGGCCGCCAATTTGTTGAATAAACGGTTCTTTTTTGAAATCCATTATACCAATATACCGTTTTTGGAAAAGGGACCCAAGAACAATGCCTAAAACGGCTATAATGTGCGAGGGAAGGGTAAAGGGGGGTATGCCAGTTCCTTCAAATGATAATTTGGGGTAAATAACGAGAGCTAGGCCCGAAAGGCCTATTACAAGGCCAAGCCAATGTTTTGTGTGAATTTTATCGCCTAAAAGAATGCTGGCTAAAATGGCTGTTAAAATTGGTTGCAGCCCGATCATCAGGGCGCTGATGCCAGCCGGCATACCGCCTTTTATACCCCAAAATACACCACAAAGATATAAGCCATGAATAAGTATACCAGATGCAAAGATGAGGGCTAATCTTTTTAAAGATGGCCAGTTCCCCCCCAAGAAAAGGCCTATTGTGAATAGACATATACCAGCCCCTAAAAAACGAAAGGTTAAAATTGAAAAAGGTTCGCTGAAAGGGGCAACAAGTGCTGCCCCGATATAGCCTGTCGACCATAGAAATACAAAAAGGAGTGGAAGGGCAAAAGTAAGTCGCATGTTTTTCTTCTAATGGATTCGGTGTTAAGCGACCAGAAATAATTCTATTGATTTGTAGTTATTCTATGTCTCTAGAAGTATTTGAGTGTGGTTTATAATTTTCTTTTGGCAAAAAGCTGCTTATTAAAGTTTTCCTATTGTATAGTTTATAACGGAAAACAATATAGCTAAATCATTTTAAAGTGATTAGGCTCAGGACCTATTAATTTTTCTCTTTAATTTTCATTGCAAATCAGCTTCAAGGTTTCAAACGAAGGAGTTTTTTTATGTCTGATTTGTTCTGGTTGTCTGATCGCCAATTGTCCTTGATTGAGCCGTATTTCCCACT
>CALHLB010000102.1 GCA_938034375.1 uncultured Alphaproteobacteria bacterium | reverse complement strand
AATTTCCTACGATGACTTTTCAAAGGTTGATATTCGCATTGGCACAATAATAAAAGCAGAAAACTTTCCGCAAGCCAGAAAGCCGGCTTATAAATTGGTGATTGATTTTGGTGAAGAAATTGGGACACGCAAAAGTTCTGCACAAATTACCGTTCATTATTCACCAGAGGATCTGGTGGGCAGGCAGATTATGGCAGTAGTCAATTTTCCACCGCGCCAAATTGGGCCTTTTATGTCAGAGGTTTTAACCCTTGGCTTTTCTGATGAGAGTGGCGATATTGTGCTGGCTGGTACTGGTCAAAAAATACCTAATGGTCAAAAAATGTATTAAGGCTTGGTTTTATGCAGGTACCCGCAAAATAACCCTTAATCCACCAAGAGGGCTATCATTCAGCTTTATATCACCGCCATGGGTGCGGGCAATATCAAGGGCAATAGCAAGGCCAAGCCCCGTTCCTTTATGATCACTATTTAAATTGCGGGCTTCATCCAACCTGAAAAACGGACGGAAAACATTTTCACGTTCTTCTTCAGGTATACCTGGCCCATCATCATCAATGATAATGGTTATCCAGCCATTTTGCTGCCTAGCTGAAAGTTCCAACATATTGGCATATTGTATGGCATTAGTCCAAAGGTTTTCAAGGCCGCGACGAAAGGCAACAGGCCGGACCTGTATAATAATCTCTCCCATAAAATGCCGAATAACCTTTTTTCCCTGCATATTGGCATGGCGTACCAGATCATCAAAAAGGGCTGAAAGGTTGATGTCTGCACTTGGCTCATCACTATCGCCTCGGGCAAAGGCCAGGTAGCCTTCCAGCATTGTTTGCATGTCATCAACATCTTGTTGCATCTCTTTAATGCCGGTTTGACCTTCCATAAGAGCAAGCTGCAATTTGAAGCGGGTAAGAATAGTGCGTAAATCATGGCTAACGCCAGCCAGCATAGTGGTGCGTTGTTCAATTTGCCTTTGAATACGGCCCCGCATTTTTAAAAAAGCATGGCTTGCTCGGCGCACTTCTGTTGCGCCTGAAGGTTTGAAATTCGGGTGGTCGCGGCCTTTGCCAAAATCTTCAGCGGCATTGGCCAAGCGTTGAATCGGGCGAATTTGGTTTCGCATAAAAAGAATAGCAATAACCAGCAAAACCATGGCTGTCCCTACCATCCAGAAAAGAAAGATGTGCGAATTGGAAGCGTAAGTCTGCGAGCGGCGAGCAAAGAACTGCACCACTTTATCATCTAGTTGAATACGAATCTCAACCAATTTGGAGCGTCCCACCGTATCAACCCAGAAAGGTTTGCCGATTTTTATGGATATTTCATTGGATAATGTTTGATCCAGCAATGTAAAAAAAGGCTTGGGGGCAGGAGGCGGCAGGGGTGAAGAGGGTAAAAGTGCTATGTTGAGCTGTAAATTCTCTCGTGCGACGCGCAAAATACGCCTTTGGTCATCTTCTCGCGGGTAGACTTCAAGAAGATCGATAACATAGGCAATGTCATTTGTAACCGCTGCTGAAAGCCGTCTTGTAACTGTGTTCCAGTGCCTTTCCATAAAGACAAAAACCAGTACAGATTGTAAAATAACAATTGGCGCGATAATAATAATTAAGGCACGTGCATAAAGGCTTTTGGGCATAAAACGGCGCAAAAATAAGCGATTTTTTATTTCTATTTCCAAAAGTAAATGAACCCATTATCAATTTTATTCCAAGAAAGCTTACTGGCAAAAATGAGTAATTGCCAGTATGTAAATCATTTAAAATATCACTGTTCTATCAATAAGCGATAACCAACGCCGCGCACTGTATGCAAATAGACAGGATTTGTAATATCTGCTTCCAACTTGCGGCGAAGGCGGTTGATTTGAACATCGACTGTGCGTTCGCCAGCGCTTTCTGGATCTGCTAAAAGAGTATGGCGAGGTACGCAATCACCGGCTGCCTGGCAAAAAATACGCATCATTTCCTTTTCCCTGTCTGTGAGGCGTACAATTTCTTCTCCCCGCTTCAGTTCTCCTCTCTCAAGGTTGAAAGAAAAGGGGCCAAAGGAAATTAATTCAATTGTTGCATCGGCAGGCGGGCCGAGGCGACGTAATATATTATTGGTGCGTAGAAGAAGTTCGCGCGGTTCAAACGGCTTGGATAAATAATCATCTGCCCCCGTTTCAAGGCCCACAATACGATCATTAATATCAGATTTGGCTGTTAGCATTAAAACAGGAATGGAAGACGTTTTGCGAAAGGATTTGGTGAAAGATATACCATCTTCACCAGGCATCATAATATCAACAATTAAAAGGTCAAAAGCGAGCGATTGCAGAAAGTTTCTGGCAATTTTTGTGTTTTCAGCAGTGGTGACCCTTAGGCCATGATCACTTAGAAATTGCTGTAAAAGACCGCGAATACGATCATCATCATCAATGATAAGAATATGGGGCGCTTCATCATTGGGTTGTTGTTTTTCCATCGTCCATGCCCCTTTGCATTTTTTATCAATATTGTGGATTGTCATCATGAATCCGGATTGATTGTTTATTCTTGCACGATCTGCCTGTCGAAATAAAGCTGGCATAAAAAACCCTTATTGTTTTTTCAGGCTGCAAAAGTTATTTTTCCTCCAGTTTTTCAATCTTGTGTTTGTCAGATTCGTTTATAAGAAGATGAAGAAATTCTTTTGCAACCTTTTCCCCTTCCGGCCCTAATGTTTTTAATGCCTCCTCGATGCGGCAAGACTGTGACCGTGATAAATCAAGGGCAAGATTGCGCCCTTGCTGTGTGGGAAAAAGTAACCTTGCGCGTCTATCATTTTCACCAACATGCTGAATAATGAAATCTCTATCGAGAAGTTGTTTTAAAACACGGGCAAGGCTTTGTTTTGTTATGCCTAAAATGTCTAAAAGTTCTGTGACACGAATGCCCGGTGAGCGATTGACAAAATATAAAACACGGTGGTGGGCGCGCCCAAAACCAAATTCTGATAAAAGTTGGTCTGGTTCATCGGTAAAATTACGATAGGCAAAAAACAGCCTTTCGTAAAAATCAAACCGAAAGCCATCTTCATTTGACATCGGTACCATAATAGCCTTTTCAGGCAAATCGTTGGGTGAAAAATTTTCCATATCATTATTCTAGCACAAATTTAGAAAATACGTCAGTATTATTGACATATTTTTTGACTATGTTAATGTCTCTTTAATTAAATAAATGCCGCAATTAAATAATGGTTGCGGATGGAAAAGTGTTTTTGCCTATGATTACTAAAGGCGCATTTTTCAAAATTTGCTATCATGAAAAGGGTAAAAATAAAAATGGCAGCGCTTCCTTTCGATCAACTTGAGGGTTACATCTGGTTTAATGGTGAATTTGTACCATGGTCAGAGGCCAAAGTGCATGTTTTAACCCACGGCTTACATTATGCCAGTTCTGTTTTTGAAGGGCAGCGCGCTTATAATGGCAAGATTTTTAAATTGCGCGAACATACGCAAAGATTGCATTATTCGGCAGATATTCTGGGTTTTGAAATCCCTTATTCGATTGAGGAAATTGATGCCGCCTGTATGGATGTTTTGAAAAAGCAGGGTTTAACGGACGCCTATATGCGTCCAATTGCCTGGCGTGGTAGTGAGATGATGGGTATTTCTGCCCAGAAAAACCGCATTAATTTAGCGATAGCGGCTTGGGAATGGCCTTCTTATTTTTCACCGGAAGAACGGTTGAAAGGTATTCGTTTAACAATGGCAAAATATCAGCGTCCAGATCCTAAAACTGCTCCAAGCACAGCAAAGGCAGCTGGTCTTTATATGATTTGCACAATTTCAAAACATGCCGCAGAAGCAGAAGGGTATACTGATGCTTTAATGCTGGATTGGCGTGGATGTGTAGCAGAGGCGACAGGGGCCAATATTTTCTTTATTAAAGATGGTATCATTCATACGCCGGAGCCAGAAGGTTTTCTGGATGGTATTACAAGGCGCACTGTAATTGGGCTTGCAAAACGGCGTGGTATGCAGCTTATTGAGCGGGCTATTATGCCAGAAGAAATGGCTGATTTTGAACAATGCTTCCTTACAGGAACAGCAGCAGAAATAACGCCGGTTTCCGAAATTGCACAATATAATTTCACTGTTGGAAAAGAAATCGAAGCGCTTATTGCAGATTATGACAGGGAAGTTGGTAAGCTTGAAAAATCGCAAGCCGCTTAAAGCGCCTAGCGATCTTTATTAAGCATATAAGGTTCTTAAAACGTCACCTTGGTAGTTCTAGGTTGATGGCTTTGGGGCCTTTACCCTTTTTATCTGGTTCAGTTTCAAAAAGAACTTTTGTACCAGGATCAAGAGTTGAGAGATTAGCTTGTTCTAAGGCTGATATATGAACAAATATGTCTGCCCCCCCTGTTTCGGGTGTGATAAAGCCAAAACCCTTATTTGATAAAAAAAATTTCACTATTCCAGTTTGCCGCATTCCGGATAATCCTCATTCTGTAATGGTTCCGCCAATATTTAAAATATTAAATAATTTAATATAAGGATTGGCGGTTTTTTAATCGAGCAATGCAGATTTAACTTTTTTCTCAAGCTCAATTGTGCAATAGTTTATCACAACTAAACTGTCTGTACATATCTTATTAACATAAATGTACAATATATTTTAGGTAGGTTTTTACTTAAATAAAGGTAATTTTTTATTTTGAATTAAATATACTGTATTATAAAGTAAAAGCACCATTTTATGGTGCTTTTTTTCTTGATTTCTTATAGGCGGCAAATTTTGTATTGGCCACCATAGGTCAAGTAACGTCCTGTCTCTGGATTAAACGAACGGTACTTCCTGGCACAGGCCCGATACCAGCCAGATGAATGGGGTGCATGAGAAATTCTATGACCGCGATAGTGTTGTTGACGATTTCTATTTCTGTTTTTAGAAAGTTCACTGGCTATAATTGCACCAGCAGCTAAACCAATAACACCAGCAGCAATGGCAGCACCATTATTTTTGCGTTTATGATGGCGGTAATGGTGTGGGCGCCCATGGTGACGGCGGCCTTGATAGTGGCGATTATAATGGCGTCTATGATGATGACGTTTTTTATAATGATGGTTTTGGTAATGTCCTGGATGATGTCCGTAAGTGCGGTAATTGTAGCCGCCGGCCTGTGCTGCTGGTATTGCCAGTGCGCTGAAAAGGCTGAATGACATGATAAAAGCGATAGCCGCACGTGAATAGAAGTGCCGTTTGCGAGGTAAAATCTGATTGGATGGCATAAGAGCCTCCCCTGATTTGTTATGTTAAGATTTGTTATGTTAAAATGTCAACTGCCATCACCATAAGAGCTTCTGGCTGAACTAAATCTGAATAAAGTGTTAAGGTTTAATCTGGCCAAAGTGAGGTCAAACAATGGTTTTATGAAAAAGGCATGCATATTTAAAAAAATGGAATGTTAGAAAAGGGGCAACACGGTTGACACTGACATTTTTATGAATATAAATTGGCACCATCTTGATGGGAGAATCGGATTAACCGATGCCGAAGGAGCAACCGCCCGGAAACTCTCAGGCAACAGGACCTCAAGGTAATACGCTCTGGAGAGTGGCTTTTTAATAAAGCCCGCCGAAGGGATAACATTCTCAGGCTTAGGACAGAGGGGCATCAAATCGCTTCATGGGGAAGCGTAAATTTGATGCCGGAAAACCGGCTGAAAAGAGGCTGGATATGAGCAATAACCACAAGACAACACCTCTTTATTCCTTGCATCGTGCTTTAGATGCGAAAATGGTACCTTTTGCTGGTTATCAAATGCCTGTTCATTATAAAGCTGGCATCTTGCAAGAACATAACCATACCCGAAAAAAAGCAGGGCTTTTTGATGTTAGTCATATGGGGCAGATTGTCCTGCATGGGCATGAGGCTGGTTTGGAACTTGAAAAGCTGTCGCCAATCAATGCCATAGGGCTTAGGGCTGGCTACCAGAGATATGGTTTTTTTACAAATGATAAGGGGGGTATTCTCGATGATTTTATGGTTGCTAATCGTGGAGACCATCTTTTCATTGTTGTTAATGCTGCTTGCAAGCAAAACGATATAAAGCTTTTAAGTGAAAATCTTTCTAGCAAGGTGGAGCCGGTTTTACAAAGAGCATTACTTGCCTTGCAAGGCCCGCTTAGCGAATGTGTTTTATCTCAAATTATGCCAGATATTGCTTCAATGCGGTTTATGGAAAGCCGCATTTTTGAAACGCCTTATGGGCCTTTGTGGATTTCGCGTTCTGGCTATACGGGGGAAGACGGCTTTGAAATCTCAGTTTTGAATGAAATGGCTGAAAAACTGGCAAAGGCACTTTTAGAAAATGAAGATGTTTTGCCTATCGGGCTGGGCGCCCGCGATAGTTTGCGCCTTGAAGCCGGTCTTTGCCTTTATGGGCAGGATATAGATGAAAAAAACTCACCGGTTGAAGCTGCACTTTCATGGGCAATACATAAGGTCCGCAGAACAGGTGGGGAAAGGCAGGGGGGCTTTCCCGGCGCGAAACGCATTTTAAGAGAGATTGACGAAGGGGTTGAAAAAGTGCGCGTTGGGTTGCGTCCACAAGGACGTGCGCCCATGCGGGCAGGTGTTCAGCTTTATGAAAATATAGATGGCCAGAATCCGGTGGGTCAGAATCCGGTGGGAACAGTAACGTCTGGCGTATTTGGTCCAACGGTTCAAGCACCGGTTTCTATGGGATATGTAGCACAAAAATTAAGTGGAAACGGAACGGTTTTATACGGCGATATGCGCGAGCGGCGCTTGCCGGTTGAGGTTCATAGTTTGCCTTTTTTACCAGCCAATTTCAAACGTTAAAAAATCTGGCGTTAAAAAATCTGGCGTTAAAAATCAGGAGAAGAAAGATGAAATATACACAGGAGCATGAATGGGTGCGCCTTGAAGGGGATGAGGTCGTTGTTGGTATTACAGATTATGCAGCCCAGCAATTAGGTGACGTTGTTTACATTGAATTACCTGAAGTTGGAAGCGCGGTATCAAAAGGTGATGAAATTGTCGTCATTGAAAGCGTCAAGGTCGCTTCAGATATTACTGCTCCGTTAGAGGGTGCAATAACAGCCATTAACGAAACACTGGAAGGAGCGCCAGACATGGTTAACAAAGACCCACATGGTGCTGGCTGGTTTTTCAAAATGACTTTGAAGAACCCATCAGATTTTGAAGCCTTGATGGATGAGGAGACCTATCGCGTAAGCCTTATAAAATGATCATTATTTTATAAGAAAAGGTGAGCGTAAACAAAGGGGTATAGCCAAAACTCATCATCATTTTTATGAGCTTGGCTATATCGTGCAACATTAGGTTAAATAATTAGCCAAAATATGGAAGGGAGATAACTCCAATGTCTTTTCAACCTTTAGATTATGAACCCTATGATTTTGCCAACCGCCGTCATATTGGGCCATCGCCTTTAGAAATGGCTGAAATGTTGGCGGTAATTGGAGCAAAAGATCTGGATACACTGATCAAAGAAACTATTCCCGCCGCTATTCGCCAAAAAAAGCCATTGGAACTGGAGCAAAAAAGCCCGTTATCAGAGAATGATCTCCTCTCTTATATGCGTTCTATTGCTAATAAAAATGATGTTTTTGCATCCATGATAGGGCAAGGCTATTATGGTACAATAACGCCGCCTGTTATCCAGCGCAATATTTTGGAAAATCCAGCATGGTATACTGCTTACACACCTTATCAACCAGAAATTAGTCAGGGTCGCTTGGAGGCGCTTATAAATTTTCAAACCATGGTTTGTGATTTAACAGGGCTGGATATTGCCAATGCGTCTTTGCTGGATGAAGCAACGGCTGCAGCTGAAGCAATGGTCATGGCGAAGAAAGCATCGAAATCAAAATCGAATACCTTTTTTGTTGATGAAAATTGTCATTCGCAAAATATCGCGGTTATTAAAACACGGGCAGAACCATTGGGCCTTAAAGTGAAGGTAGGTGCCGTTGATGATTTGAATCCAGAAGAAGTTTTTGGGGCCATTTTTCAATATCCCGGCACATATGGCACTTTGCGTGATTTTTCACAAGAAATAACCGCTTTGCAGGAAAATAAAGCCATCGGTATTATGATTGCAGACCCTATGGCATTGCTGTTTTTAAAGGAGCCAGCGGCGATGGGTGCAGATATTGCTGTTGGTTCCACACAACGTTTCGGTGTTCCTATGGGATTTGGCGGTCCGCACGCAGCTTATATAGCATGTTGTGATACTCATAAGCGATTACTACCAGGGCGCCTTGTCGGAGTTTCTGTCGATAGTCATGGTAATCAGGCCTATCGTCTTTCGCTTCAAACACGTGAGCAACATATTCGCGGTGAAAAAGCGACCTCCAATGTCTGTACGGCACAGGCCTTACTGGCCATAATAGCAGGGTTTTATGCTGTTTTTCACGGGGCTGAAGGGTTGAAAGCTATTGCACAGGAAATTCATAGGAAGGCGGTTTATATTGCATCGGCCTTGCAAAAAGCGGGTTTTATTATTGAACAGGATTATTTCTTTGATACGTTCACAGTTCATGTGGGCGCATTGCAAAAGGTAATAGTGGATGCGGCAGAAAAGAAAAAAATCAACTTGCGCCTTATCGGTAAGAGCTGCTTAGGAATTGCTCTTGATGAAACAACGAATGATCAAGAGATTGAAGCGCTTTTATCTGCTTTTTGGTATCGATTTGAAAGGTGGCGGAGAAAGTGGGCAACAAAATACATATAAATTACCAGAAAATCTTATACGTAAAAGCAACTACCTAACTCATCCAGTTTTTAAAATGAACCGCGCAGAAACGGAAATGATGCGCTATATGCGCCGGTTGGCTGATCGTGATTTAGCGCTTGATAGAACGATGATTCCTTTAGGGTCTTGCACGATGAAGTTGAATGCCGCTGCAGAAATGATGCCTATAACCTGGCCAGAATTTGCAAATATTCATCCATTCGCGCCAGAAAAACAAACAAGAGGCTATCATATAATGTTAGAGGGCCTGTCAAAAATTTTATGCAGTATTACGGGCTATGATGCTTTATCCATGCAACCAAATTCCGGTGCCCAGGGTGAATATGCAGGTCTTTTAACCATTCGCAATTACCATCGTTCGAGAGGGGATAAGAAACGCACAATATGCCTTATTCCTGTCTCTGCCCATGGTACAAACCCAGCCTCTGCCCAAATGGCTGGCATGGAAGTGGTGGTTGTCAAATCTTGTGAAAATGGTGACATTGATCTGAGCGATTTTAAGGCAAAAGTAGTCGAGGCTGGTGACAGACTGGCTGCCTGCATGATTACCTATCCCTCAACCCATGGCGTGTTTGAGGAAACGGTGCGTGACATATGTAATATTACCCATGAAAATGGCGGGCAGGTTTATTTGGACGGTGCAAACCTGAATGCGATGGTTGGCCTTGTAAAGCCAGGCGAGCTTGGAGCAGATGTTAGCCACCTGAATTTGCATAAAACATTTTGTATACCCCATGGCGGTGGTGGCCCAGGTATGGGGCCAATTGGTGTGAAAGCCCATTTGGCGCAATTTCTACCCAAGGATCCCAACAATATAGCACATAATAATGAAAGCTGTTTAGGGGAGAATGGCACCAAGACTGTGATAGATACGGATGAAGAATATGCCGTTTCTGCTGCAAGTTTTGGTTCCGCATCGATTTTGCCAATAAGCTGGGCCTATTGCTTGATGATGGGGGCCGAAGGCTTAACACAAGCGACAAAAATTGCCATTCTAAACGCCAATTATATCGCCAAACGCCTAGAAGATAGCTATATAATTTTGTTCAAAGGCAAAAAAGGACGTGTCGCCCATGAATGCATTTTGGATACACGGGAATTTGTCAATTCAGCGGGCATAACGGTTGATGATATTGCCAAACGCCTTATCGACAATGGTTTTCATGCACCAACAATGAGTTGGCCTGTACCTGGCACTTTGATGGTAGAGCCAACAGAGAGTGAAACCAAAGCAGAACTCGATCGTTTCTGTGATGCGATGATAGCAATTCGCGAGGAGATAGTTGCCATTGAAATCGGCAAAATGGATAGAGAAAACAATCCGTTAAAAAATGCACCCCACACAACGGCAGACCTGATAGAAGAATGGGAACGTCCCTATTCCCGCAAGCAGGCACGTTTTCCAAAAGGGGCCTTCAAGGTTGATAAATATTGGCCGCCTGTTGGTCGTGTCGATAATGCTTATGGTGATAGAAACCTGCTTTGTACATGCCCTACAATGGAAGAATATGCCCAAGCAGCACTGTAAAGGGGGTATCGCCTATAAAGGCTTGACGCGGCATTCAGGAAAAAGCAGTTTGGCAAAGCTTGCTGCATAGCCGGCTTTCTTTAAATTTCACACCAATGTCAGGACTGAAATGACGCAAGTAATAGCTTTAAATATTTATCCGGTGAAAAGCCTGCAAGGCATTGTATTGAATTCATCCACCCTTGAATTGCCGGGCCTACGCCACGATCGCCGCTATATGATAATTGATAGGGAAAACCGTTTTGTCACCCAAAGAGAATTGCCTGCTATGGCAACAATTAAAACGCAAGTGAGTAAAAATAATGTGATATTACAAAATGATAAAGGGGATGATCTTATGATTGAATCTTCCTTGGGGGGTGAAAAAGTTACCGTTACTATTTGGCAAGATGAAGTTGTTGCCAGTCTTGTAAGAGCAGAAATCAACGAGTCTTTAAGCGATATGTTAAGCGCGGATCTGCGCCTCGTTTTCATGGAAAAAGCAGGCGACAGGCTAGCGGATGAAACCTATGCAAAGAAAGGAAAACCTGTAAGTTTTGCTGATGGTTTCCCTGTCCTTATCGCAAATGAAGCTTCTTTGACGGCTTTAAATGATGAAATTACAAGTGAGGATCACGAAAGTGTGGATATGGCCCGCTTCCGCGCCAATATTGTAATTGATGGCGATATGGCTTGGGATGAAGATAGCTGGAAGGTCGTCAAAATAGGCAATATAATATTTGATGCTGTAAAACCTTGCACCCGTTGCATTGTTACAACGCGTGATCAGACAAGTGGGGTAGGCGATGAAAATAACCAACCCATAAAAGCACTAAGCAAACTACGCCGTTCAAAAGCGGATGGCATACGCGGCTTCCTGTTTGGAGTTAATCTTGTGCCGCGTGAGGTAGGAGAAGTGAGCGTAGGCGATAGTTTTGAAGTGCTGGAAAGACGGGATGAACCCTGGCCTGTGGGCTTATAGCATAAGCCTTATAAAATGATGATCATCTATAAGAAAAACTTAAGACGAAAACAAAATAATAGCGCCAAAGTTCATTATCAGTTTATATGAGCTTGGCTATAGAGTAAGTTTGTGGCGATGCCCATTCATATTGGCTTTGCAGCTTGCTGGCCTGTTTGGTAAGGCCAGCAAGTCCTATTGTTTATCTATTCGACTGAAACAATATCAAAAACAAAGAATTCAGCTTCGCTGCCTTCATTGATTATCCAGTGATCAACTTTTTTGTGTTCAAGAACAGCTGAACCGGCAGGGACAATTTTTTTGGATCCGTCTGCACGATATTCTGCAACGCCGTCGCCACGAATGACAAAAAAGCCACCAGGTCGTGTGGAATGATCATGAGCTTTCACGACACCACCAGGTTCAACAACAACTTTCCTTACACGTACTTGAAAGCCATCCATTGCCGGAATCTGTGCCCCAAGCTGTAAGGCATCTCGGTCACTCACTGACACTCCTTTATGTTCGGTTGGCCTCTTTTTATCATGGGAAAGGGCGATTGTTGTTGTCAAGGAAGTGGCAATAAGGGCGATTGCAATTTGTTTAATCATGAATTTTCTCCTGTAACTTTATATTTTATGATAAACACAAAATGATAATTAAATTAATTAATTAAATTAATCAAATTACAGAATTATTATAT
>CALHLB010000101.1 GCA_938034375.1 uncultured Alphaproteobacteria bacterium | reverse complement strand
TATTTTAATGCACCAATGCCCTTATTTTGATACTAATTTTTGGATTTCTAACCGATATGATGAAATAATAACATAAAGTTGTAAAGGGTTTAATGAAGTGAAAAATTTCATGCTATATCAAAGAATTTACAATGATTAAATAGATAATTTTATTGCCACAATAATTATTTGTTATTTTAATGGTGGATTTTTTTTCTATTAAGCTTCATTTCTTTTTTTATATGGAAAGACAATAAAAATCATGATATGAAAACTATTATTATGCAATGTATACGACTTTAGTTGTATACTCTTAAAAATTTGAAATGAATAATGACTCCATTTGGTAAAAAAATAAGACAACTTAGGCAGGAAAAGGGTGTTACCCTTAAGGAAATGTCTAAGGCGATTGGTGTTTCAAGTCCATATCTCTCATCTTTGGAACACGGAAAGCGGGGTACGCCAACCTGGGCGATGGTACAAAGAATAATTGCCTATTTTAACGTTATCTGGGATGAAGCAGAAGAATTGCAACGTTTGGCGGAAAACTCAAATCCACGTATTGTGGTTGATACGGCTTGTTTGGATCCAAAAGCAACAGAACTTGCTAATAAGTTGGCCATAAACATTGCAAAGCTTGATCCTACAACATTAGATGACTTGCTGAAAACGCTTAATAAAGCTGTCGCTTTTTCAGATAAGTAGTTTTTAAAGGATGTAACGGCTTAAATCTGTATTTTTAGTAAGATTATCGACTTGGGCATGAACGAATTCGGCGTCAATTACAATCTCTTCGCCTGCGCGATCGGTTGCCGTGAAGGAAATATCGTCTAAAACACGCTCAATTACGGTCTGTAACCGTCTTGCGCCAATATTTTCAACACTGGCATTAATAGAGACGGCCAAATCCGCAATGGCTTCAATTGCATCTTCTGTAAAGGTTAAAGACAAATCTTCTGTTTTCATCAGGGCAACGGATTGTTTTATCAAGCTTGCTTCTGTTTCTGTTAAAATGCGTATGAAATCTTCTTTGGTAAGTGCAGATAATTCAACACGAATCGGCAGACGGCCTTGCAATTCTGGCAGAAGGTCCGATGGTTTGGCAACATGGAAGGCACCAGATGCAACAAATAGGATATGATCTGTTTTAACAGGGCCATATTTTGTTGAAACTGTTGTGCCTTCAACTAGAGGTAATAAATCGCGTTGCACACCCTCGCGTGAAACATCGCCACCGCGCGCGCCATCACGAACGGCAATTTTGTCAATTTCATCCAGGAAAACAATACCATCATTTTCAACTGATGAAATGGCGTCTCCAATAAGTTGATCTTCATCAAGGAGCTTATCAGATTCTTCCTCAATAAGGATTTCATATGAATCCTTAACCATCATTTTGCGGGTTTTTGTTCGGCCACCAAGGGCTTTTCCAAATATATCGTTTAAGTTCATAACGCCAATGGAAGCGCCAGGCATACCAGGTATTTCCATATTAGGCATCATTGAACTATTGTCTGAAACCTGCACCTCAATTTCTTTTTCATCCAACTGGCCTGTCCTCAATTTTTCGCGGAAACTCTCGCGGGTTGCAGGACTCGCTGTTTCGCCGACAAGAGCATCAAGAACGCGTTCTTCTGCCCCAATATGGGCTTTGGCTTCAACATCTTTGCGTTTCTTATCACGAATAAGACCAATGCCCACTTCAACAAGGTCGCGGATTATTTGTTCGACATCGCGTCCAACATAGCCAACTTCAGTAAATTTTGTTGCCTCAATTTTAAGAAATGGGGCGCCGGCAAGTTTGGCCAGACGGCGCGAAATCTCAGTTTTACCAACGCCAGTAGGCCCAATCATCAAAATATTTTTAGGCATCACTTCTTCACGCATTGCACCGTCCAGCTGTTTACGACGCCAGCGATTGCGAAGAGCAATAGCAACAGCCCGTTTAGCTTCTTTTTGACCGATAATAAAACGATCAAGCTCTGAAACGATTTCGCGAGGGGAAAAATTAGTCATGAAGGGATTTGCTTTCAAAAAAACTGTGGTCTTGAGAGGGCTTTATTTTACGTTCAGACTTTCAACAGTCAGGTTTTCATTGGTGTAAACGCAAATATCAGAGGCAATTTTCATCGCTTTTCTGGCTATTTCTTCTGCGTCCAACTCCATATCAATAAGCGCTCTTGCTGCAGCAAGGGCAAAATTACCGCCAGATCCAATGGCTGCAACACCGCCTTCAGGTTCAAAAACATCACCCGCACCAGAAACCATAAGACTTACTTCCTTATCTGCAACAAGAAGCATGGCTTCAAGGTTGCGTAAATATTTGTCAGTGCGCCAGTCTTTTGCAAGCTCGACAGCTGCGCGCATTAAATTTTCAGGATATTGTTCAAGTTTTGTTTCTAATCTTTCAAGGAGTGTAAAAGCATCTGCAGTAGAGCCGGCAAAACCGGCAATAACATCACCTTTTCCAATGCGGCGCACTTTTCGGGAGTTTGATTTAACAACCGTTTGCCCCATAGAGGCTTGGCCATCACCGGCAATGACCACCTTGTCGCCTTTGCGGATCATGGTAATTGTTGTGGCATGTACAGGGCCAAATTGAGAGGCAAAATCATTTTTTGATGTTTCGTGAGCCAAAACTAGAAATCTCCTGAAAACTGAAATCAGTCACCCTCTATTTAATCGTCCTGAAATGAAATGCAAATCTGTTTCAGATAAAGTCCGGTGAAAACGTGGAAAAATTTGCAGTTCATGAAGCAGGCTGTTAAATGAATTGAAAAACCAATTCAAATTATAGGGCGTGATCCCATGCGACAGGCAGAAATTGAACGAAAAACCAATGAAACAGACATCAAGCTTGCAATCAATCTGGATGGATCGGGCACTTATGATGTGAAAACAGGCATCGGTTTTTTTGATCATATGATCGAACAGTTGTCTCGTCACTCCCTGATTGACATTACTTTGCATGCAAAAGGGGATTTGCATATTGATGCACATCACACAACGGAAGATGTTGGCATTGCATTGGGTTTAGCTTTTAAAAAAGCCTTAGGCGATATGAAGGGCATTTGTCGGTATGCATCAATCGATTTACCGATGGATGAAGCTTTAACACGTGCCGCTGTTGATATTTCAGGCCGGCCATACCTTGTCTGGCATGTTGACTTTACCCGTGACAAAATTGGCGAATATGATACTGAATTATTCCGCGAGTTTTTTATTGCTTTCGCTCAAAATGCTGGCATAACGCTCCATATTCAAAATATCTATGGTGAGAATAATCACCATATTGCTGAAAGTAGTTTTAAAGCAGTTGCCCGTGTTTTGCGCCAAGCTATTTCAATTGATGAGCGTGTAAAAAATCAACTGCCAACAACTAAAGGTAAACTGGGTGATTGAGTAAAGGTCATTAAATTGACCCAGATTTCATCTTTCTTGAAGACTGAAATTATAAAGCTTGGAGAAAAGTTGAATGGCTACCTATCGTGTTTTCCAGAAAATAAATGCAAAAGAAAATGAAAGAGCTTTTGGAGAAGATATAAAGTTTGTGCGTGATGGATTTTCTTTCTTAGCACTGATCTTTCCAATATTATGGCTATTGATAAACCGTTTATGGCTGGCTTTTGCAATTTACATTCTCCTTCTTTCAATCATCATATTGCTTGGTATACACTATCATTCAGTTTTCCCTTTTCTTTTAAATAATATACCAGGGCTTTATTTGGCATTTGAAGGTCAAAATATTGTTGCTAGAAAGCTTGTTTTTTTAGGGTATAGAGAAATTGATATTTTACATGCAACCAATCTTGAAGAAGCTGAAGCGCAATTTTTCCAGAGATATGCGGTTACAGAAAATAATCACGACAGGCAAAGAATGGTAGCAAAAAACTTTAAAAATCTATCGACAGAGAAACAGGCTTTGCATAGAAAAGCACCACTTATTGGGGGTGTTCTCCCGCCATCTCGTGGACTATAAATATGAAAATTGTCATTATTGATTATGATTCCGGTAATTTAGCTTCTGTTTCCAAAGCTTTTGAAAGGGCTGCCCGTGAAGAGGGCTTGAGCGCAGATATTTTAGTTAGTCGCAAACCAGAAGAAGTTTTTGTCGCAGACAGAGTAGTTTTGCCAGGCGTTGGGGCTTTTGCAGATTGTCGAAAAGGTCTTTTTGGATGCGATGGCATGGTGGCGGCGCTGGAAGAAGTTATTCATCAAAAAGCGCGACCTTTTCTGGGCATCTGTGTTGGCCATCAATTAATGGCAGAACACGGGCTTGAAAAACAGGTAACTGAAGGGCTTGGCTGGATTAAAGGAAATGTTAGAGAAATTGAACCGGCTAACAAAAACTTTAAAATACCGCATATGGGTTGGAATACTCTCGATTTAAACAAAGATCACCCTGTTTTTTCAGGTATCAAAACAGGGCAAAAAGGTTTGCATGCCTATTTTGTGCATTCATATCATATGATACCTGATGAAGATGTGGTTCTTGCAACGAGTAATTATGGTGGTGAAATTGTTGCTGCCGTTGCAAAAGATAATCTGGTTGGCACACAGTTTCACCCTGAGAAAAGCCAAACGCTTGGTTTGGCGCTGATTGCCAATTTTTTGAAATGGACAGCGTAATATGATTCTTTTTCCCGCAATTGACCTGAAAGACGGCGCTTGTGTGCGTTTAAAACTGGGTGATATGAATGAAGCAACCGTTTTTAATGAAAGCCCTGCAAATCAGGCAAAGACGTTTGAAGAACAAGGTTTTGAATGGCTTCATGTTGTTGATCTTAATGGTGCCTTTGCCGGCAAGTCCATGAATGGCGAAGCTGTTGAGAGTATTTTGAAAGTAACGAAAAATCCGGTTCAGCTTGGGGGCGGTATTCGCACGCTTGAACATATTGAGGCTTGGCTGGATAAAGGGGTGAGGCGTGTTATTCTTGGTACCGTTGCTGTTAGAGACCCTGATCTTGTAAAAAAGGCTTGCCGCCTTTTCCCTGGGAAAATTGCCGTTGGAATCGATGCCAAGGGGGGCTATGTTGCCGTTGAGGGCTGGGGCGAAACGTCACAATTGGATGTTATTTCACTTGCGAATCAATTTGAAGGCGCCGGTGTTTCTGCCATTATATTCACTGATATTGACCGCGATGGTATTTTAAAAGGTTTAAATTTTCCTTCTACAATAGCATTGGCAGAAGCGGTCTCTATACCTGTTATTGCTTCTGGTGGCCTTGCATCTATTGAAGATGTTAAGCGGCTTTTACAGGCAGATTGTCAAAAACTGGAAGGGGCGATTACTGGCCGCGCTCTTTACGATGGCAGGCTGGACCCTCAAGAAGCCATGGCCCTTATTAGGGGAAATATGTCATGAGTTTAAAGGCACGCGTTATACCTTGTCTTGATGTTAAAGATGGACGCGTTGTTAAAGGCGTTAATTTTGTTGATTTGATTGATGCAGGTGATCCAGTTGAAGCCGCAAAGGCCTATGATGTAGCCGGTGCAGATGAACTAACATTTCTTGATATTACAGCGTCATCTGATAATCGTGAAACGATTTTTGATGTTGTGCGCGAGACTGCTGAACATTGTTTTATGCCTCTAACAGTAGGCGGCGGTGTTCGCGGTATTGAAGACATCAGAAAGCTTCTTCTAGCTGGAGCGGATAAGGTTTCCATTAATACGGCAGCAGTTCGGGACCGTAACTTTGTCAATAAAGCAGCCGAAAAATTTGGCAATCAATGCATTGTCGTGGCTATTGATGCAAAAAAAGTAAGCGTTGATGGTGAAAATGATCGGTGGGAAATTTTTACGCATGGGGGTCGGGAGCCAACAGGCATTGATACTGTTGAATTTGCAATAGATATAGCTAAGCGTGGTGCGGGTGAAATTTTACTCACATCAATGGATCGGGATGGAACTAAATCAGGATTTGACACCGATTTAACCAAGGCTGTTTGTGATGCTGTCTCCATTCCGGTTATTGCTTCTGGCGGTGTTGGTACATTGGATCACTTTGTAGATGGCGTTAAAAAGGGTGGTGCGAGCGCGGTTTTGGCTGCTTCGGTTTTTCATTTCGGTACATATTCTATCGGTCAGGTGAAACAATATATGGCAAAATCGGGCATTGATATGCGTTTAGATGGATTAAAAGAATAGGATTAACCCATGAGTCGATTTTCTTTATCTGATCTTGATAAA
>CALHLB010000100.1 GCA_938034375.1 uncultured Alphaproteobacteria bacterium | reverse complement strand
CTGCTATTCCAAAGCAATACATATGGTGCAAGCTACACTTATCGTCTTCTTTACCGATAACTGGAATGATTATCTATTTTAATGCACCAATGCCAAAACTTTAAAACGGCCTTTTAATGGGCCGTTTTTGTTTGAAAAATTTGACAGAACCGAATTCACACAGTACCAAAACATGACTTTAGGTATCAACTAATTTTCTTTGGTAATCCGGTTTTGACAAAAGGCACCCTCTTCATAAAAAAGCATAAGAAAAAGCGTTTTGGCAAGTCTCGCCATCATATTGACTGGCGTCTCTGTTTTTTAGTGTTTTTGTGTTTTTGCCTTGTTGCTCTGCCGTTTCTTGCTCTTTTTGCTTTGTCATTTGGTGGGTTTGATAGTGAGTTATGGCAGCATTTACATAAGACGATTTTATGGCCAACTGTCTTTGAAACCTTGCTGTTAATGGTAAGTGTTGGCATATTGGTGACTGTGTTCGGGGTTTCAACTGCTTGGCTTGTGGCAACCTGTTCATTTCCAGCCCGTTCCATATTTGTTTTTGCTCTCTTGTTGCCGCTCGCTCTACCCACTTATATATCGGCTTTTGCCTATATTGAATTTTTGGGTTTTACAGGGCCTTTGCAAAGTTTTATCCGTGATGTTTTTGGCTTTAAAACATTGCGCGAATACTGGTTTCCTGATTATCGCACTATATATGGCGCTGCTTTTGTGATGAGTGTGGTTTTATATCCATATGTATATTTAACGAGCCGCGCCTCTTTTTCAATGCAAACGGCATCGGTGTTTGATGCTTCCAGAACGCTTGGTTCAAGCCCTGTAAAATTGTTTTTTAAAGTCGCTTTACCCATGGCGCGTCCCGCTATTATTATTGGCGTGGCGCTGTCTTTAATGGAAACTGTGAATGATATTGGCGCTGTAGAATTTTTTGGTGTTAAAACGCTTACAACATTGGTTTACGATGTCTGGTTTAACCGCTCCAGCCTTGGGACCGCCTCTCAGTTAGCCGTTTCATTTTTAATCTTGATTGTTTTTCTTTTGTGGTTTGAACGCCACGCAAGAAGGAAAAGCCGCCTTTACCAAAAAGGTGGTAAAATTGAAAATTTAAGGCCCTTTCAATTAAAGGGCCTCAAAGCATGGTGCGCTTTTTTATGGTGTCTTTTTCCCGTTTTATTGGGCTTTGTTATTCCGGTTTCTGTTTTAGCTGAAAGCGCATTTCATACCGTATTTTTTGAGGGGGTGGCATCGCTTAAAAGCCCGATACTCAATTCACTTTTATTATCGGGGCTTGCTATGGTGTCGGCCGTTTCCATCGGTCTGTTTTTTGCCTATCTTACTCATATGATGCCCAACCCTATAACCAGTTTCATGGTACGTCTGGCAAGTCTTGGTTATGCCATTCCAGGCGTTGTCCTGGCTGTAGGTATTTTAATGCCGCTTGCAACATTTGATAATTGGTTCGATGACCTTATGCGCGCTAATTTTGACATCAAAACAGGACTGATTTTTTCCGGTACAGTTTTTGCCTTGGTTTATGCTTATACAATCCGGTTTTTGCCAATGGCTTATGGCGCCTGTGATACAGGTTTTGAGCGACTTTCGCCCAATTATGGGTTTGCCGCCCGCACTTTGGGGCGAACGGAGTGGGCAACATTGCGCGCTATTTATCTGCCGCTCTTACGTCCCTCTGTGATGACAGGGGCTTTATTGGTTTTTGTAGATTGCATGAAGGAATTACCAGCAACGCTTTTATTGCGCCCATTTAATTATGAAACCTTGGCAACCCGCGTTTACGATTCAGCTTCTCTTGAAATTTTTGAAGATGGTGCCTTGCCAGCCTTGGCCATTATCGTAACAGGACTTCTGCCAGTTTTGCTGCTTGTTCGTCAAAATAAAGCGTAAGCCTTTTAAAGTGATGATCATTTTAAAAGACAAGCTGAGCGCAAACAAAGAAATAATGCCAAAATCCGTTATTATTTTATATGAATTTGGCTATAAAGTAAAAGATTTCTAAAGGCTCACTGGCAGAAGAATTAAGCCCGTTATGATAAAAGTGCTGCTTGTGTCTTTTCTCTCACTTCATCCAGGGTGGTATCTGTTGCAAGTTCAATAAGCTTTAAGCCCTCTGCAACGACATCAAACACACCCAAATTGGTAATGATGCGGTCAACAACATTTTGACCGGTCAAGGGCAGGGTGCAGCTTTTAAGTAATTTGGATTCCCCTTTTTTGTTGGTATGATCCATGGTGACAACAACACGTTGAACACCTGCCACAAGATCCATAGCACCCCCCATGCCTTTTACCAGTTTGCCAGGGATCATCCAATTGGCAAGGTCGCCTTTTTCAGAAACTTCCATAGCCCCAAGAATGGAAAGATTGATATGTCCTCCACGGATCATGGCAAAACTGTCTGATGATGAAAAGTAGCATGAATGGGGTAGTTCAGTAATTGTCTGTTTGCCGGCATTAATAAGGTCTGCATCAACTTCGTCTTCTGTTGGAAAGGGACCCATGCCCAACATACCATTTTCCGACTGCAAGACAACATCAATGGTATCTGGAATATAATTGGCAACCAGTGTTGGAATGCCAATACCCAAATTAACGTAAAAACCGTCTTCTAGTTCTTTAGCCGCGCGTTCGGCCATTTGATTGCGATCCCAAGCCATATGCTTTCTCCTCATTTACCTTGTGTATTTAAGCCGCGCGTATAGTGCGTTGTTCAATACGTTTTTCATGTGTCCCTTTTATCAGGCGTTGTACAAAAACACCTGGTGTATGAATAAGATCAGGATCAAGTTCATGTGGCTCTACAATTTCTTCTACTTCTGCAATGGTAACCTTGCCACACATGGCTGCCATAGGGTTAAAATTGCGGGCGGTTTTACGGTAAACCAGATTGCCAAACCGGTCACCTTTCCAGGCTTTAACAATGGCAAGATCTGCAACAATACCACGTTCCAAAATATAGGTTTCACCGTCAAATTCTTTATGTTCCTTGCCTTTGGCAATATCTGTTCCAACACCTGTTTTTGTGTAAAAACCAGGAATGCCGGCACCACCGGCCCGCATACGCTCAGCCAATGTTCCTTGCGGGTTGAATTCAATTTCCAAGTCACCGTAAAGATATTGTTGCATAAACAGGTCGTTTTCACCCACATAGGAAGAAATCATCTTTTTGACTTGCTTGTCCTGTAATAAAAGACCAAGTCCAAAATCATCGACACCGGCATTGTTTGAAGCAATGGTTAAACCTTTTGTGCCTTTTTCTTTAATGGCAGTAATGAGGTTTTCAGGAATGCCGCACAGGCCAAAACCGCCTGCTGCAATCATCATGTTGTCAAAAAGAAGGCCTTCAAGGGCGTCTTTAGCTGTATTGTATACTTTTCCCATATTGTTACCTTGTCCTGCCTCATCCTGGAAGATAAATATTTGCTGATTTAAGCGGCTTATTTGCTGCTCTGCAATATATAACATAAAATAAATTGGATAATCCCTCTAAATAATGATTAAGAGAGCGTTAAACCTATTTGCACAAAATTGTATCTTCTTATAAAACTGGGGATGATAAAAGTAAAATAAGGCGTGGCCTTACTTTGCAAAAAAACGCGTATCATGCCAATAAAAATACGCTTAATGTTTCAGGGTTTTTAGGCTATGAAACGAGATTTAAAGAGAGTTCGTCACGTGTTTAAACGCCTTGGTATTATTTTCCTTTTTGTCGCTCTAACAGGGCTTGGGTTGCTTTCTGCAAGTTTTTGGCTTATCCCTAAAGACCGGTTAAACGCCGTTATTGCAACTCAATTGAGTGAGGCTTTTGGTTATGACGTTATTCTTAATGGCGCCCCTGAAGTTCATCTTTTCCCATATTTATCGGTAAGTTTTGGTCCGTTAAAAGTGGCCTCACAACGAAGCGATGAAAGGCCGCTGATGATGGTTGAGCGGGCCAATGGTCGTCTATCTGTAACCTCCCTTTGGGAGGGGAAACCGGCTCTGCGCTATATTGAAATGGAAAAAGCTGATATTTTTTTGCTAAAACGCGATGGGGATGAAAATAACTGGTCATCAGCCCGTTTTTTTCTAAAGGACGAAGAGACAAAAGACTTGATCTTACGTTTTCCCTCACGTTTAAGGAAGGTGCGTTTTAAAGATTCAAAATTAACTTATTTAAATGCAAGCCTTGGCGAAGAACAAACTTTTAGCAACATCAATATAGAGATGAAGGGACCGCCTCGTCATGCTGATTTTTCTGTAAAAGGGCGTTTCTCATGGCATGGGGATGAGATAGAGACAGATTTTTCCCTATCAGAACCGGCAGCTTTTTTAACGGGCAAAAACAGTGAAGCGCTTGTTCGTCTTTCTGGCCAATGGGTAACGGCACACTTTAAGGGTAGCATGAACTGGAAAAATGAATTTCGTGCAGATGGCGATCTTGAGGCTGAATTATCCAATCCATCAGCTTTTGCTGGTTGGCTCGATTTAGAGGGTTATGGTCTTTTAATGGAAGAAAAGGTAACTCTGGTTGGTAATAGCATATTCACGAAAGAGCAGATTGATTTTCGAACCATCGGCATTCGCTTTAAGGAAAGTCGGGGGGATGGTCGTCTGGTTGTTAAGATGGCTGATAAGAAAATTAATCTTTCAGGAACACTGGCATTTGATGATATAAGTTTGAGTAAAGAGGAAGAGGGGGGAAGTCTTTCTCTATTTGTTGAAAAGCTTTTAAAAGTAAGTGATTTTAAAAGCACCTTTGATTTGCGTCTTTCAGCAGAGAAGGTTGAAATTGACAGCCAGAATTTTGAAAATCTTGCTTTGGGCGTTGTTTCAGGCAAACAGTCTTTTCTTGTTAATATAGGAGCGGCAAGTCTTATCAATAGGCAAGGGACTGTTGAAGGGCATCTCAATGGTGAAATTGCCGTAAAAAAACAGGGTGAAAAAAAGCAGGTAAGTGCAAGCCTTATCCTGCGACAGGCGCAATTTGATATGATTGACGGCCTGTTTAACCTGAATTTACCTTTGGACGGGGTTACTAATATTACGTTTGAAGCGCAGGCCGATGCAAGAGAGGAAACTCTTTTTGCAGAAACCGGTAACCTAACAATGAAAGCCGATTTTCAAAATAGTATTTTTCATGGCATTCGTTTTGATGATCTTACACAGGCAAATAAAGGCCAGGATCTTGCTCTTTTTAATGATGCCTCTTATCAAACAAAATTCAAGGAAGGGTCTTTTGAAGCCTCTGTTAACGCGCTTGGTATTATTGATGTGGCGCGATTAACCCTTAAAAATAATGCCTACGCTTTATTGGCTTCCGGCAGGGTGGATTTGAATGAGGATAAGGTTTCCATGCTGGGTAAACTCTCCTTTCCAAATCAAGACAAGGATGAATTATCGCTCACTTTTGGGGGGGCTTTATCAAGTCCGATTATTTCCAGTATTGATAATAAACACTATAAAACACAATCTCCGTAAGCGTGGGCTTAACTGAAGTCGTAATCAGAAAAGCTGCGGCTTGTGAGATCTTGTGTACCTGGGCGCATAACGGGCGGGAAGGCGCGATCACGGCAATTGGCAACCTCGCAAAGGCGGCAGGTAACGCCAATTTGCTTGGGGGCAAGGCCCAAAAAGCCATCACCATAGGCAATATCTTTGGCGTGGATTAAATCACAGCCTAAAATAAGTGTTCTGCGTCTTGGCCTGTCCCCATGGCCAAAAGCGCGGGTTTTTTCCGTATGAGCGATAACCAGCCATTCAGGCCCATCGTGAAGGGCAACACTTTCAACAGCTACACGGCCATGATTGGTGTTAACGCCAGGTGGAATGAGTTTGAGGCATGGGTTGCCTGTTCTTGGTAAAGTAAAATTGGCGCCAGGACTAAAGGTGCAAATGTTGCCAACAGGATCGATTTCAATCAGAAAAAACGGAACGCCTGCACGATCGTTTTTTTGCAGACTGGTAAGGCGGCGCACCACATCACGCCAGCGCACCTGAAAACGCCTGGACAAGAGGCCAATATCATATCTGGAACGGGCGGCAGCCGTATAAAAGACATCATAGGGCATAAGCAGGCACAAGGCAAAATAATGGGCGTAGTCAATCTTCAAAAGGCGTTGGCTTTCATGGTTTTCAAATCCCGCCTCATGCACATAGTCATCCAGTAAATCGTTAAAAGCAAGAAGGGCAAATTCTGTTGCCAGTGCAATAACTCGTTCTTCCAGTGTTAATCTTTCAGAAAGGAAGACACGCTGCGAATGACGGTCATAACGCACAGATAGGTTTTCCATAGTATGAACGGGCAGAACCTTAATGCTAATATGGCGTTCTTCCAATATGTGGTTTTTCAGACTTGTGAAAATATCATCGGTTCCCCGTAATGTGGCATTCAAAGTGTTTGCAGCTTCATCAAGGGCTGAAAAATAATATGGTCGGCTTTGCAGATAATTGCGAACTTCATCCAAAGGTAGGCTGCTTTGTGTAACAATCTGTGCCTTGTTTTCATCCGACATAAGGTGGGAAAGTGTGGAAAGTTTATCGGTGCTTTCCTTGTAAGAACGATAAAGATGAATAAGGCCGGAAACAAGGTTAGGCACACAATCGCAAGCTTCCAATAATTCGCTATCAGAGGCAACTTCGCCAGCTAAAAGTGGATCAGAAAATACTTCCCGTAAAGCTTCACTGGTTTGGCCGCTTTGGTCGCCCTGGAGTTCTTTCAGGTCAATTTCATAATGGCTAGATAGCTTTAAAAGAAGTTGAACGGTTAGAGGACGTTGATTGCGTTCAATAAGATTTAAATAGCTGGGGGAAATGCCCAATTGTTCTGCCATAGTTGCTTGCGTAAGCCCCAACCGAGTTCGAACACGCCGGATGCGGGGGCCTGCAAAAATCTTTTGTTCTGCCATCGTTAAAACCAATATTTTTTTACTGCTGGCAAAAAATTACAAAATTTACAACTTGATAAGCCAGACTTGAAAATTACTTTACAAAAAAACTTTATTAGTATCAATAGATAATGGACATTTGGTTTTTTTTTGTAAATATTGTTTTTAAAGCTAAGGTCATTATTCAATAAAGCTTTGAAAGATTTGTTACGTGATATTGGAAGGGTATTCAAATGAGTTCACATGAAGGGCAGGAAATGAAGGCAAAAGCACGTGCAAAAGAGCGCGCAGAAGAGCAGGCAGAATTGCTGGACGATGAGCAAGCAACAGCCATTCGTATGTTGGCCAACGAAATCCATCGTTTAAACCAATCCGTTGTTCGTGCGGTTGAAGCTGGCGTTTCTGTTGAACTTGTTCGTACTGCCAGACATCATTCAAGTAATGGTCAATGGGGTGATTTGGTGGTCCCCGTTATTAAGCAAAGCCAGTAAAGCGCCCCTTAAACCGCTCCTTAAAGCTTTGTGTTTTAAGAAGTAGGCAGGCTTTTCATAAACTTCCAAGGCAGGCGGTATAGCCTGCCTGATATAACTTGAGCCGTAAACAAAGAGATAGTGCCAAAATTCTTATCAATTTATAGGAGCTTGGCTATACGTCCACAAACTATTGCGCTAAAACCCGCTCATTTGGAAAAATAAGCTGAATAAGCGTGCCATAATTGACGCGTGAATTAATTGAAAAATCAGCGCGGTTGGCTTCAGCTAATGCTTTTGTGAGCGGAAGACCTAGGCCTGTCCCTGTCTTTTGTCCGTCTCCATTTTTTTCCAATTGCTGAAAAGGCTGCATGGCATAATCCAGGTCGCTTTCACTCATGCCAATGCCCGTATCGCGCACGCGTAAGGCGACTTCGCCGTTTTCCTCAATCGTTGTTGAAATAATAACTTGTCCACCAGCTTTGGTAAACTTAACGCCATTGGATAATAAGTTAAGGATGATTTGTCTGATAGAGCGAATATCCGCGACAATGGCAGGCAGGCCTTCAGCAAGGCTGGTACGAATAATGATACGGTCACGGTTGGCATCGGGCTGCATTAAGGCAACGCATTCCTGAATAACAGGATTTAAATCGACTGCTGCAAATGTCATATCCAGTTTGCCTGCTTCAATTTTTGATAAGTCAAGTAAGTCATTAACAAGACTAACAAGATGCTTGCCGGATTGATGAATGTCATGAGCATATTCAAGATAGCGGGTATTTTCCATTGGTCCAAAATGTTCACTCATCATCACTTCAGAAAAACCGATAATGGCGTTAAGAGGTGTTCTGATTTCATGGCTAATCGTTGCAAGAAAATCAGATTTTTGGGCATTTGCGGTTTCGGCAGTACGCCGACTTTCGATAAGCTCTTCTTCAGCACGTTTCCATTGGGTAATATCCCGCAATACAACGCAAAAAGCACCGCCTTTTAAATTGTCATTTTTTTCCAGACGACCAATGGTAATGAAAAGCGGGATAAGGCCACCATTAATTTCTTTACCAATAACCTCGCGCCCATCATTCAAGACACTCAAAACACCGTTGGCTGTCAAACCATCCAGATAATCAGCAACGGATTTCTGGCTTTCATCAGCAAATAGAGAGACAAGGTTGGTATCAAGTATGTCTTCTTTATTCCGATTAAAAAGCGCTTCTGCACTGGCATTGGCATGCAATAAGCGGCCCGTCTCATTGATAATTAAAATGCCATCTGAGGCAATATCCATAATATCGGTAGATTGACCAAGAACTTGGCTCAACGACATATCGGCTTTCAAACCTTGATAGCCTGCTGCCATGTTTTCATGCTCGGTTATGACCATTAAAAGTGCGTCTTCACTTTCCTGTTGGCCATCCCACTGGCCACTTTGAAGGCGTAAATTGATGCGGGTCTTTGTCCCATCCGATTTTTTAACATTAACGATTTGAGGAAGATGCCCTTCCTGATTATCGGCTTTGATGACAAGATGTTTCAAAAAATCCCTATTAACAAAAGAACCGGGATCTTGGGAAGCATCAGCTATGAAAAGTTCATTGATGCCACCTGCTTTTTCAAGTTCTTCTTCTGTTTCATAGCCTAAAAAGTTCAAAACCGTTTTATTGGCAAATAAGATGCTGCGATCACGCGAAACGATAAGGCCAACAGGTAGTCGATTTAAAAGATCTGTTAGTTTTTTTCTGGCTCTTTCACTTCGCCCTGATTCTAGCTGGCCCATTTCAGGCTGATTTGATTGATTTATATGTTCATTAATGGTTTTTCTAGCAAGAATGCGTGATTTCAGGTCTTTAGCAGGCCAAGGTTTTTGTCTCTTGTGTCCTTCAACAATTTCAGCTGCATCAAAATCTTTATCAT
This sequence comes from uncultured Alphaproteobacteria bacterium, assembly GCA_938034375.1. GTDB lineage: Bacteria > Pseudomonadota > Alphaproteobacteria > Rhizobiales > JACESI01 > JACESI01. The sequence goes on along the minus strand of CALHLB010000100.1, from coordinate 21,686 downwards.
CATAAAAGACAAGCTTTTCCGTAGTTTTCTGTTTTTTCTTTTCGGTTGCTGGCTCTTCCTCAGATTGCTTGCTCGTTGCTTTCATCTTCTCTGGCAAGGCTTCATCAAAGCTTTCATCTTTTTGCGTCTTTATATCTTCAACGCGTGCGTTAAGAGCCTTTGCAATTTGTTTGAAGGCGTCTTGCTCTGGTTTACTTAAGGCAGATAAATCCGGCTCATCGTGCGCCTCATTTTGCATTGGAGGGGCAACTGGCACAGGCCGGTTATGAAGTGGAACGATATTTTGAGTGTGAAAGACGGATTCATTTTGTTGATGCAGCGTTTCTGGCTCATGATTTTCAAGTTGTACATCCTCAAAAGCGTTATCGCTTTCATCTTCTTGCCAGGTAATGTCGGCCTCTTCCATATCATCTAATTTAGAGGTGCTAGAAAGGTGTTCTTTGTTTTCTATAGGGGAGACAATTTCTTCTTCATGATCATCAGCCTCCAATAGAAAGGAAGGCAAAGGCCGCATACTCACGTCTTTTGTATTAATCGAACCAAACCCGCGAAATCCTTCAAATTCTCTTGTCGAGTTAAAAACAGGCATGGCCGTAATAGTAATTGGCACGTGAAGGCATTGATTATTGTCTTTTTCATGGATGTCTTCATCAAAACATAATGGCCAATGAACTGTCTCTGTCCAAATTGCTTGTTGGTTAATTTTCTTCGCAATAAAACCTTGAGGGTCTAAATTATACCGCGCGGAAAGGTCTAGCCAGTTTTCGCCAGCCAGATTGCCTGTTTCAGGGCCAATGGTGTTGGAAAATTCGTTTGAGATGGATGTAAAGGTTTGCTTTTCATCAAAGGCAAATGTGAAACGTGTTTCAGCTTCAGTTTCTTGCTTGTCGGAAAATATTATAATCGGCGCATTGGATTTCTCTTTTTGCCCAGAAACGTCTGTTTGCTTATCTTTTTTTGTTTCATCATCGGATTGTGGTGTTACAAAATTGTTTTCCTTGTCGCTCAGGCTTGCAAAAACAAAATCATAATCGTGTCCCTTTTTTCCGACTAAACAAAGCGATAGCAGGCGGCCCTTTTTAAGGGGGTGGGAATAAAAATGTGATTTTTCTTTTTCTGCTTTGCGGAGAGCTTCCTTTAAAATAGCTTTTTCAGGAGTTTGTTCTTGAAATTTTTGTGAGGCCGCTTCAAGTTTTCCTTTATCATTTAAAAGGGCAACAGCTTCATCACCTCTTGAAAAAAGTTTCATAAGGCGGGTTTTGTCTTTATCAGGATTGCCCCCTTTTAAATCATCAGGTGTCTCAAGAACTCGAACAAAAACAGCGTTTTGCCCATTAACAAGTTGTATGCGTTCCAGTCGGGCAGGTAAGGTTATGGGGTTGATCCCGCGAAAAAAGCGTAAATCAATTTCACGGTTTTCCCCTTTTTTCAAAAGATTGGAGGTACGCGCAATTTCAACTGTTGCAGGCGAAACAGGACGAAAAGTCCTACCCAAAAGATCCGGTAAAGATTTGGTATCAAAAAAGCGACAGCCTGCTTCATTGGCCCACAAAACACGATCTGCTTTCTTAGACCACACCCAGCATGGGTTTGAATTGAACAGAGTTTTTCTAACCTTGTTATTGGCAAGAGCCATTGTGTAGAGTTGGATTATATCCATCATAATGTTCTATCTATCCCGAATTTTGGCCCGAATTTCGGCTAACCTGAAACATTTACATTTCAAAAAGTTAATTTACGGCTTTTAGAATTTTTTTGTTAAAACTTTAATAACCTTTTTGACCGCCAGAGGTCCAGTCATCATGGCTTTTTTGGTGGTTAGAACGTTAGAATTGGTTAATTACCTGATTTTTAAGAATTTGAGTCCTTTCTAACTTAAAACTCAATTAAAATGCTGCACTGCAAAATAAATGTTGCAATGCAACAAAATGCGTGGTATACGTAAATAGAAATGATGCAATACCTGCGTGCCAATAACTGGCTAATCACTGCTTGAATGAGGATAAAGTTATGACAACAACTGCAAAACCAAAAACAGCTGCAGCAGCAGCAAGTGCAAAACCTGCCCCTAAAGCGAATACTGCTACGAAACAAGATGTTTTTTCTTTCCCAGCAGCTGAAGTTCCAGCCGCATACCGTGAATTTGCTGAAAAGGGTATTGAGCAAAGCAAAGAAGCTTATGAACAGTTCAAAACTGCTGCAGAAGAAGCAAAGGTTCTCATGGAAGAAACACTTGAAAAAACACATGATAATGTTGTGGAATTTAACTCTAAAGCCATTGAAGTTGCACAGGAAAATACAGATGCAGCCCTTGCTCATGCAAAAGATGTTTTTGCTGTGAAAAGTTTTGCAGAAGCGATTGAATTGCAGTCAGGCTTCATTAAAAATCAAATTAATGCACTTCAGGACCAGACAAAATTGTTTCAGGAAATGACAACAAAATTCAACGAAGAAAGTGTTGCACCTTATAAAGCAATGGTTTCTAAAACAGTTGAAACATTCAAACTGAAATAAGCTGATATTATTATCTAAAAGCATAAAAGCCTGATCTTATAAGATCAGGCTTTTTATTATATAGAGCGTGTTTCCCATAAGTGAATTCACTTATGGGATAAAAACTCGCGTAAGAATAAAGGCTTAGCGCATAACAGATGAATTCATGAAAATGCATCATGCGCTAGCGTAAGCGTTTATAAAATGATTATCAATTTATAGGGGCTTGACTCTATTAAAATAGAACTTGTTATAAATGGTAAAAATCCCTTTTAATCAATATCTTATGGTTTTTTGAGGGCAGGCTTTTATCGCGCAACGCTTGAATAGCTATAAAGAGATTATATGTGGTAGGGATAAAAAATCTTTTTTCTTTGATGAAATGACTTGAAATTACCTGAAATTATGCGTAGTCAAGTTTTCTGTTTTATGTGCAGTCGTAGCTCAGTTGGTTAGAGCGTCGGCTTGTGGCGCCGAAGGCCGGTGGTTCGAATCCACCCGACTGTACCATTGATGTTTTTATAAGTATTTGATTTTATTGAATATTTTTTAAAAAAAATATTAAGCATTGAAAAAAACCTCAAAATATCACTACAATATGCACTACATTTTATTTTTGGGTGTAGGGTCATGGGTGAAAATAATCTTTATTTAAAGGTAAAGAAAAACGGATTTATTGAGTATCAAAGACGCATTCCAAAAAAAGTAGCTGCAATTATTGGAAGTGAATTTATTCAAAAATCTTTAGGGACTAAAGATATAACAATAGCGCATGGAAGATAAATTAGACAAAGCGCTAATTAAAAAGTTTGGTTTTATGCCATACGAAAAGTTTGACAGGTCTTAAATTTTAGCAGATAATGTCGCCCATATATTTTAGGACTTTTCAGACTTTCCCATTACATAGGCAAAAATAGTTACAATAAAAGCAATGCATTTTTTTATGTATGCACTAAGTGCTGACTTTTTACATTGAAATCAATTTTTGGTTGTTTTATATAGTTTTTTGTAATTTTTATATACTTTGAGTGGTTTTAAATGGCAGATATTGATCAAATTATTGATAGGTTTGTAGATTCGAATAGTGAAGAGATGTCAATTGCACTTCTGCATGCTTTAGCACCCAAGGAAAGCGGTGGGCTAGGGCACAAGATTGTGCTTAAACGTATCGTTGATGCCGATGGATGGGAATATGATTCTTCCTTAAAGAAAATAACTCTCGATTCATCTTATTTCATGGGCGATATGAATGTGTCTGATATGACGATTAATTTGCGTGAGGCCCTTGAGACTGGAATTCTCAAAACACGGGCTTCTCTGGGGTCAAGAATAGGATGGGGGTCGTTAAACGTTTTTGTTGGAATTGTTGAAATCGCCACCGGTTTCATAGGTATAATTGTCCCTGAACCTGGCACAACAATTGCGGGCGCGGCTGTATTTACACTCGGTGTAAATTCTGTCACTGCTGGTTTTACGCAATTGGCGGGTGCTAATAAAGGGAATGGGTTTAACCCTCTTGCTAGAGGTGCTGGTGCAATTGGTGCTAAAATTTCAGAAGCTACGGGCCACGATAAACGGCTTGGTGAGACCATTGCACGAAACATGTTTTCCTTAGCATCCATTGCTGTTGGTTCATTTGGTTCTATTCATATTTTACGTATTAAAGGCCAGCAATTCTTACGAGCGGGTGTTGGAGGTATGCCTGGTGGCGCTACGGTTGGCCGTGTAGATATGATGTATGGTAGTCTAAGGGCTGGAGATGGTATGACGATTTTCAATATCAGTAACAATTCCGGTCAGTATATCTTACGTCTTGTTACTCATAGTGGAAAACTTGTAGTTAATGGCCGCATTGTCGGTGTTAAACGAGTTTTGAATCATGAAACATCAGCGAAAGAAATTCTAAAGGGCTTGATCAAGCTATGTGCGCATGGATGGAAAGCCGGATTATGAGTAAATTACCTGATATTTGCTTTCCTGAAGATGGCGTTGGTGGTGACGCTGTTATCGCCGAAACTCAAGGGCTTTTTGGTGATAATGCATGGGTTGTATTGATTCCAAACCCGCGACCATCAGATCTGCAGTGCGATTTGATTGCCTCCAAGTTGGCAGTAAAACCTTTGGCCGTTAGAAATACTTTCGCTTTCGTTGTTGAAGGAGAACGTTCGATCGATGTTATAAGAATTTCTTTTAATTGGGGGCCTCCTGAATGGGCCCTGCTTGGCTATAGCAAGTATCCGGATGCAAAAATGATTGAAGCGGCGCTTAAAGAGACTGATAGAAAATATTTAAATCATTTGATGATTTTTGATAGCAATATTCTTACGACATCAATTGATTTTTTTAATAGCTGATTGCTGTGACCTTTTCTTATTATCTCCTACGCTCCCACTGAAAATATGTCTTTGTATTTCCATTATGCTTGTTCAGGCTTTTCGTGCCAAGAGTAACCACATTTCTTGCAAGTTATGTCTATCCGCGTAGCGTCTTCAATATCTCTTAATTTAAGCTCTTCCTTCCAACTCATGTTAAATTACTCCTTACAAATTAGCTCAATAAATAATTATGTTCTTATTTTGTTCTAATTTGCAAGTGGAAATTTTATCAAAGTGTTTTGCGTAGTAAATATCAATGATAGATGATATAAATCTTAAAAATCTAAGACTTTAATATCACTACAAAAATCACTACATTTTCAAATTTCATCATGTTAAAGTACTGAAAAATAACAATTTTTATTTATGAGAGAATCCACCCGACTGTACCATTTAAAATAGTTAATCCTTACGTTATAGAATCTAAAACAAGTTACCCTGTTCGGGCTTACTGATTTTAGGCTTTGATACTCCTGTTTGTTTTCTTTGCCCTAAAAAGAGCGCCTCTCCATCAAAAAACTGTGCCTTATATTCTTTCCCAGTCCCAATCTTTTTGGAAGAACGAACAGGTTTTCCCGTCTCATCTTTAATTAACACAAAACCGCGTTCCAAAACACCTTGGTAAGATAAAAGGCGCAGATTATCAGAAAGCTTAGTCAAACCTGCTTGATGTAGCTTGATTAATTGGCAAAAAGCTCGATATTTTGTTGCTTGGAAATTTTGTAATTTTTCGTTCGTATTTGTTATTTTTAACAAAATGGGGCGTGATGATAGGCGCGAAGAACAGGCTGTAAGACGGTTTTTTCCCTGTTGGTGGCGTCTTTCCAAGCCATGAACGAGTCTGTTTTCAAATCCTTGAATAGTCTGTCTTTGTGAATGAAGGCGTAAAGAGAGTCGATCTAAAGAATGACGGGTGGAGAGTTGTTTGAACTCTGCTTTGCTTTTTGCAAGATAGGTGTTTAAGGCCTGCAAAAGTCGCCCATCCAATGCATCCAGGCGCTGACATGGAAGTGCTAAAAGCGTATCGGCTTTTGGTAAGGCGCGCGACAAGTTGGTGACATGGTTTTTATGTCGATCAATCAGCCTTAAAGCAGCGCTTTTGTGTCGCCTGTCAAGGTCATCCATGAAGGATAGTAAATCACGTTTAACAGGTACAGCCATTTCAGCTGCACCTGTTGGTGTTGGAGCGCGTTTATCGGCGGCATAATCAATTAAGGTCCAGTCGGTTTCATGTCCAACAGCTGAAATAATGGGAATGGAAGAGTTTGCAACAGCCCTTACAACGGCTTCATCATTAAACCCCCAAAGGTCTTCTAGCGAGCCACCACCACGTGCAACGATTAAAAGATCTGGCTTTATAAAGCCGTTTTCCCCTGAAAAAGTATTAAAGCCATGAATGGCCCGGCTAACTTCTTCACCACAAGTTTCCCCTTGAACGCGAACAGGCCATAAAAGCACGTGAGAGGGAAAGCGATCATCAAGCCTGTGCAAAATATCTTTGATAACAGCGCCAGTGGGTGAGGTTATAACACCAATGGTTTTGGGCAAATAAGGTAATGGTTTTTTATTGGCAGGGTCAAAAAGGCCTTCACGAGCCAATTTGTTTTTACGTTCCTCCAAAAGCGCCATCAAAGCGCCAATACCCGCAGGCTCTAATCTGTCAATAACGATTTGGTACTTGGAAGAGCCTGGATAAGTGGTGATTTTGCCGGTTGCAATGACCTCCAACCCTTCTTGCGGCTTGATTTTCAGACGGTTGAAGACGCCTTTCCAGATAACGGCTTCCAGTTTTGCTTTTTCATCTTTGAGTGCAAAATAGGCATGGCCTGAACCATGCTGCCCGCGAAATCCTGAAATTTCGCCGCGTACACGCACATACCCAAAAGCATCTTCCACGGTCCGTTTGACGGCATGGGAAACTTCTGACACAGAATATTCAAGAGCATTACTGGAAGGTTCAGTTGACATTGAGGGCCTTTAAGATGACAAATTAAAAAGGTTTATGATTATGGCGCGCTATCATTTTAAAATGCAACGGCTTTTCGTTAATCATCCACTATTGGCTGATGAGAATGTGCAATTGGATAAGACGCAGTCGAATTACCTTATCAATGTATTGCGAATGAAAGAAGGCAGTGAAATTCTCGTTTTCAACGGCAAGCAGGGAGAATGGCTTGCAAAACTTGATAACGCATCCAAAAAAAACACAATTTTGAACTTAGTGGAGCAAACCCGCCTGCAACCGATGCCTGCAAGCCTTGATTATTGTTTTGCTCCGTTAAAACATGCACGTCTGGATTATATGGTACAAAAGGCCGTTGAAATGGGGGTGGGGCGGTTGCGCCCGGTTTTAACGGCTTATTGCCAGGTTTCCCGCATTAATTTGCAAAGAATGCGCGCTAATGCGATTGAGGCAGCAGAGCAATGCGGTATTTTATCGATACCAGAGGTGCTGGAGCCAATAAAATTATCAAGCATGATTGATAATTGGCCCAAAACAGAGCCTGACCGATGCCTGATATTTTGTGATGAAGGGGATGAAAGATTAGATAGTCTGTCAATCTTGGAAAGAATAGAAACAAAACAATGCGCGCTTTTGATCGGCCCTGAAGGGGGATTCAGCGATGAAGAGCGCACGCTTTTATTGCATCAAGATTTTGTGAACGGTCTACCACTTGGCCCACGTATTTTAAGGGCAGATACGGCGGCTGTGGCAGCTTTGGCGCTTGTTCAGGCTAAATTGGGGGACTGGAAATAATCTTGATGAAAAATGAAAAGGCTTAAATTGAACTTTGTAACTTTGTAAAAATCGCTATATATAGCGTAATCCTTTTAAAATGATCTTCATTTTAAAAGAAAAGATGAGCGTAAACAAAAGGATATAGCTAAACCATTTAATCCTTTTAAAATGGTTTAGCTATATGCTTCACCGAGTAAATTGTTTTAAGTGCCAATGTCTTTTTTTGCGCTTGAGACTCATTGAAATTATGGAGTTCAGGCTATGGCGCGTGACGTTGTTGATGAAACACCAATTGAAAATTGTGATGTTTTGGTAAACTGGATACGGGAAGGTGAAAAACCTGAAGAAGATTTTCGCATAGGCACAGAACATGAAAAATTTGGTTTTCGTATCGGTACAAACAGGCCTATAGCCTATGAAGGGCCAGATGGTATTGAAGCGCTTCTAAAAGCAATGGAAAAGCTGCTTGACTGGGAAACGATTATGGATGATGGGCGCATCATTGGTCTGGCTGCAAAATCAGGCGGCGGGGCCATTTCCATTGAGCCTGGCGGTCAATTTGAATTATCAGGTGCGCCTTTAAAAACCATTCATGAAACATGCCGTGAAGCGCATACCCATTTAATGCATACGCAAAAATGCGCTGAACCCTTGAATATTGGTTTTTTAGGTGTTGGTTCTTCTCCTATATGGTCCTACGAAGAAACGCCAAAAATGCCAAAATCACGTTATGATATTATGCGTGGTTATATGCCAAAAGTGGGAACGCGTGGGCTTGATATGATGCATCGTACCTGCACCATCCAAGTTAATCTTGATTTTTCATCAGAAACCGACATGGTTAAAAAGATGCGCCTGTCTTTGGCTTTACAGCCAGTTGCAACAGCTCTTTTTGCCAATTCACCCTTTATGGATGGAAAGCCAACGGGGCGTCTTTCTGAGCGGTCTGAAATCTGGAAAGATACAGATAATAACCGCGCAGGCATGTTGCCATTTGTTTTCAAGGATGATTTTTCCTATGAGGCTTATGTTCAATATGCTCTCGATGTGCCGATGTACTTTCTAAAGCGTGGGGATAAATATCACGATGTAACAGGGGTAACCTTCCGCGAGTTTATGTCTGGTAAACTCAAAGGCGACATACCTAACGGATTTCCAATGATGGGTGATTGGGTAAATCATCTTGGTACAATCTTTCCTGAAGTGAGATTAAAACGCTTTTTGGAAATGCGGGGAGCAGATGGTGGCCCCTGGCGCGGAATTTGCGCTCTACCAGCTTTCTGGGTAGGTCTTTTATATGACCGTCAAAGCCTGGATGAAGCCTATGACATGATATCAGACTGGCATTTTGATGAAATGCAAGCCTTAAGGGATGCTGTTTCCATTAAAGGTTTGAGGGCTGAATTTCGGGGGGAAACGGTTCTGGAATTGGCTAAGAAAGTGGTTGCACTTTCAAGGCAAGGTCTGTTTCGGCGTAATCGGTTAAGCGATACGGGCCTTGATGAAACACATTTCCTGGAGCCAGTTCAAGAAACACTGGCAACAGGTCAGGCACCTGCAGAAAAAATGTTGGCCCGTTATAAGGGCGATTGGAAGGGCGATTTAAACCACATATTTGAAGATTACGCCTTTTAAAGTAGGTTTTCTCAGAAGGTTTTGTTTGTCACTCTTTCTTTCTGTGTATTTTATATAGGTGCCTTAAAATGTGAATTACGATATAGGTGAAAAACGTTGATAAAAGGGTGGCTAATATAAAATTTACAAATAATTCTATATTGGCCATTTCTTCAGAATTGGAAATTCCGAATGCTTTTATTAGCCAGAGTGAGAAAAAATCTGGATAATAAAAATTTATATAATAATGATAGTTTCCTAGCATATAGGTTATTATAATGCTAAGTAATAATATGAAGGCGAATAGAAAGAATTTTTTTTTCATTATTTAATAAACACGAATTTTACCATAACAATCCAAATTCAATCCAGGTACCTTTCCTGTTTTTGTACCTTTAAGAAGTGAGCGTATTATCTGAAAGTCATTCCTCTTATCAATTGTGATACATCCTTGGCTGATGTTTCCTGGTCCTCTCGGATGAAGTCGAAATTGACCTCTTTTTACATAATCGCAATAAGTCTCATCATCTATCTTTGAATCGACAGCATAGAGTGCAAACCATTCATCTCTACCTGTAAATATATCTCTAATAACATCAAGTCTTCCGCCTGATTGACGGTCAAATATATAATAAAACCCTTTTGGTATAGGGCCTGTACTATTTAAGCACTGTGATGAAGGTTTATTGATGTGGCTAGGTAAACCTGAAAATGCTGAAAACGATCGGACGGCCGTTTTAAGTTCACTCATTGATAAATTATTGAGGTGGAATGTAAAGTCAATCACAGAAGTATTCCTTAGAAAAAATTATGGCCATATATGCTTTCGGTTGATTTGATGTCAACTATTAAACTGCTTTGTGCTTCTTTGTGGCTTAAAGAAAGCTAAGGTTATTGTTGTTTATTCCGATAAGAGATTTATAATATCCGCTTATTTGGATCAAACATTTAGATATAATCCTTTTAAAAAAATGCTGGCCTATTTTTTAAGCGCCAGTTCGACATCTGGAGGTTCGTCTTTCAAAAGCGGGTCGGTTATCAGTCCTGCTTTTGCAATTAAAAGGCCCTCTTGATCAAAATACCACTGAATTTTTACAAGTGAATCAGCTGGCAGGCTTTCGACATCAAGACATTGGACAATTGTTAGGGGGTATTCTCCCGAAAAATGTTCTTGTGCTGATATATCTGCCTCACATTCTTTTATGGACGGATAATAAGGATTGATAAGTTCTGTTGGCTCGTAAATTTTCACGTCATGTGAGCAACCAAGCACTAACATGACGGCATAAACTGTCTGCATAATAACCTCCTCCTCCCAAAACAGGTGGGGTTATTGTCGCTCTATTCCTGTAAAAGGTTTATAAAATCACTGTTAAACTTTTCACGGAATATTTCAGTTTTTATAAGGGATTTTTATAGTCCTGCCCATGAAAGGGCGCAGGCTGTGGTTAAAATAGCTGCAATTGTTGAAACAAGAATAGCAGAGGATATGCGGTTAATCATAGCATCATATTGTTGTGCAATTACAAAGACATTGCCCGCAACGGGAAGGGCTGCAAGTACCACACCCATGGCAATAAATTCTGCCTTGACATTAAAAAGTGTGAGGCAAATAAAAACGATTAAAGGATGAAGGATTAATTTAAAAAGCGAAATCGTTATGATTGAGGGTATATCGCCAGAAATTTTTAATCTGGCAAGGGAAATGCCAAGGGCAAACAAGGCGGCGGGGCCAGCCGCACCTGCAAGAAATACTACAAAACGCTCGCTGGGGCCAGGAAGGCCCACCCCCGTTGCAGCCAAGAAAAAACCAATTAAAATGGCAAAAATAAACGGGTTTAAAAGCGCGCCTTTGGTAATTCTTTTTATTATTGTTCTATAGTTCCCACCACCGGAAGCCTCCAATATGGCAATGGATAAAGGGATAATAATCATCATATCAATCATAATGCCGGCAGATGCAATGAGTAGTCCTTCATCGCCAAAAGCGCTCGCCATAAGAGGAAAACCTAAAAAGCCTGTATTGCCAAGAGCTGCTGCCTGCCCTGTTAGGGCCATCTCGTTCAACCTTCCATGAAAGAAGAAACGGTTGAAAAGTCCGCCCAGAATAAAAAGCCCAAGTCCTGCGAGCATCCAGCCAGATAAAAAGCCCCAGTCAATCAGGGCCTGAATATCCTGTTTGGCAAGTCCGCTAATAACAAGAGCGGGCATTGCAAAATTGAACACAAAAACGTTGATCGTTTTCGCGGCACTATTTTGCAAAAGGCCAACGTGAACAGCCAACGCGCCGAGCCCAATAACAGCAAAAAATGGTAAGGTTAGATCTAAAATAATGTGCATTGAAAGGTCCGGTTTTGTAAACCAGACCTTAGCAGGAACTCTTCCAAGAGCAACACTTAATAAGTGTTGCTGGATTTTAGGCTATATAGCGTAAGCCTTTTAAAATGAGGATGATTTTAAGAAGGCATTGTGTAGAAAAATTCTTCTCTCGTGATTTTGCCATTCTCGACTGTATAAATAGCCAGTTCGCGCATGGTCATGCGTTGATTGGCTTGTTTGTTGGTAGCGTCAATCTCAAAAATAACACCAAAACGGTCCGTTCCATGTAAAAACGGCCCTTCGACATTGCTTGAATGGGTTTCAACGCTGTTTTTCCACCATTCATGCTTTTTACGAATAGCTGCAAGGCCAGATACTTCACGGTTATCTTGTCCAGGCATGGAAATAGGTTCAATTGAAACGGCATGATCCGCATAAAGCGTGTTAAGGGCTTCTTCTTCTTGGTTGTTTTTACAAAAATTAACAAGATTAGTGGCAATTTTTAAAAGCGTTTGATCGATCATGGAAGTCTCCGGATATAAAATAAACAATATAGGCCTTTTACAGAATAATCACGTCAGTTCATAGAGTGATGTCGTAAGATAAATAGCCAAAATTCATTATCAATTTATATGAGCTTGGCTATAAGAAGAAATATTCCAGAGGAAAGTGACTGAAATAATAATAAAAGCTGGAAATAAAAGAGAGTTTGAAAAAGCCCGCTTTGTAACGGGCTTTGAGTTTAGGCATTTGTTTTATTTTGTCTTTTGTTCTGGTCAAAACAGCCGTTAAAGGGTGCTGGTACCAATTCTTCCAGATAAGTTTTCCGTCTTTCTTGGTCCTGTCTTAAAAGACTTCTGCGTTCCATGCTTAAAAGCTTTAGCCTCTCACTTGGTAAAAGTGGTGATTTTGTTCTAAGAACGAAAAGAATATCAGCAAGCTTGATATTGATGTCATCAAGGCTTTCGTTAGAAAGTGTGAGCATTTTTTTAACGTGAAGACGATCACGGTGCCGTTTCCATTGTTTGGTAACAAGGTGAAAGGTTTGATAAGCAAAATAAGAAGTCGCTATAAAAACGCTCTTGCTGAAACCTGCTGGCTTGATGGAAAATAAGATGCGGGATTTTCTGCATTGGACAATAGTTTTGTCACGTTCTGTTTTAATAGCTGCATTTACTTCATCTTGAATGAAAAATGTCATTTTGCTCTCCTTTCTTGAGGTGTTGCCTCTGGTTTTGCGCGCGAAACTTATAAGGGTTGGGAGGTGGAATCGTTTCTGCGAGACATGAAAACTATGTTGAAAAAATAATCATCAATCAAACGAATGTTTTTCATTGCAGTTATGAGAAAAATTGATGAATATAGATGGCAAAGGAAAAATCTATCATGACAATACCACTCGATCTCGATCAACTCCGCACCTTTATTGCCATTGCAGAAGAGGGTTCTTTTACCAGAGCTGGTGATAGTGTTTATAAGACCCAGTCTGCCGTTTCGATGCAGATGCGCAAGCTGGAAGATAAAATTGGAAAGGTGCTGTTTGTGCGTGATGGACGAAAATCAACCCTAACGGATGATGGTGAGCGTCTTTTGATTTATGCCCGGCGTCTTTTGCAGCTCTCCAGTGAAACATTAGCAGCCTTTGATGAAAGCAGGCTTGAAGGTGTGGTGCGTTTTGGAATGCCAGACGATTTTGCAGATCGCTTTTTACCAGAAGTTTTGGCAAGGTTTTCTGAATCAAATCCAAGAGTAGAAGTTGAATTTGCCTGTGAACCGACATTCCATTTAGTTGAGGGCATGAAGCAAGGGCGGCTTGACCTGGCGCTCATAACCTATGATGAGCGCAAGCCAGGGCCTGAAATTGTGCGCGATGAACCATTGCATTGGGTGACCTCTGCAAGCCATGATATCCATCAATGCGAGATACTGCCTTTGGCCTTGGGAAGGGAAACATGCATCTGGCGGCGTCAGGCTGTAATGCGGTTAAAACAGGTTCGTAAGCAATATCGAGTTAAATATTCCAGCTGGTCGGCAACGGTTATCGCTGCCACGGTTCTTTCCGGTTTGGCTGTTTCAGTTTTACCTGAATCTGCCTTAAAGCCAGGGATGAGAATTTTAACAGACAAGGATGGATTTCCAACGCTGCAACCGTTTCAAATTGCCCTTTTAAAAGGGGTTGCATCAAGCAATAAAACACATCAGGCTCTTGCAAAGCATATAAAGGAATCTTTGGGAAATCTTACGCCCTTGCAAGTGCCTATGGTTTCAGGGGCTGGCCTTGCCAATAGTGCGAGGGTTTTAAAAAACAAAACTCTCAGTCACGCGCAATATCGATCAAAGAATATGGAGCGCATGGACAGGAAAATGAGCAATTGGTAATCATAATGCGCTATCATGCCATCGCGGTTGGTAGCCAGCTTTGAGTAAAGCAATATGGGAAGGAGGCGTGAGGCAGGCAAGCGTGTTGGGTAAAGCGTTCAGGCAAATTGGGGCGGGCTGATAGCCTGAAAAGTGCCATAAAAGCAGTTTGCTTTCTTTTAATGCATAAAACTCATTTTCAAATGTAATGATAGAGCCATCAATAAGATCTGTTTTATTGATGTAATGAAAGCGTTTTTCAGGGCCAATTAAGCGTTCGCTATGCAGGAAGGCGTCCATTTCTGCTGCTTTTGGAAGTATTTTGAGGGCAAATGCTGTCTGCCAGCAGGTTTGATAAGTTTTAAAGGCTTTTCTGCGGCATTCATAACAAGGCCGATGACCACTTGATAGTGCTGTTACTTCATCCAGAAAAAATAGTTCGGTGTAAGAATGGCCCATAATTTCTCTTTTAGGGCGGTTTTTGAAAGAAAGCTGGCAAATTAGCCAAGCTTTTGAAGTCCATCTGCGAGAGAGAAGCTTTTTTGTATCTTTGTTATGGATGCACCCTCGGTTACCCATAAATGAACCGCGTTGAGGAACAGCATGAAGGGATCCATCAGGGTAAACACGGTTTTGTAAAGTCATGACGATTCTCTTTAGGTTAACTTAAGATAAAATATCTTCCAGCCCCTTTTCCCAATAAGGGTCGGACCCACCATAGAGTGAAGTTAGGAAATCTAGAAAAACTCTAACTTTTGTTGGCAAATATTTACGGCTTGGATAAATAGCATAAACCCCTACATTACTTGTGCCTCGGTAATGCGGTAAAACCAGTTTAAGACTGCCATTGGCCAGTTCTGGCCCAACATCCCATGTGGAACGAAAGGCGATGCCAAGGCCAGATAAAACAGCTTCTCGCACAACCTCGCTTGAATTGGTTTTGATGGTTGCTTCAGGCTTTATGTTAACGGTTCCGTCTGGTCCAACCATTGTCCAATATTCCTGGTTTGCAGCGGCTAAACATTGGTGGTCTGTTAAATCAGACAAATTTTGGGGTGTTCCGTGTTTTTCAAGATAGGCAGGGGTCGCGCATAAAATTCGTGTATTTTTTGCAAGTCTGCGCGCCACATAACTTGAATCTTTTAATTCCGCAATACGAATGGCAACATCAACCCCATCTGCAATCAGATCCACAAAATCGTCCGATAAATCAAGTGTTACGGTAATGTCCGGATTTTGTTTTAATAAATCAGTAAGATAAGGGGCAATATGCATTCTGCCAAATGTGGTTGGTGCAGCAACTTTAAGGCTTCCATGGACTGTTTTCGAACGACGGGCAACATAATTTTCAGCATCTTCAACACTGCGTAATATGTCGATTATACGTTCATAAAAGCCTTGCCCTACTTCGGTTAAGGCAATTTTTCTGGTTGTGCGTTGAAGAAGACGAACACCAAGGCGTTCCTCCAAACGTTTCATGCGCTTTGAAATCAAAGCAGGGGAAAAGCCAAGCTCTCTACCTGCTGCCGACATGCTGCCCGTTTCAATAACGCGCGCAAAAATTTCGAAATCATGAAAAGATGCCATATTCTAACTTCTAATATTTGTGGTCATTGAAAAACAGTTTATCCAAAGCTCTGTCTATATTAATCAAATTATAAGATACAAGAAACACTTTTCTTAATATTGTAAAAAATATTTATATCAATTAGTTAGAAATTATTTCTTGTTCTTTATTATACTTTCACCGTATATGTGAGGTAACGGTTTTTCTTAAAGAGAAGCGTGTTCACAGATCATAATATTCATATAATATACCATAACGCATCAAATTGGACAATTTTATTTACCTCTAGGCTGGTTTTATTGTGCGTCATATTGTATGAATTGATGAAAAGGTATGGCACAATATAGCGTAATCCTTTTAAAATGATCATCATTTTAAAAGACAAGATGAACGTCAATAAAAGGAATATAACCAAAATATTTAATCACTTTAAAATGGTTTCACTATATCTAAAATAAAATCTCTTTCAGGTGGAGTGTGGCATGTCTGCAATAAAAATATTAAAACCGGATCCGGAAGTTTTAAGAAAACGCCATAAAATAATTAAACGGCTTGCGGAGCTTCTGCCGGAGCCTTGCCTGATTGATGATGAGAGAGAATTAAAACCTTTTGAAACAGATGCTTTTACAGCCTATCGCAGGGTGCCTTTAGCCGTTGTCCTGCCTGAAACAACGCAACAGGTTGCAGATGTTTTGAAATATTGTGCCAGTGAAGGCGTGCCGGTTGTTGCACGTGGTGCAGGCACATCCCTTGCCGGCGGCGCCATCCCGCAAGAAGATGCTGTTGTGCTTGGGGTTTCCAAACTCAACCGTATTTTAGATGTTGATTTTGAAAACCGCGTTGCAATGGTTCAGGCAGGTGTGACCAATCTAAATATTTCAAACCATGTTGCGCCGGAAGATTTTTTCTATGCGCCTGATCCGTCCTCCCAGCTTGCATGCACAATTGCCGGCAATATTGGCATGAACTCGGGGGGTGCCCATTGTTTGAAATATGGGGTGACGACCAATAATCTTCTAGGTGTCAAAGTTGTGTTGATGGATGGCTCGATTGTTGATGTGGGGGGAGATGCGCTTGATGCTTCTGGCTATGATTTCTTGGGTCTTTTATGTGGTTCAGAAGGTCAGCTTGGTATTATAACGGAAGCCAAGGTGCGTATTTTAAGAAAGGCGGAAAGTGCAAGGCCTGTCCTTTTCGGGTTCAATGATGGCAAAGTGGCCGGTGCCTGTGTATCAGATATTATCGGTTCTGGCATTATACCCGTTGCGATTGAATATATGGACAGGGAAGCAATTCATATATGTGAGGAATTTGCTCATGCTGGCTATCCTTTGGATGTTGAAGCTCTCTTGATTGTTGAGGTTGAAGGCTCGGAAGATGAAATGAGTGAAATGCTGGAGGCTATTATTAAAATTGCCAAAAAGCATAAAGTGGTTGTTATTAGGGAAAGCCAGTCTGCAATGGAGGCTGCAAGCATCTGGAAAGGGCGTAAATCAGCCTTTGGTGCAACTGGCAGGGTTGCTGATTATATTTGCATGGATGGTACGGTGCCTTTATCAAAACTTGATTATGTTTTGGAAAAAACCGGCGATATTATTGAACATTATGGATTGCGGTGTGCCAATGTTTTTCATGCAGGAGATGGCAATATGCATCCTTTAATTTTGCACAATTGCAATGATGAGGAAGAAAGTCACAAGGCGCATCTTGCGGGTGATGATATTTTGAAATTATGCGTTGATGTTGGTGGCTGCCTCACAGGCGAACATGGTGTGGGTATTGAAAAGCGCGATTTGATGCTACACCAGTTTGAGCAAAAAGATCTTGACCAGCAAATGGCGGTTAGAATGGTTTTTGACCCCGACTGGCTTTTAAACCCTTCTAAGGTATTCCCCCTTGATGCACGCGGCACATACTACAAATAATTAAAAGATAAGAAACCATGACACCCTTAATACCTGTAAGTGAAGAAGAAGCTGCCATTATGGCCCTGGAAGCCATGAAAGCAAAAACGCCTTTACGTATTACAGGTGGAGAAACAAAATTATCCATTGGGCAACTTGTAGAGACAGAGCTTTCTCTTTCAACAAAAAAACTCAAGGGTATAACGCTTTATGAACCAAGTGAAATGGTTCTATCTGCGAGAGCTGGCACAACGCTTGAAGATGTTGAAGAAGCCCTTTCTAAACACAATCAAATGCTGCCATTTGAACCTTTGGATTACGCGCACTTGCTTGGAACAGAAGGCAAGCCAACTCTTGGCGCTGTAGCTGCGGGCAATATTTCAGGGCCAAGGCGTATTCTTGCAGGCGCTGCAAGGGATAGCTTAATTGGTGTTCGTTTTATTAATGGTAAGGGCGAGCTTATTAAAAATGGTGGCCGCGTTATGAAAAATGTAACAGGTCTGGATCTTGTTAAATTACAGGCTGGGGCTTGGGGTACTTTGGGCCTGTTAACGCAGGTAACTTTCAAACTCCTACCAAGGCCTGAAAAAAACATCACCTTAATGTTGGAGGGCCTGGAGGATGAAACAGCAATCAAAGCTTTATGTCGCGCTGCCGGTACGCCTTTTGAGGCTTCTGGACTTGTGCATTTACCAAAAGGTTTAGGGCATGATAAAGCGCGTACCCTTATCAGGTTAGAAGGTTTTTCAAAACAGGCTTCTTACCGTTTTGATGAAATGGCAAAAGTGCTTTCTACCTTTGGAAGAGCGGTTAAGGTAGATGGGTATGAGCAAGATGTTATTTGGCAAGATGTAATAGGACTTAGGCTTTTGGCTGAACCGCGCGATAAAGCCATATGGAGATTGTCTGTGCGTCCAACAAGTGGGCCAAATACAATTGATGTTATCAAGCAGGCGCTGGATTGTACTTATTATTATGACTGGTCGGGTGGGTTAATCTGGTTGAGTACGAACGAAGAAGGCGATGGTGGGGAAGAAACAATTCGCAATGCCGTTGCCGCTGCTGATGGTCATGCAACACTGATACGTGGCTCACGCCAATTACGAAACAGAATTTCTGTTTTTCAGCCACAGGAAGGCGCTTTGCAAAGGCTCTCCCTCGGCATAAAAAGGAGTTTTGACCCTGTATCCATTTTTAACCCAGGCCTTATGGTGAAAGAAGGTTAGAAACATTTTATGCAAACGAATTTTACTCCAAAACAGCTTGAAGATAGCCAGACGGCTTTGAGCGAAAAAATACTAAGAACCTGCGTTCACTGTGGTTTTTGTACGGCCACATGCCCAACTTATGTGACCTTGGGTGATGAGCTGGATAGTCCACGTGGACGGATCTATCTCATCAAGGATATGCTGGAAAATGATAGGCCTGCCGATGAAAAAACAGTCAAGCATATTGACCGGTGTCTTTCTTGCTTGTCTTGCATGACAACCTGCCCATCAGGTGTGCATTATATGCATTTGGTCGATCATGCGCGTGCCTATATCGAAAAGACATATCGCCGCCCCTTACTGGATAAATTTATTCGCATTCTACTTACAAGCCTTCTACCTTATCCTGCCAGGTTTCGTTTTGTTGCCAAATTAGCCCGTTTTGGCAAGCCTTTTAGCAAGAGTTTAAGAAAAGTGACGGCTTTAAAACGTTTTGGGGCGATGCTTGAACTGGCTCCGTCAAAATTACCTGAAAAAAGCTATCTTGCAAAAACCGGTGTTCATAAAACGGAGCAGCCCAAAAAAGGGCGTGTTGCTTTGTTAACTGGTTGCGCTCAACCTGTTTTGCAGCCTTCCATTAATGAGGCAACGGTTGAACTTTTAAATAATCTTGGAGTTGAAATTGTCTTGCCAGAAGGGGAGGGGTGCTGCGGGGCGCTTGTTCACCATATGGGAAAAGAAAAAGAAGCACTGGAGGCCGCCCGCCGTAATGTGGATGCATGGATTTCAGAAATAGAGGGAGAGGGTCTTGATGCCATAATCATTACGGCATCAGGTTGTGGTACGACCATCAAAGATTATGGTCATATGTTACAAAATGATGAGAATTACCGTGAAAAAGCAGAACGTGTTTCGGAATTGGCAAAAGATATTACGGAATATCTGGTCGCATTCCAGATGCCAAAACCAATTTTTGCTCCCGGCTTTAAACTGGCTTATCATTCGGCCTGTTCCATGCAACATGGGCAGAAAATTACACAACAGCCAAAAAATCTTTTAAGGCAAGCAGGCTTTCGTGTGGCTGATGTGGCAGAAGGACATTTATGTTGCGGATCTGCCGGCACCTACAATATTATGCAGCCGGAAATTTCTCAAAATCTTTTAGTAAGAAAAGTCAATAATCTTAAACGTACAAAAGCAGATATTATTGCAACAGGTAATATTGGTTGCATAACGCAAATTGCAAAAGGCATGAGTGAAGATGGGAGCGATATGCCGGTTGTGCATACAGTTGAATTATTAAACTGGATTTACGGGGGAAAAACACCAGACCTTTTAAAAGAGCAAGGATATGATGCAAAAAACCTGCTTTTCCCCAAACAGGTCGCACAATAAAAATACCGCGCTTTTATGCGCGGCATTGAAACTCAATTTTATTATAAAAAATATTATATAACAATGACTTTTGCACCAACCGGCACGCGGCCATAAAGATCTTTAACATCTTCATTCCGCATCCGAATACAGCCAGAAGAGACGGCTTGCCCAATTGTCCAAGGTGCATTTGTGCCATGAATTCGATAAAGTGTTGAACCAAGATAAAGCGCTCTCGCCCCCATTGGATTTTCAATGCCTCCTGGCATGAAATTGGGTAAAATACGCCCCTTGGCCTTTTCGCGGGCAATCATTTCTTTTGGGGGGGTCCAGGAAGGCCATTCGGCTTTACGGGTCACCCGATGCGCGCCCGCCCATTCAAAGCCAGGTTTTCCAACACCAACCCCATAACGGCGCGCCTCGCCATTGGCCATTACAAGGAAAAGATATCGTTGATTTGTATCAACAATCAGAGTTCCAGGCTTATGTTTTGTATTATATTCAACAATTTGAGGTAAAAAACGTGGCGCAAGATTTTGGCGACGTTGAGCAGGACTTCTTACCCGTTGGTTCGGTGTGCGATAGGCAACTCGTTTGTGGCTTTTCTTCTTGCTATATACTCGTTTTTTCTTTTTTAAAACAGGCGCATAAGACTTTGACGAGCGCACAACGACTTTCGCTTTTTTACGTGATGTTAATTGCAATTGCCATGGTTCTGTTAAATCAGGACTAAGAACTACGGGCGGTGCCTCGCCGTAGCGACTGCCAGCCAGCGCATTTTGGGGCATAAATAATGTGCCACTGATAACAAGCCCCAGACCCATTAAAAACAGGCAGTTTAATTGATTTGTCAACATAAATTCAACTCTCTACTCAATTACTAAACGGCTATAATGGTAAAGGAAAGTGAGAGAATATGTGTAAATATTGAAGCATTACACGTGTAAAACAGTTAAAGAATTAAAATTAAGGTTACCAGCTCGTTTTTACTTTAAGTAAACGAAATATAAATTAAGGCGTTAATAAGTGAGACGCGCCAGACAATCGCGAATAATTTCTGGCAAGATGTTTTTTATTTGCGATTTGGACATGCCAGCCTTAATACGAGGATCGTATAAGGCATTGAGAAGCACCTGGTCGTGTGGCGTAAAATTATAATGATTGGAAGACGTATTAAAAATACTATAGTCCTTGTGTCCTTTATCAGCTAAAGGGCCAAGGCCCTGCAAAACTTCTTCAACCAAGCATCGTCTAAACGTCCTTTCTGCTCTATTAGAGACAATAACAACATCCGTCTTCTTGATGCCATCCATACTTGCAATAACATGAGCAAAACAGGTACCTCTTACTGTTGCTTGTGGATTTTTGTAAATTTCATTGCGAATAATATCGGCATATTGATGTTGATCAACAACGTGAATTCTAAAATTCGCATATGCAGGATTGGAAACGACAGATGCTTGCAGGCCTTTTATTTTATAGGGAAGTTCCCAAATAAAACTACGAACGGCACTTCTTCTGTCTTTTGCGGCGTGATTGATAATTGCAAATCGAACTCTGTTTTCATACTTTTTGATCGAGCGACCAACGCGTGAATTACCACCAAATTCAGCTGACATCATGACACGTATAAAATCGCGTTTTAAAATATTCTCATTTAAAGGTTTTGCAAATGCAGAAGAATTGAAAGTAATAAAAAATAATATAATAAATATAATAGGTAACGTATAAATA
>CALHLB010000099.1 GCA_938034375.1 uncultured Alphaproteobacteria bacterium | reverse complement strand
CCACGGACCTTGGTTGGAAGTAGAGGTTCTATAATCGACCATTCACCGTCTGTCATATCAAAACGTGCCATCAAAAAATCCTTTCGGAGCTTGAATCAAATCCAAAACGATTTGGCTACAGTTTTATGAGGGCGTAGCCTAAGCTCATATAAATTAATAAGGGGTTTTGGCACTATTTCTTTGTTTACGCTCAGCTTTCTTTTATAATGAGCATCATTTTAAAAGGTTTGCGCGAGTTTTTATCTCATCAATGAATCTATTAATGGGAAACACGCTCTAGAAAACCCATAAATATTGGGTAATTTCCTTATCGGTAAAAATATAAATCTTATCTTTAGGTGTTTGCATTGCTTTAATCCATGCTCTGGGATCTACCCCCATATCAACAAGCAAATTTTGCGCTTCAGCACTCAATGACTGGGCATTAGCAATACCTTGTTGAAGCGTGCCTTTAGCCGATTTTCCTGCAAAAATTTGATGAACCCCTAAAGCAGCTGGCTTTTCAATTTTTCTTTTTATGCCACCAGAAAAAACCAGCGGACAAGATGAAGCACAATAAGTGTATTGTGTTAATATCGTTTCAATTTTATGCTTCCTAATAAAACGAGCCATTTCCAAGGCATCGCGTACCGAACCGCCAGGCGAATGTAAATAAAGCTTTCGAACAGGCTCTTTACCTTCTCGTTCAGCTATAAATCTTTCAAATTCTATGGCTTTACCTTCGCCAATAAAGCCAATTGCACTAACAGATCCATTGCCTCCATCATGAAAAGTCATTGCGCCTTGCAATAAATCATCTGCATTTGCCTTAACACCTGGCAACTTAGCCTTACCTACCGGGCCAAAATCCATTCGTATATTTGGTGAATAGCGCCTTAACTGATCATTTTCATCTGCTGGTAAAATTGGGCTGGTTACTTTTTCTCTAGTAAGAAATGGAAATGAAGAATCCATTCCTGTTAAGTCTTTAAAATCAACGTAAAGAATACTGAACACACCAACAAGAAGAAATCCAAAAAGAAAAGTTAAAACGATTTCTTCTCCAGGAACTTTATTCCTTTTTTCATTATTCCTATTATCATAATCCATAATGATTTTACCTAGCTTTGATCTTTAAAACCTTTTTTAACTTCAACCAGATTTGTTACGGCTCCTTGTTTTTCTGCCTGCTCTTCCTTTTCTTCCTGCAAGACAGCACCTTTTTCATGAATGATTTTACGGGTTTGAACAGGTAAATTTGAATAAAGTTTCAAGGCTCGGTTCAGTTCTGCAACTGTTACATGATTTTCGTCCAAATCATGCCCTTCTTCTCGGCGGATGGATGCTTGCACACCACTCAAAATCAAGATCAAGACAGCTGGCAAAAGGTCAATGGAAATGGCCCCTGCCCAACTTGGCAAAAAATCCTCTGCATATAATAAAACAGCCTCAGCCGTTGATAATGGTTTAAAACGCAGAGGCTTTACAGGTTCTAACCTCAAAATATCTTCAGCAGCTCTTGATAAAGCCTTGGACTGTGCATTAATTGCTTTTTCAACACGTGTGACAATGGCTTCCTGCCTACCGACCAAATCCTCGCTCCCGCCATTTGCGGCAGGCGCAACAAAAGAAGCACTTAAATCTTGTGAAGCTCTTTTAACCGAAGGCGCTATAGATGTTTGCTGAAGCGCGGTAATAATACCGGCAAGAGCAACGGCCTCTTCTGAAAAGGCAATGCTTCTGTCATCTATCGATCCAATGCGTGAAACGATCTGGCGCATATCTGCTAACCGCCTGCCGCCTTGTTCAAAAAGAGCATCTGTCGCCTCCCTGGAGGAGCGAACCTCTTGCCCCAAACCGTCTAATTGCAAGGACATTTGGCGTAAAAGTTGCACAACCGTCCCGCTGCCTGAGGTACCCGTTAAAGCGCCTTCTATCTGTTCTTGCTCTGCCAATCGTTCAAATCTTTTTACCGCTAATTCGATATCCGGCAACAAGCTTTGAGCGGCCAAGGCATTATTATGGGCTTTATTGAGTAAATCTTGATAATCTTCTGTTGTTTTTGCCAAGTGTTGTTCAAGGGCCGCGCCGCCGGCAAGGGCTGCTGCATTTAACCATGAAGACATAGCAACAATCATGGCAGAACCAATAAGCATGCCAAAAAGCAACAAGCGCCTTGTACCCCCATCTCGAATATGGGGAGCAAATTGAATGAGATATGACCAAAAAGCATAAATCCCAACAGAAACAGCAGTTGCATAAACAACGGCGCCAAAAAACACCGAAACACCCGTTCCCTGCAATAGCCCCCGAACACCAAGATATGTATAAACGCCGCTCGCTAAAGCCAAAATAGCAAGTGTGATTTTAGTTGTAAGCTCCAGGCGATGAATACCGCGCCTTAGATTTTGAGACATAAGCTGCCCTTCAAAGTAGTAATTATGCATTTGTCACTATCAATCTAGGCCAAAGCAAGTCCAAATATCCATAAAAATTTTACTCTTTTTTAATTATCGTAAACAAAGCAAAGAAAAAACATTCATTATGAACGATTGTGCAATGCATCAATTTGAGATAATGTGATAGAAACTGCTTATTTTTTATGACGACCTAAAGAAATCAAGATTATGCCTCAGGGAAGAAAACCTCATCATGTAAAATCGATTAATCTGGCCTTGCAAGGTGGCGGCGCTCATGGCGCATTTACCTGGGGTATTCTTGATCGTCTTTTTGAAGATGACAGATTGTGGATCGATGCCATTAGTGGCACAAGCGCCGGTGCTGTTAATGCCATTGTCGCTGCCCAAGGCATGTATGATGGGCAGGCACCTGAAGCAAGAAAAGCCCTCCACAGATTTTGGAAAGCTGTGAACGAAGCTGGTAAATTCAGCCCCCTTCAAACCACGCCCCTTGATGCTGCCTTTGGCAATTGGAGCCTCGATAAATCCCCTGCTTATTTGTTTTTTGACATGATGCAACGTGTTGCTTCTCCCTATGACCTCAACCCCTTCAACATTAATCCTTTTCGCAACTTGATTGAAGAACATATCGATTTTGAAAAAGTACGGGCGTGTCAAGATTTACAACTTTTCATTTCTGCCACGAATGTTGAAACCGGCAGGGGCCGTGTTTTCAAAAGGGAAGATATAACAGCAGATGTCATTTTAGCCTCTACTTGCCTGCCTTTTATCTATCAAGCAGTTGAAATTGACGGGGACCATTATTGGGATGGCGGATATATGGGTAACCCACCGCTCGTTCCCTTTATAAATGAGACAAATTGCAGCGATATTCTGATTATTCAAATCAATCCCACAAAACGCCAAGGCATTCCTAAAACCGCTCGTGAAATATTAAATCGTGTCAATGAAATTACGTTCAATTCCTCTCTTATTCATGAACTGCGCGGGATTGATTTTGTCAATCAACTGGTCAAAAAACATGCTGTTTCCGATAAAGATCATCGCTTAGTCAATGTCCATGTTATGGGTGGCGGGGAAAATATGGAAGCGTTGGATGCTTCTTCCAAGCTGAATACGGACTGGACTTTTTTAACTTTTTTATTTGACAGAGGACGTGATGTTGCATCAAACTGGCTGGAAGAACATATTTCTTCCATCGGCGAAGAATCAACCGTTAATATTTGCTCTCTTTATTCAGATGTAGGTTGTCTGCCAACGCAAGCAGAATAAGTACTGATTTTTAAAGTTTATGGTTATCAAACCCATAACTATTATATCAATTTTCTTTTAATATTATAAATAATATTTTTACATCTCCACTCTATGCTACCTAACAAATGTGGTAGTGGGCATCCTAAATGACGTTCTTTAATAAAATTAATAATTTCATAAAAAACAAAAAAGGTATTGTTG
>CALHLB010000098.1 GCA_938034375.1 uncultured Alphaproteobacteria bacterium | reverse complement strand
TGAGTATAATTACATCTGCAAGCTTTGCATTTATAGCGCTGCTTACCACGAACAATACCGTTTTTGGTGCGGACGGTGCTCCGACATCTGGGACAACTCATAAAATAGCATAACAAATCTATTTATAAGCACCAAGTCCAGATTTTGACCTTTTTTAATAACCAACCGTGAAGCACTTGCGGATGAATTTTGCTTTTTCCGCCTCATCGACCAAAGCAACAGCAAAATCTTCCATTGAGATTTTTGAACGTCCTTCCTCATCTACGATAAGTGTATCAGTGTCCATCTTGTATTTTCCTGTTCGTGCGCCCGGTTGCAGGAGAGCTGAAGGGCTGACATAGGTCCATCTAGCTTTATGATCTGCCTCGCAAAGTTCTGCTTGTGCATAAGAGGCCCTTGCAACTGGAACAATGCTTTCCGGCAAGAAATCGGGAGAGGAAAGAACTGAATGAGGGCTGTCGTCTTGCAGGCGCAATCTTGCTGCTCCGCCAACGATAATGACACGGCAATCAGCAATGGATGCGCCGGCAAGAACTGTTCGTGTCATCTCCACGATTTCGCCATCCCTTCCACTAGGTGCGCGCAATGCGCTTATGACAACATCCTGGCCTTTCATTGTCTGTGCAACAGCTTCTATATTGCTTACATCGCTTATGTACACTGTTGTTATGGGAAGCAAATTCAACCCTTTATTCTTGTTTCTTGCAACGGCTGTAACCTCATGATTGCGGTTTAAGGCTTCCTGAATGATACGAGACCCCATATTGCCAGTTGCACCAAAGACGATGATTTTCATGGCGATATCCTTTGAGATATTATTGTAAATGATTTTGTGTCTGGAACATTTCCTTTTTGTTGCCCGCGCCAAACTGCAAAAAGAATGATGGTCATTCCCGCTAACTGCCAAACGGAAAGCGCTTGCCCCAAAAGCCCCCATCCCAAAATAGTGGCTGCCAGCGGGCTTAAAAACCCAAGCAGCGACACAACGCTTGGCGCCATGCGGGAAATACCCCTAAACCAAAAGATATATGTTAAAGCGCCGCCCACAATACAAAGGTAGGCAATGCCGAAAATGTTTGCAGTTTTCAAATCAGGCAAAGGCGGTTCAACCATTATGGCGATAGGGACAAGCAACAGACCGCCTGCTGTTAATTGCCATGCAGTGAAGGTGAGCAACGACACTGGTGGTTGCCATTTACGAGTTAGTACAATGCCCATGGCCATTGAAGCCGCCCCTCCAAGCCCTGCTACTATGCCGATAGGATCTAAAAGACTTTGACTACCAAGGACAAGAATACCAACTCCAGCCATACCTGACAGACTTGACATAATTCCTGTTATCCTTATGGCAGATCCCAAAAATGCCCTTGCTAAAAAGATAACCATGAATGGTTGAACGGCACCCACTGTCGCAGCGACACCCCCTGGCAAACGATATGCAGCAATAAAAAGCAACGTCCAAAAGAACGTGAAATTAAATGCTCCAAGCAGCAAAATACGCGCCCACCAAATACCAGTGGGAAGTTGACGGGCAAAAACCAAGAGAAGCAAGCCTGCTGGTAATGCCCGTAATGCAGCCATTGTAATTGGATAATTCGGGGGTAAAAATTCGGTCGTTACAAAATAGGTGCTGCCCCAAATCAAAGGGGCAAGAGCTGTTATTGCGATATCAAAATGACGTTGCATAGCAAAACTTTCCATTATCTTGACATCAAGATATATAAATAAATCTTGACGTCAAGATAATATTTCAATACGTTTTCCTTATGGACCATGTTGATCGAATAATTGTGCAATGGCACACCGCCCGCCCCGATCTTGATGTTGGGCCGATGGAAACCATTGGCCGCTTATCCCGCCTTACCTTGTTATTGCGGAGCGAGATGGAAAAGACGTGGAAAAAACACGCCCTCAACGCTGCCAGCTTTGATATGCTGGCAACATTGCGCCGATCTGGCAAATCGAATGGCCTCTCACCGGGGGAGCTTTTGGAATTAACAATGGTAACTTCAGGCACAATGACCAATCGTATTGACCAACTGGATAAAGCGGGACTTGTTGAGCGAATTCAAAACAAGGAAGATAAACGAGGATTTCTCATTCGTCTTACAAGTAAGGGGCTTTCAACTATTGAGGCCGCGGTAACAGATCATGTCAAGACACAACACCACCTGTTGGCTGGCTTACCGATAGAAGAACGACAAGCATTAAATACCCTATTAAAAACCTTGGAAACCTCAATTTCTCCTGTTAAGTAACGAGAATTTCTGGAATTGAAGTAGAAAAAGCTATTGATT
The DNA here is from genome assembly GCA_938034375.1 of uncultured Alphaproteobacteria bacterium. GTDB lineage: Bacteria > Pseudomonadota > Alphaproteobacteria > Rhizobiales > JACESI01 > JACESI01. The sequence goes on along the minus strand of CALHLB010000098.1, from coordinate 9,149 downwards.
GATTATCAATTGCCTTGGGTAGCGCGAAAAAATATATAGCTAAGGTCATATAAATTGATAATGAATTTTAGCGCTAGCGCATGATGCATTTTCATGAATTCATCTGTTATGCGCTAAACCTTTATTCTTACGCGAGTTTTTATCCCATAAGTGAATTCACTTATGGGAAACACGCTCTATCTTTTTGTTTGCGCTCAGCTTTTCTTTTAAAATGATACTCATTTTAAAAGGCTTACGCTATATATACCAATTTAGTCGTATCACAAAGGAGCATTTTGCACTATTTTCTAAAGTTTAAAGTATGCGCAGGGTATTTTAATAACAATGCCCCATAAATTCAATAAATAATTGAAAAACTTTTCCTAATCATCCATGCGATAGACACCAGTTTTCGGGTCTTTTTTCAACGTTTTCACGCCCTCGTCCCGTTTTTCTAATTTGGCTTTGCGCCTATCTTCTTCATCCAGCTTTGCAAGTTCTTGACGCAATTTTTTATAGCAATAAGCGCCAAGAACAAAAAGAAGAAGGAAGAAAATAAACTGCAACATAAGCTCTCCCTAAAGCCCGTAACGCGCCCATAAAGCACGTTCTTCTGCTTTGGAAATCACTTGATCTGCAAAGCCCTTGCCAATATTTTCAAAGCCATTGCCCTGCATCACCTCACCAGGGGCAGAGCGCCGCAAAAAGCCACCACCTTCAGAAATTACTTTCAATTCTGCCTTATCGCCATAACGTTCTTTGACAAAAGACCGTAAATCACCAATGCGGTCAACCAGCCCCAAGGATTGCGCGGTTTCACCTGTCCAGAAACGACCAGAGAAAACTTCTTCTTCATTATTTATAATAACATCCGCACGGCGTGATTTAACATGATCAATAAACAGGTCATGAATTTCAAATTGTATGGACTTTAAATAGTCAATATCCTCTTGTTTTTCAGGCTGAAACGGATCCAGTATCATCTTGTTTTTACCGGCTGTATAAACACGCCGATCAACGCCCAGTTTTTCAATCAACCCTGTGAAGCCAAAACCAGCAGAAATTACACCAATGGATCCAACAATTGAAGATGGGTCTGCTATAATTTCATCCCCCGCGACAGCAATCATATAGCCACCAGAGGCGGCAACGTCTTCAACAGCAACAATGACCTTTTTATCATTTTCTTCCGCCAAGGCGCGGATACGTTTATAAATAAGATTTGACTGAACCGGAGACCCGCCAGGGGAATTGATCACCAAAGCAACGGCAGGGGCATCCTTCATTGAAAAAGCTTTTTTTAATGGCTTTGCAATTGATGCGATAGAAAGAGAGGCCCCAGAAAGCTGATTTCCCTGCGAAAACATAATTGACCCAGATAACCGAACTGTTGGAATTACAACCGGTTTATCTCTGTATTTTTTCGGTAAAACCGGACGCAAGAAATCTAAAAAAGACATTTTATCCTCTGATTATCCTCTAAAGAGTGGATCTTTGAAAATGCGAAACATTTTAAAAGAAAGTTGAATGGCGTGTGAATATTACCGCTTTATATGAACAGCTCTCGCTCACCTTTCAAGATAGAATTTGCTTTTGGTGTCCAGTCACGGCGTATTTTTTTACCCTGCATCTCATGTAAAAGCAGCCCTTGCCATAAAGTAAGCGGAGCACGACTTGCCTTTACCCCACGGATTATAATGCGGCGTGCAGGCTCCCCCTCCCCTTTATAAAGAGGAAAAATATCCAATCCACCAAAACGGCCTTTCAAAACTTCAAGACAGTGGTCCAGTCCTTCTGCCGGGAAAATCAGGCATAATTGGCCTGCTGGCCTTAAAATGGCACAGGCCGTTTTCACCCATGGCAAAAGCCCCTCTTTCCCTAATATATAGGCTTTTGCCCTTTCTTCATTTGGGGAGGGTCGGGTCTTATGTTGCTGCCAATAAGGCGGGTTCATAATAACACAATCTGCCATATTGAGCGACAAACCAGCCTTAATACGCTCTTCGCCTCGCAAGGTTACATCAGCGTTTAAAATTTCCACGCGCCCTTTTAACAAGCAGTTTTCAGGATCATTTAAGGTTTTCTTAGCACGATACAGCGTTTCAGTATGATTTTCAACCAGAACCACTTTTGCCTTTTCAAGCCTCGCAGCCACACATAACCCTGCCGAGCCTACACCTGCCCCAAGATCAACCACCTCTCTACAATTCTTCGAAACAGAGGCAGCAAGCATAACAGCATCCAGTCCGGCACGATGCGCCTTTGCAGAACCTTGATGCAAAACAACTTTACCATTAAGCAAAAAATGGCGTTCTGAAATAATTTCACCCCTGTCTTTCAAGCTCATGACCAAGATCAGCCTCTTTCAAAATTGTTCTGGCTCTTAATTCCTGTTCGTCAACCACGAGGATACGGCGCGGAATGACACCCAGGGAACCTTCAACAATACTCATATGCTCATCAAGTAAAAGGTAATCAATTCCAGCTTCAGACAAAAGTGCTTCAACATAAGTGATGGTAGCGGGATCATTGGTTTTTAACAATGTTTTCAAATAAAGTCCCCCTTAGCCGCTCTTCTAACCTTTGTGTGTTAAACTAAATGATGGCCTGGAGCAAAATTTTATTTTTATAAATTTACATAAGTTAGTTCTTCCCTCCCTTGCTGTTCGGGTTGACAAACACTATGGTGCAAAAAAATTAAAGGAGCGCGTCTTGGGTATTGTAGTTCCGCTTGAAGAACAAAAAGCAAATAAAGCATCGATTAACACATTGGTTAATCTGGTTAAAAGCGACATGGAAAATGTAAATGCGCTTATTCTTTCCAAAGCCGGATCCCATGTTGAGTTGATACCGGAAATTGCCCGCCATCTCATTTCATCTGGCGGTAAAAGGTTGCGGCCCATGCTCACCATCGCTGCGGCACAAATGTGCGGTTATCATGGGGATGGCCACGTTAAATTGGCAGCAAGCGTTGAATTTATGCACACGGCAACTCTTTTACATGATGATGTCGTGGATGAAAGTGACATGCGGCGCGGCAAGCTGGCCGCGCGCATGTTATGGGGCAACCAGGCCAGCGTACTCGTTGGGGATTACCTTTTAGGGCAAGCTTTTAAAATGATGGTTGAAGTAGGGTCCCTTAAAGCACTGGACATTTTGTCCACCGCTTCAACGGTTATTGCTGAAGGTGAGGTTTTACAACTTGCTGCAGCAAAAAATATGAATACGACTGAAGATGAATATTTGGCCGTTATTCGCGCAAAGACTGCCGCCCTCTTTTCAGCTGCAGCTGAAGTGGGACCCGTTATTGCCGGTAGCTGCGATGAAGATCAAAAAGCATTTCATTCTTATGGCACCAATCTTGGCCTTGCTTTTCAAATGATTGATGATGCACTTGATTATGGTGGCAATGCAAATGACCTTGGAAAAGATGTCGGTGATGATTTCCGTGAAGGAAAGGTTACTCTACCTGTTATTCTAGCCTATAGACGGGGCAATGATGAAGAACGGGCCTTCTGGAAACGCACACTGGAAGAAGGCGCAATTAAGGAAGGTGATTTTGAAAAAGCCATTACCTTAATGAAATCTTATGAAGCAATTTCAGATACCTTAGATCGCGCGCGCCATTATGGCGCTATTGCGCGCGATGCGCTTGCACCCTTTCCTGATTCCCTGCATAAAAAAGCCCTGCTGGAGGCTATAGATTTCTGCATTGCGCGCGCTCATTAAGCAATTGATTGACATAAATTCACAAAAAATTTTGGGCAGACTTTCAAGTCTGCCTTTTTTTGTTCACTATTTAATTGAAAGTACTCCCCAAAAACGTCATGTTGACCAAACACACTGATTTGTTGCGGAAAAGGTTTAGAACTGGTGACTTTGCTGAAAAATATTCTTTCTGGGGCTGTTGTCCTATCAACAATAATTGGCACTCAAACTGTTACAGCTTTTGCCAATACACACCAGGAGCTTTCAAAAGAATTGGCAGAGCGCGATTACCCTCTTTCTCTTTCTGGCAGTTATCTTGCCGCACTAACTGCCAATAAAGGCCAGGATCACGGTGCTGCCGCTCTATTTTATGATCACGCCTTGCAGGCCGACCCCAATAATGTAGCCCTGATTGAGCGCACCTTTTTATTAAAACTTGCTGATGGTGATGTTGAAGGTGCGGTTTCTTTTGCCAGTAATATTTTAGACCATGCCCCCAAAAACCGCTTTGCCCGTTTGGCTCTTGGTGTTGTTGCTTTAAGGGAGAGATCTTATAAAAAAGCAGCCCGAGAATTTAACTACATCAAAGAAGGTCCACTTGCTCTTCTTACAGGTACACTTTTGCATGGATGGACTTTGGCAGGCGACAAAAAATTTAATGAGGCCATCGCGCTTCTTGATAAACTTGAAGGCCCTGAATGGTATCATGCTTATCGTCTTTATCATTCTGCCCTGATTGCAGATATGGCAGGCAAAAAAAACCTGGCACTTGAAAAAATGAACGCGGCTTATGCAGCCGATAAAAATTCATTACGTACTGCTGAGGCGCTTACGCGTCTTCTCTTACGATATGATAAAATAAGAGAAGGCAATGAATTAAAAGCTCTTCTTGAGCTTCAAGCTGGAAATCGCCCCAACATCAAAGTTCTGCTTAATGAAAGTACTGATGGGAAAAAACCAAAAGGAATTATTACCTCCTCGCAAGAAGGGGCTATGGAAGTGCTTTATGGTCTTGGCAGTGCCATTGGCCGCGAGGGCGGAGAAGAAATTTCTCTTGTCTATCTCAACCTTGCCCATTTTTTAGCACCTAAGAATCCTCTCACTCTTTTAGCGCTTGGTAATATTCTGGAAGACGGCAAACTTTATGATAAAGCCATTTCCATTTATGAAAAAGTTGACGATAAATCACCCTATAAAAATCTTGCCCTACTTCAATCCGCTTTCGCCTATAATGCATCAGATAAGCTGGATAAGACACGCACAATTCTGGATGATTTAATTGAGAGAGAGCCTGAAAATCTCCTAACGATCGGTTCATATGGCAATATTTTGCGATCACATGAACTTTATGAAGAAGCTCGAACTATTTATAATAAAGCTATTGAACAAATTGATACCAAGCCAGCAGCGCAAAACTGGCAGCTTTATTATTCACGTGGCATCACAAATGAGCGCACGAAAAGATGGGAAGAGGCAGAAAAAGATTTTAGAAAAGCCCTGAAGTTGCAACCAAATCAGCCACAAGTATTAAATTATCTTGGCTACTCGCTCATCGACATGGGCTTAAAATATGAAGAAGCCCTAGAAATGATTACCAAAGCCGTTGAGTTACGCCCAGATGATGCCTTTATTATAGATAGCTTGGGTTGGGCGTATTTCAAATTGGAGGATTATGAAAAAGCTGTCAAACACCTTGAACGTGCGGTTGAACTGCGGCCACAAGATCCAATTTTAAACGATCATCTAGGCGATGCCTATTGGCATGTTGGCCGCAAGTTGGAAGCCGTTTTTCAATGGAGCCATGCCCGTGATCTTGATCCAGAACCAAAGGACCTTGAGAAAATCGTTCAAAAGATTGCAAACGGATTTATTGCAGATAACGATGGTTAAGGCCTGATTTTCATGGAACATGTTCAATCTTTTCTGGCTCCTGCCAAGGTAAATCTTGCGTTGCATGTAACGGGGCAACGTGATGATGGCTATCACCTTCTCGACAGCCTTGTTGTTTTTTCAGGTTTTGGAGATGAAATTCGTATAAAAGTGGCCAAAAATCGTATTAGTGGCGACCACAAACTAACAATTTCCGGCCCTTTTTCAAAAGATCTAAAAACGAAAGACGATAACCTTATCTTGCAGGCTGCAAGACTGATTGAGAACTTGCCCGCACTTGATATTCATCTTGTGAAAAAACTCCCTATAGCCTCTGGCATTGGAGGTGGATCAACAAATGCGGCAACAACATTGCGGGCTATTACAACGCTGTTTCATTGCGATTTACCTAGTGATGAAGCTATTTTATCACTAGGTGCTGATGTTCCAGTTTGTGTCAAAAAAACACCGGTTAAAATGGCTGGTATTGGAGAAAAACTTGAAACTCTTCCCCCCTTACCAAAATTTTATATTGTTTTAGTCAACTCACTTGTCGGCGTTTCAACACCTAAAATCTTTAAATCTCTCAAACAAAAAGATAATGCTCCTCTCACAGATCTATCGCGTAATACTTTTTCAACACCAATTGCATTTTGCAACTGGTTAAAGAATAACCGCAACGACCTGGAACCCATTGCCACTGATTTGGAATTTGATATTGAACGCACGCTGGAAGCAATTTCCATGACTGAAAATGTGCTTTTATCAAGAATGTCCGGATCTGGCGCAACCTGTTTTGGCCTTTATGAAACAAAGAAAGATGCTGAAAAAGCAGCAAGACAACTGCAGAAAGGTTGTCCAGAATGGTGGGTCGTGGCAAGTTCCATTTTGATTTAAATGCAGCCTACAACATAGCCCTATAAAAATTCAATAGCAAAAACAACGCAAATCATTGCAAAAAAAGCCATAACCTTATAAGGGCTTTGACCCTAGGTTATGGCTTTATTTTCTTTACCCCACCAACAAGTTAATAAGGCATTTTTATAATCTTTTTGTGCTTGGCATTTTATAAGGCATCAACAATTTTGGCAGTACCTGTGCGAACTGGGTCAACACAAGGAAGACCAAATTTCTCTTCAAGCTCTTTTAAATAGCTTGTTGCCTCCTCTTCCGATAATTTATGAGTGTTAATTGAAAGCCCAACAAATTTTACATTCGGGTTTGTGCGAACAGCAAAACGTAAAACGGTTTCCATAGTATCTTCAATTGTTGGCAGGGCGTAATGGGGTAAACCACGCATGTGGGTTCTGGTTGGTTCATGGCATAAAACCAGAGCATCAGCTTGTGAACCATGAATAAGGCCTGCCGTTACACCTGAAAAGCTTGGATGATAAACAGACCCCTGCCCCTCAATAACATCCCAATGATCAGCATCATTAACGGGTGTCAATTCTTCAACCGCGCCAGACAGAAAATCAGCAACCACGGCATCAATTGAAATGCCTGAGCCGGTAATTAAAATGCCTGTTTGACCTGTCGCACGAAATGTTGACTTCATACCCCGTTCACGCATTTCTTTATCAATAGCAAGCGTTGTATACATTTTGCCACATGAACAATCTGTGCCAACGGCTAAAAGGCGTTTTCCTTCCCGTTTTTTGCCATCGGCAATGGGGGGGGTTTGGGTTGGATGGCGTACATCATATAGATTAAGGCCTTTTTCTTCAGCCTTCTTCTTCAGCTCGGGAATATCGTTTAATTTGTTATGAAGCCCAGCGGCAATATCCATGCCATTATCCAGCGCTTCCATTAATACTTTAACCCACTCATCGGAAATAATGCCGCCGCGATTGGCAACACCGATAACCAGTGTTTTAGCACCTTTGGCAACACTTTCAGCAATGGAGAGGTCTTCAATACCCATATCAGCATTGCAATTTTCCATACGATATTGACCAACCACATTTCCAGGGCGCCAGTCGACAATGCCTTGACCAACTTTAGCAGCAAGCGGATCAGCAGCATCACCAAGAAATAATAAATAAGGACGTTTGATTTCCATGTTTTTACCCAACCTTTTTTCAGCCTTTATCATTAGACCTGTTTAGAAGTTTTTCCAAATCTCGTTTGGTGGTTTTTTTACCAGACCAGTTTTCACCACATGGTATAAAATGAAAATTTAGATCGGCAAGCTCTCTTGACCACTTGTTTACTAGCAAAAGCAGGGATTTATACGCGCTGGTCTCAATTTCTTCTTGATTTTGGCACCATTGAATCTTGAAACGCGTCACATCGATGATTGCCCCCTCATCCACTTTTGGCAGCATAAAGTGAAACGTGACGCCATAATTATCTGCTTTTTCATGTAAAGCAAAAGGCGCCGGCATATAACCAGGGCGCTCTGGCGGGCCTGGATGGAAGTTAAAACAGTCGTAGTTCAAAGCCTTTATAACTTTTTCAGGAATAATAAGCCCACTGCAAAAAGCGATTAAACGCAAGGAAAGATCATCGCGATAAGCCAGTTTTTCAATCTCGTTCAAACTGACAACATGGACATAAGATGTATCAGGTGCGTGAGGGCTTAACTGGCCTGCAATAAATTCAGCATCGACTTTGCTCATGGAAAGTAAGATTACTTTTCTTTTATTTTTCGACATTGCTTAGAAAGCCCCTTGCATCTTTCAATTGTCCGGCGCTATTATGTGGCACGACCGGGGGTGTCTCGACAAGGGACTGAGAGGTTGTTGGGTACTTGATTTAATTTCAAAACCGGCACAACTGACCCTTCGAACCTGATCCAGTTTATACTGGCGTAGGGATGGTAAAGGCGCCTATCGCTTACTAACCCTCTAGCCATTTTGTCATTCTGGATCATATAGAAGATACTATGTGATGGAGAAAATTATGAACGCAGTCACACCAAATGTAACAGTTGGGCCGCTACCCGCCTCAACAAAAATATATAAGCAAGGCACTTTGCACCCTGAAATACGTGTTCCCATGCGCGAAATTCGGGTTCACCCAACAGCCGGTGAGCCGAATGTAGTCGTTTATGATTCATCCGGTCCCTATACAGACCCCAATATCGAAACCGATATTAATAAAGGCCTTCCCCGCACCCGCGAGGCGTGGGTTGCAGGGCGCGGCGATGTGGAACAATATGAAGGACGCCATGTTAAGCCAGAAGATAATGGCTTTGCCAAAGGCGATAAGCTTACGCCAGAATTCCCAATCCGCAATAATCCTTACCGCGCAAAAGATGGTAAAGCCGTAACGCAGCTTGCCTATGCACGCGCTGGCATTATTACCCATGAAATGGAATATATTGCTATTCGCGAAAATTTGGGCCGCGAAAAAATTCGGGATAAAATCAAACGCGATGGTGAAAGCTTTGGTGCAGAAATTCCAGATTACATCACGCCAGAATTCGTGCGCAATGAAGTGGCTAAAGGGCGCGCTGTCATCCCTGCAAATATCAACCACTGTGAAGTAGAGCCAATGATTATTGGCCGAAACTTTTTGGTAAAAATCAATGCTAATATCGGCAACTCGGCCGTTACTTCTTCTATGGAAGAAGAAGTTGAAAAAATGGT
>CALHLB010000097.1 GCA_938034375.1 uncultured Alphaproteobacteria bacterium | reverse complement strand
TGAGTATAATTACATCCGCAAGCTTTGCATTTATAGCGCTGCTTACCACGAACAATACCGTTTTTGGTGCGGACGGTGCTCCGACATTTGGGACAACTCATAAAATAGCATAACAAATCTATCTATAAGCACCAAGTCCAGATATTTTAGCTATACCTTTTTGTTTACGTTCGTCTTTTCTTTTAAAATGAGGATCATTTTAAAAGGATTACGCTATAGAATAAATTGCTAGGATTGCAACAATTGAAGTACCCCATCCAATTGATCTAATGTTTTATAGCGAATACGAACCTCGCCACTTTCACCATTTTGCTTCTGCTCAATACTCACAACCAAACCCAATCGATATTCCAACAATTTCTCCAAGGCAACCATATCTGGGTCCTTCACCTTTCCAGCATTCTGAGCTGGCTTTCGCGAAGAAGATTTTGCCGTTAACGCTTCTGCACTACGCACAGACAAGCCGCCTTGAATAATTTGATCCGCCAAAATTTCTGGGTTTTCAGAATTGATAAGTGTACGTGCATGACCAGCCGTTAATTTTCCTTCGGCAATATAGGACTTAACACCTTCAGGCAATTTCAAAAGCCTTAGCATATTCGCAACATGAGAGCGGCTTTTACCGATAACATGAGCCAATTCTGCCTGACTATAGGAATACTCCCTCGACAATTGCTCGTAACCCAACGCCTCTTCAACAGCATTTAAATCAGAACGCTGGACATTTTCAATAATAGCAATTTCAAGCGCTTCACGATCTGAAACTTTATGAATGAGAACGGGAATTTCTGGCAAACTTGCCATTTGGGCCGCGCGCCAGCGACGTTCACCAGCAATTATTTCATACCGATTCTCTATTTGCGGATCTGGTCGAACAATAATAGGCTGAAAAATACCTCTTTCTTTTATGGAAGAAGACAAATCTACTAAATCTTCTTCAGAAAATGATTTTCTTGGGTTATTAGGATTAGGCGATAAAAACTCTATCGGAACACGCCTTTGATTACGAGCAGCCTCAACCGCATCATTCTCTTCAGTATGAATTTCACCTATTAACGCAGCAAGCCCTCTACCTAAACGTTTCTGACCCGAATCTTTTTTATTCTCTATGTCATTCATAGCCTTACTCCGATTAAGCCGCTTCAGGCTTCAATAAATTTTCCCTTTGAATAACCTCTGAGGCTAACTTTAGATAGGCTTGGCTACCTGAGCATTTAAAATCATACAACAAAGCGGGCTTACCATATGATGGAGCCTCTGAAACCCGCACATTACGCGGAATAACAGTCTTATAAACCGCCTCACCCATATGCTGCCTAACATCATCAACGACTTGAGCGGAAAGGTTATTGCGACTATCAAACATTGTTAGAACAATACCGTGAATGGATAAATTTGGGTTTATACTTTGCTTGATTTGCTCAACGGTCGCCAATAATTGACTCAACCCCTCAAGTGCAAAAAACTCACATTGCAAAGGCACAATTATAGAATTGGATGCCGCCATAGCATTAATCGTCAATAGATTTAATGAGGGAGGACAATCAACGAGAATATAATCAAAATCATCTCCATTTGCTGTCACAACACCATCAGCAATACTCTTTTTCAGCCTATAAGCTCTATCATCATATTGGGAAATCTCCAATTCAACACCCAATAAATCGAGAGTAGAAGGGGCAACGGATAAACGTGGAATATTTGTTGAAACAGACGCTTCTGATAATGATTTTTCACCAATTAAAACATGATAAGTAGAAACATCCCTATCAAGTTTATCAATGCCAATGCCGGTACTTGCATTACCCTGAGGATCAAGATCGACAATCAAAACATTTTGTCCAATAGCAGCTAAAGCAGTTCCCAAGTTGATTGCAGTTGTCGTTTTCCCAACACCACCCTTTTGATTTGCTACCGTTATCACACGAGGCCTTGCTGTTTTATCAACCATGTCGTAATCCTTAAGATTTTAAATCTATTTAATTATTATTAATCTGAAATAACCTCAAACAGAATCTTTTATTTTCATAATTGAATCAATTTCCACAATAACACCATTGTTTATTGATATTTTCTGCAATAATGCATGATGTTTCTTAAAAGAAAAATTCCATATCTTTTTTACTTCTATAATTTCACTGTCAATATTTTGAGCCTTATGAAAAAAACAACGCGCATCCTCTTGAATTAATTTCTGAGAAAAACTCAAAAGATTGGAAAGCGAAGTAACTGCTCTAGCAGAAATAAAATCTGGTTTAAAATCTAAATTTGGTATTATTTCTTCTATCCTTCCTTGAACAACAACTGCATTCAGTTTCAATTCTCTTATCACAGACCTCAAAAAGACAACTTTCCGCATATTACTTTCTATCAAATAAACCTTTGAATCATTTTCCTTATTTTGTAAAATTGCAGTTACCAAACCAGGAAAGCCTGCTCCACTTCCTATATCTAACCAAATTGCAGATCCTGGATTTAACTCTTTTAAAGCCGCACTATCACAAACATGACGCGACCAAAAATAATCGAGAGTATCACTTGAAACAAGATTTTGAACCTTTTGCCATTTCATAAGAAGATGATAATAAATTTCTAACATATCGATTGTTTCACGTGAAACATTTAGCACAGATTCTAATAAGTCAATAGATTGAATTTTATCATAATTCATGCAACAGAACCTTTCTTTCTCTTTATATGAAAAAGTATTAAGGATAATGCTGCAGGTGTCATACCATCTATTCTAGATGCATGACCAATTGTTTCTGGTTCAATGAACAGCAATTTTTGCCTCATTTCATTTGAAAGACCTTCCAAGTTTTCATAATCAAAACCTTGCGGTATTTTAAACCCCTCATCCTCTTGAAGGGATTTAATATCCGCCTTTTGTCGATCTAAATAAACTGCATATTTAGCTTCTATTTCTAATTGCTCAGAAATATTTGATTCATCAGATTTAATTTCCGGCCAATGCTCATATAGTTTATCAACATCAATTGATGGATATGAAATAAGATCAAATAAACTTCT
>CALHLB010000096.1 GCA_938034375.1 uncultured Alphaproteobacteria bacterium | reverse complement strand
ATAAGGTTAAAATGCCTTCAATAGGATCAAGGATTGGCGCAGAATTGCGACCAGATACGACAGATGCGCAGACATCTTCTTCGCTGCAATAACGATCGCGGCTATCGTCATATAATGGATTTAATAGATCATGAGCCTAGGGTCTGTAACTATAATATTTCATCTAGTAAATCTGGCAGATCAGCAATTGTATCAATAATATAATGTGCGCCAGCAGCTTTTAATTTTTCTGTTGCAGGTTTTATTAAAAGGTCTTTTTCCTCATCACTCAAAACAACAAGCTCTTCCCATGTCTTTCCCGCATAATTGCCGGACAAAGCAACGCCAATAGTCATGCAGCCAGCACTTACCCCTTCTTCAATGCCTGGCACTGTGTCATCTACCTTGATGAGAGCCGTGACAGGATGAATGCCAAGATCAACACAGCATTGATACATGCCTAAAGGCCCAGGCCTGCCCTGTTTTAAATCATCAGAACAAACAAGTGTTTCCGGTTCAAAGCCCTGTTTTTTAACCACCGGCAAAACATTTTCCATAATTGAACGAGCATAGCCGGTTGTTGTTCCAATTTTTAAGCCACGTTTACGCAAATATGAAAAAACCTCTAAAGCGCCAGGAACAAGAGTTGCATATTTTGCTGCAACCTTTTCATTTAAAGGCACAAAAACTTCATAAATAGCATCTATATCTTGTTCTGTCGGTTTAAGGCCCCGCACTTTTTCCCATTCGTTGGCAATTCTCTCCATTTCAACCATGGTCTTGATATGGTCTCGCTTGGCCATGCCCATGGGCGCGCGCGCTTCATCAATTGTTACTTTTACCTGAAAGGCTGCAAAAGCTTCAACAAACGCACCCATTGGAGCAAAAGACCCAAAGTCGATAAGTGTTCCTGCCCAATCAAAAATAACGCCTTGAATCTTCATGACAATGCCTTTCCTTGTTTATACTTTCTTATAATGTCGTCTGTAATTTTACTCATCGTAGCGAATGATTTTTGCAGATTTTCTGAATTATCCAGCACAATCGGTTGGAATATGGGATCAACCTTCAACCTGGTATCTGCCAGACGGTTCTTAATATCAGTGCCGGTTTCCCGCCCCCGCTTTCTTAATCTTTCTGCCAAAACATTTTCTTTTGCCGTTACATGGATAATACAGTTTTCAGGAAAAAGCCGCGTGATATCTGGTAGCGCCCGCCGCGCACCATTTAAAAAAGCAATATGACCCTCTGCCAAATAGTCGCAAAGCATGGAAGGCACACCATAAGAAAGGCCATGCGCCTGCCAATTCAGGCAAAATTTACCAGCTGATTTCCAATGATCAAAATCCTCATCACTTACTGATATGAAGTCTTCCGTTTCTACGCCTGAAGAGCGCGTAATAACGCGTTTAACAAAAAAGATATTCTCATCTTCCTCATATCGGTCCTGTAAGAATTTTAACAGTGTATCCTTACCTGAACCACTTGGCCCAACGAATGTGATAAGAAGACCTTTTGTTTTTGATTTCCGCATTATCAAGAAACCCTTTTGCCTTCGCGCCAGACGGTGCGAATAACCGGCACATCTGATTTTTCAAAAACACGAACACAATCTGCTTTTTTACCTTCTTCAAGAATACCTCGATCGTTTAATCCAATAGCATTGGCGGGGTTACGGCTAACCATATTAATGGCATCCCAAAGGGAAAAACCCTCAATAAGCTTTGGTAATTTGAAAGCGGCTGAAACTAAACTATAGGGTATGTAATCTGATGATAAAATGTCCAACTGTCCCCTTTCTGCTAAATCTTTTGCGGCAATATTCCCTGAATGAGACCCCCCGCGCATTAAATTAGGAGCGCCCATTAAAACCGACAGTCCACCATCATGGGAAGCTTTTGCCGCTTCGAATGTTGTTGGAAACTCAGCAACAGAAATTTTCTGTGTTAGCGCCTCATTAACATGCTCGATGGTTGCATCATCATGGCTGGCAAGAATTATCCCTTTATTCTGGCATAATTGCGCTAGAGTTTCACGGTTATTCTGCGAATTCTGCAATGATTCTTCACGTCTTCTCTGGCTGAAGGCTTCAAATTCTTTTTCCGACATTTTCTTCTTGCCGATATAATAAATTCTATAGGCTTCAAGATTAACAAATTGTCGCTGACCTGGGGCATGATCCATAAGAGAAACCAGTTTGACATCATCATCACGAAAAACCTCAAACCCTTGCAAACAGTCTGGAGCTGAAACCTCACATCGTAAATGCAAAAGATGCTCTGCCCGCAAATGACCATTTTGGCTATTTTCTTTGATAACGTCTGCCAAGAGACGCATTTCACACATGCCCAAATCAGAATTTTCATCGGCCCCGATACGCAAAGCATCAAGCACAGTTGTGATGCCAGAACCGGCAATTTGTGCATCATGCGCCATGATGGCGGCATTGGCATTCCACTTGACTTTTGGACGCGGTAAAAAATGACTTTCCAGATGATCGGTATGAAGCTCCACCAGTCCAGGGATAATAGTATCGCCTTCCAGGTCTTCACCAAATTTCACATTACCTGTTGAAATATCAGCGATTTTTCCATCACGAAAAACAATCGTTCCTTTGATGGTTTCATCATGCAAAATAAGGCGGCCATTGGTTAGAACAGTTTCATTTGTCATATTATGATCTTTCTAATTACCTGAATTTCCAAGTTTTTTAAAATCAAGTACTTGAAAAGGACTTTGCCGATTTTCCTGAAAAGCTAGTGCGACGCTTGCTTCCAAGGGATTTTGAAGAGCATCTGAAAACCATGTTTCAAGCGCCTCTTCCAAAAGGTTTCTTCTTGCTTCCATCTTGTCTGTTAATGTGAGATGGAAACGGAATTCTTCAAAAATATAAGGATAACCCCAGTCCATTAAGTAGAGCCGTTGTTTTTCTGATAAATTTTGTGGGTTTCGTTTTTGAATTTCAAAATCATCAAGCGGCGCTCTAAATGGCTCGAATTGTTGAACGGTTTGATGCGCTAATTCATCTAATTTTACAGATGTTTTAGTGCAAATAAAAGCATAAAAAGAACCTATTTTCCAATAGGTTAATGCAGGTATGATAAAAGGTTTTTGTGCTTCAAAAAAAGTTGTAAAAATTTCTCTCAGCGCTTTTTCATCTTTACCATCAGCCAAACGAAAAGGCGCTTTTAAAGTTGCATGGAACCCATAATGACGTGGGCTTTTCGTTATCTTTTCAATGCAATCTGCGCTGATTGCAAGATTTTCTGGAAAATCCATAGACCGGTTGGTGAAAATATCCCGTCCTAACCACCTGGAAGCTTTTTGCATTAAAAGCGATTCTGGATGCGGCACAAAATAAATTGCATATCTTGGTGAATCTTGGTGTGAGCTTTGACTAGAGGGCATTTTAAACAAGAAACTTTCTTAATCGTGCCGAGAGAATGTCGATCAAACTAACAGATAATACGACAACAATGATAATGGCAGCAGCGCGATCATATTGGAAACTGCGAAAAGCCTCATAGAACGAAAAGCCAATACCGCCAGCTCCAACAATGCCTAAAACCGTGGCAGAACGAACCATGGTTTCAAAACGATAAAGCGATAAGCTTGACCAATGGGGCAGCACTTGTGGGATAATGCCATAAACAATTTCCTGAAGTCGAGTGGCTCCGGTGGAGCGTACGCCCTCCACAGGGCGAGGGTCTATTGCCTCAACCGATTCTGAAAACAGTTTAGCGACAACCCCAAGATTATGAATAAAAACAGCCATCACGCCAGCAAAAGGGCCAAGGCCAACGGCTGCAACGAATAAAATAGCAAAAACAATTTCATTAATTGCACGCGCTGCATCCATTAAGCGGCGCATGGGTTGCACAATCCACCAAGGCGCAATATTGGAAGAACACAATAACGCACAAGGAACGCCAGCTATAATAGATAAAAAAGTTCCCCATAACGCAATGTAAATCGTCTCCACCATTTTTTCGATAAAAAATGGCAAATCATTAAAATTTGGTTTTAGAAAATCAGCGGCAAATTCAGCCATATTCGCCGCATCGGTGAATAAAAGTGTCCAATTAAACACTTCAGCAGGATGATAGGATATGCCTAATAAACATGCTAATATCAAAGCAGTCATAACAAGACCCAGCATATCACTCCAACGCGTTTTTAACTTTTCTTTTAGCGCTGGCGAAAGTTCATCCTGCTTTGAAACTTGTTGATCCACACTATTTGAGCGAGCAAAATAAGGCATAGATTTTATCCAGAATATAGTCAAAATAGAGGCTTTGAGAATTCTCAAAGCCTCATTAATAAATTAAGAAACAGAACTTCTAGTAACCAGCATTACCAATAATGGCAGCTGCTTCACCAAGAGTTTCCAATGCGCCTTCAATTTCTTTTATTGCTGCTTGATCGCCTGCTTTTTCAGCTTTGATTTTTTTCTTGAAAAGCTCAATTTGACGTACATCATTCAATTGTGCATTAGAAGACGCTAGAAAAGGCCCCCAGCCATCGCCAACATTGGCCAAGATTTCACGTTCTGCTTTTACTTTTTCAGCATCCCCAAAACGTCCAAACTGCATGAAAAAATAATGAATGCGTGCTTTTGCATCGTCATCTAAATCTTTGCGCCACACCATTGGATCGGAAGGGATAAGGGGAGAGCGCCAAATTTCTTTCAAGTTTGCAGCAAGTTCAGGCTTTGTTTTGGTCAAGCGTTCAAGGGATTCAGTATTATTTGTTACAAGGTCAACTTTTTTGGTTGCAGCAGCAATTGCATTGCCTTCATGGTTGGAACTTGTAACACGTTTGAAGCATTCTTCTGGTGTCTGGTCATTCAATGCCCAGACGTAATATCCAGGAATAGCAAAACCGGATGTTGAATTTGGATCCCCGTTGCCAAATGTTTTCTCTTTACCACATTTCAAAACATCACTTAATGAATTTAGGTCTTTATTGTCTTTATGCGTTAAAAGCAGAGAATAATAACCGCGCGCGCCATCATTTTTAATTGTTTGTGCAAATACTTCGCCGCCTGCACGATCGACCGCTTCAATGGCAGATTTATTGCCAAACCATGCAACGTCCACTTTATTAAAGCGCATTCCTTCAATTACGCCGGCATAATCTGATGCAAAAAATGCCTTGACCGGTACACCCAAAGATTTTTCGATCTCTTTTAAAAGCGGATTAAAGGAAGCCTCCAGAGCGGAAGCAGATTCCGTTGATATTATGCCGAAATTGATCTGTTTTGGCATTTCAGCAGAAGCCGGCAAAACAAAACTGGCAGCAGTGGCGGCGGCCAAAAGAAGTTTTTTAATCATAACGTTTCCCTTAGTTTAAGATTAATGTGCGACTGTTGTCGCTGGATATTCCCGAATTTTGTCCATCTGGTTTCGGGCTGCAATTGCAGTTTCTTCAAGCGCACTATCATTTTTTGCTTGCTCACTTTCAGACAGTTCAATGCCATAAAGAGCATTTAAATCCTGATTTGTGATTTGGCCGACAGGACCATCATAAACAATATGCCCGCATTTAAGTGCAACGATCCGTTTGCAATGCTTTAAGGCATGGTCAATCTGGTGCAGGGATACAATAACCGTTACGCCATCTTCGCGGTTAATGTCGCTCAAAATTTCCATCACATTTTCAGCCGATGCAGGATCAAGGGAGGCAATTGGCTCATCAGCAAGAATAATTTTAGCCTGTTGTGTTAAAACACGTGCAATGGCCCCACGCTGCTGCTGCCCACCTGAAAGCTGGGAGGCGCGCTGATGGGCAAAATCCACCATGCCAACACGTTCAAGATTTTGAAGCGCACGAATTTTATCGCTTCTTTCAAACAGGCCTAAAGTACCACGCCAGGCCGAAACGCGCCCCAAACGCCCAATCAAAATATTTCTAAAAAGTGATAATCGCGTAACAAGATTAAATTGCTGGAAAATAACGCCCACATTACGCCGCATCAAACGCTGCTTGCGTGTGCGCTTACCGGCGAGCTGAACCACTTCCCCTTCCAATTTAATGCTCCCTGATTTTTTATCAGCTTCATCCAAACCTGCAATCATTCTGATCAGTGTGGATTTACCAGAACCAGAAGCACCAATAAGAGCAACAAACTCACCTTTGGAAATCTTCAAATCAAGCGCGTTTAAAACAGGCAGGTCTTTGATGAATGACTTTGAAAGACTTTGAATTTCAATCACGGACTCTGTCATAATAATCCCTTTGCTTTTACCGCAGGATAAAACGCAAATATAACAAGTCCTGAACAGATTTATGAATTTTTTCTAACGTATTAATTCACTGAATTTAAATAGTAAATCTTGAAAATAAACCCATATACATCTATTACTCTATATGTTTTAAGGGGGATTTTGAAAGTCTTGTCATGCGGCTTGCCCATCTTCATTTTTAGAACGCCCCTTAACAATATCCAAAGGTGCAAAATCAGATACATCAATGATTTTATCTGCAATGCTTTGACGGATATCTTCATCGTGAAAAATGCCTAAAAGGGCTACGCCTTCCTGCTTTTTTTTCTCAATCATCTCAACCACAACCTGCCTGTTTTTTGTATCAAGCGAGGCTGTTGGTTCATCTAAAAGCAAAACGGGATGCGCGGTGATAAATCCACGGGCAATGTTAACCCGTTGTTGCTCTCCGCCTGAAAAAGTAGCAGGCGGTAAATGCCACAGTTTTTCTGGTAAATTCAAAAGCGTGAAAAGTTCTTTCACTCGCTCATGGGCGGTCTTTTGCGTAACACCATGTTGCAAAAGCGGTTCTGCGACAATATCAAGAGCAGAAATGCGCGGAACAGTTTGTAAAAACTGACTGACATAGCCAAGTGTTTTTTTTCGTATTTCCAGCATTTTTCTTGGCTCAACGCATGCAATATTCACTTGCTCCTGACCATGTTTGATAAGCGCACTGCCAGCATCAATTTTATAATTGCCATAAAGCATTTTCAAAATTGAACTTTTACCAATGCCTGATGGACCACCAAGAACAGTGCATTTACCTGCTTCAAGACTGAAATTAACCCGCTCAACAACGGGAATAATAAGACCGCCGCGTAAATGCATGGTAAAACTTTTTGAAAGGTTAGAGATGATAAATGGCGAAACGGCTCTCATACTTTACCCTTTCAAAATTGATGAAACGAGAAGTTGGGTATAGGGCTGTTGCGGATCATCCAACACGCAATCTGTTAACCCTGCTTCAATTACTCTTCCCTCTTTCATCACCATAATACGATCTGATAAAAGACGAGCGACAGCCAAATCATGGGTAACAATAATAATCGAAAGACCAAGATCATTCACAAGCCCTTTGATTAAATCCAAAAGACGCGCCTGAACGGAAACATCCAACCCGCCTGTTGGTTCATCCATGAAAACAAGTCGGGGCGCGGTTACCAGATTGCGGGCTATTTGCAGACGTTGTCGCATGCCCCCGGAAAAAGTGCGTGGCTCGTCATCAATACGGTCTGCCAGAATTTCTACGCGTTCAAGCCAGTTTTGGGCTGTCTGGCGTATAGAACCATAATGACGCTCACCCACTGCCATGAGCCGCTCTCCGACATTTGCCCCCGCAGATACGGCCATTCTTAACCCGTCTGAAGGGTTTTGATGTACAAAACCCCAATCTGTTCGCATTAAAAAACGGCGTTCTGCTTCAGACATTTGATAAAGATTGCGCGCCACGCCATCGCGCCCTAAATAATGAATAGAACCAGACGTTGGCATTAACCTTGTTGAAAGACAATTTAAAAGCGTTGTTTTTCCAGATCCAGATTCCCCAACAATGGCTATAACTTCTCCAGAAAATAATTGAAAGCTGATCTCCTCGCATCCAGACCTACTTCCATAAAATTTTGATATAGATTGCGCGTCTAAAAGGGGAAGTTCTCTCGTCATGAAAAAGCCCTCTGCTTTGCTTCTTCTCCCAGATTTTGCATTTTCTTTCTTTGTTGCTTTTCACAATAATCCGTATCTGAACACACAAACATCTTATGGCCCTTATCATCTAAAATAACTTCATCCAGATAAGCGCCTTCACTACCGCAAAGAGCGCAAGGTTCTTCAAATTTTGTAACTTCAAATGGGTGATCCTCAAAATCAAGGCTCACAACATTTGTATAGGGAGGGACTGCATAAATGCGTTTTTCCCGGCCTGCGCCAAATAATTGCAATGCTTCACACTGGTTCATTTTCGGATTATCAAATTTCGGCGTTGGGGAAGGATCCATCACATAACGCCCTGCCACTTTTACAGGATAGGCATAAGTGGTTGCTATATGTCCGTTTTTGGCAATATCTTCATAAAGTTTCACATGCATAAGACCATATTCCTCTAATCCATGCATTTTTCTTGTTTCCGTTTCGCGCGGCTCAAGAAATCTTAGCGGTTCTGGTATCGGCACTTGATAAACGAGAATCTGATCATTTGTTAAGGCCTCTTCCGGTATACGGTGCCGCGTTTGAATAAGGGTTGCCTTACCCGTTTGCATTGTGGTTTTAACGCGCGCTGTCTTTGCAAAAAAGGCCCGAATTGAAACCGCATTGGTTGTATCATCAGCCCCTTGGTCAATTACTTTGAGCGTATCTTCCGGTCCGATAATTGCTGCTGTTACCTGCACACCGCCTGTACCCCAACCATAAGGCATGGGCATTTCACGACTGGCAAACGGCACTTGATATCCCGGTATTGCGATAGCTTTTAAAATTGCCCGCCTTATCATGCGTTTGGTCTGCTCATCAAGATAAGCAAAATTATAGCTGGCCAAGACTTCACCATCCCCTACTTCATCGTTCACTGCTAACCTCACCAGTTTTTTGTTTCTCTTGTTTTTCATGCAATCCACAGGCCGTAGATCTAACTGCATCTTTTGCTTTTTCGAAATCACGCCGCATTGTGCGAACAAGATCTAATTCCGATTGAAAGTCGACATAATGCGGTAATTTAAGATGCTCAACAAAACCAGTCGCCTGCACATTGTCTGAATGAGCAATGACAAATTCTTCATCTTGTGCAGGGGCAACAATATCTTCCCCCAATTCATTGGCTCGTAACGCCCTATCGCACAGGGCAACAGACATGGCCTTGCGTTCTGATTGTCCAAAAACCAGCCCATAACCACGGGTAAATTGCGGTGGTACTTTTGCCGACCCTGAAAACTGGTTGACCATCTGGCATTCCGTTATCTGAATGCGCCCAATAATAACCACATAACCCAATTCAGGAATAAAATACTCAACCTCAACCTCGCCTATTCTAATTTCGCCGGCAAAGGGGTGCGTGCGGGCATAACCGCGCTGGGTGGAATAACCAAGCGCCAGCAAAAAGCCTTCATCCCCTCGTGCTAAAGCCTGAAGGCGCGTATCGCGGCCCATTGGAAAATCAAGTGGCTCTTTTGTTATATCATTGGGTTTTGCACCATTCAGGCGCCCATCTTCTTCGATAAGTCCTTCCTGTGCTAAAATATCTGAAACCCGAACAAAATTATTAGGTGATATTGGGCCTTCTTCAAGAGAAAATACCGCTTCTTCACCCGCAAGGGCAGGATCTAAAAGGCGATGAGTGTAATCGAATGTTGGACCTAGTATTTGCCCCCCTGGCAAATCCTTATATGTTGCGGAAATGCGCCGTTCAATCAACATATTTTCTGTCTTAACAGGGGTGCTATAACCAAGCTTGGGTAATGTTGTTCTGTAAGCGCGCAACAAAAAAATGGCTTCAATTAAATCGCCACGTGCCTGTTTTATGGCAAGGGCGGCCAGGTGTCTGTCATAAAGCGAGCCTTCATTCATGACACGATCAACGGCCAGTGAAAGTTGTTCGACTATCTGCTCCAACCCTAGAGCCGCAACCGAACGTTTACCCCGTCGTCTTTCTGCCAGAAGTTTATGGGCATTTGCAATTGCCCTTTCTCCTCCTTTAACCGCAACATACATTGGCATTCCTTTTAATGTTTTGCTTTTTAACGATTCTTGTGCTGCGAGGTAGACCTGCAAAGCCATCAGAGCTGACAAAAAGAATATCAACTCCGCATGGAAAACGTTGTACGTTTTTTGTCCATGCCTTTAAAAAGCCCTCTGGCAGACCTTCTATAAAAAGCGAACGTCTTGTCTTGATCCCTGGCCCTTCCAGTATGAATTCATCGCCTGTTTGAAACCCGTTGGTTTGCACAATTAATGTGGCTGAACGGTCTGGACATTCATCTGTTCCATGAGCCAGAACTTCCAAATTGAGTAACGAGCGACCACTATCAACAAATATAAAACCGGCCTCCGATAATGAAGAAGCCAAACGAGCGCCTGTTTGAAACTTTATCCAATTTTTGGCGGCCTCATTAATACTTTCATTTGCCAAATAAAAAGACACATCCTCATCACACAATGTTAAAAATGCAGCAGCGGTTAATGGCAAGAGAGGGTTTGGAGGCATTGTCATCTTTTTACAAAATACGATAAGGCCCGGTTCAGCCATCGCTTTCATGATAGCGCGAAATGTATTTTGTGAATCGAAAACAGGATTTTCAAATCCTCCTTCATAAGCATCTTTCATAGGAAGCTGCCCCATCATTCATCCCCTCGCGCCAATGTAAAAAAATCAACCTTCGTTGCCGCAACCTGAGCTTGATGCTTTTTGTCTTTTATTCTTTGTTCTTTCTCTAAAGGGGTGATGACTGCATCAAAAATTCGCTCCTTATAAGTCGCATCTTGTGCGAGGGCATCTAGAATGGCTGCCAGTTTTACCTTTTGGGTATCGCGCCCCAAATGCACCGCATGCCCGATATGACCACTATCGCGCAAGCGCACTGTTATGCGGGTAATCGTTGCTTCGCCAAAGTTAAACGCATCACCGCCCCCGCCAATATGCCCTTTCACACCAATGAGCCCCGTTTCAGGACCACGCAACACGCTGCAAAGGGGATCTATTGCCAAGGCTTGCCATTTTTCTTGAAGGCTTGCAGCTTCTGCCTTTGCCAGAACAGCCATCAACCTTTGTCTTTCGCCTTGCGTCATTATAAAATATACCCCAAAGATAAAATCATAATCTGGCCAACTATATTCATCTATTAAAACAGATGAATTATTTGAGCCAAAAAGTACTCAAATTACGTGACAGACTTATGACAAAACACAAAACTGAAAAGCGCATCAAGAAAACTGTGAAACTTGATAAAACATCAGGCATTTCACTTTGGCGCCAAATCGCTGATCGATTAAGAGCAGACATGATAGACTTGGCGGACGAAACGGGCCGCCTGCCGCCGGAACCGGAACTAGCCTCTCTTTTTAAAGTAAATCGTCTCACCTTACGCTCAGCCGTTAAGGCTTTGGTAGAAGAAGGCCTTTTAAGCCGACAACAAGGTAAAGGCACCTATATTCAACAAAAACGCCGGCTAAAATATCCTATTTCACGGCGCACACGTTTTTCAGAAGGCCTTAATAATCAAGCAGACCAAAGATCTGTCACTATCCTTGACTATCAACAGGAAAAAGCATTGCCCATTATTTGTGAGAAATTAAACCTCTCAGAAGACGCTCATGTTGTACGTGTAGAGACACTTTCAATTGCCGATAAAATGCCAATTGTGCGTTCAACATCTTGGTTTTGCGCCAAACGATTTAAAAATATCGGTCAACTCATCAAAAAACATCAATCTGTAACTCACGCCTTTCGTCTTTGTGGCGTTGACGATTATGTGCGGCAATCAACGGAGGTTGAAGCACGCCATGCCAATGAGGCAGACAGCCGTGACCTAAAGCTTGCCCCCGGCGGTCTTATCTTGATGACTGAAGTTATTAACACAGAGATAAATGGAACAGTCATACAGTATTCAAGAAGCAGAATGGCGGCAGAACGCATAACATTATTAATTAGATGATCACTTAGAAAATCGATGCATATGATAGATCTATAAAAAATAAAACACCAAGTATTATTTAATTGAAATATTTAAATATATTTAAAAAATCAATTATCAACCATATATGTCGCCACATCCAATTCAATACATTTTATTTTAGTTGGATTGCAGTTTATTTATTCATCCAATAGTTTATAATTAATATTTTACTAACGATAAATTTTAAAGAGAGGAGAAATATGACACATAAATTTGTTGTCGGCTTTGATGGCAGCGATGCCTCCAAAAAGGCGGTCCATTTTGCAGTAAATACGGCCAAAATGACAGGCGCTCATCTGCTTATCATTTATGTTTTGGAATGGTCGCCTTATTCTTTTTTAACACCTGAAGAAATCGAGGAGCGCCATAAACGCC
Organism: uncultured Alphaproteobacteria bacterium; assembly: GCA_938034375.1. Classification (GTDB taxonomy): domain Bacteria; phylum Pseudomonadota; class Alphaproteobacteria; order Rhizobiales; family JACESI01; genus JACESI01. The sequence goes on along the minus strand of CALHLB010000096.1, from coordinate 3,730 downwards.
GTGAAGAAGAAATGGCGCGTGCAGAAAAAGCTATTTTATCACCACTTAAAGAAGAACTCTTTGCAACAGGCGTTCAAATTGAAACAGGAATCCGTTTTGGCAATGTTGCAGATATTTTATGCACTCTTGCAAAGCAGGAAAATGCTGAACAAATTTTCATCGGCAGAACCGGTGACAGCGACTTTGCAAGCCGCGTTTTCGGATCAGTTGCCGGCAAACTTGCACTAAGTTCACCGGTTGCATGCACAATTGTTCCATAAAGTTTTAGGGGAGTTTAAATGAACCATCTAACAAAAGTTATGACTTTTTTCGCCACTTTCTTCTCATTAACGACTATGACACAAGCACAATCAATTGACGAGACTGTTAACCAGGTTTTTGCAAGTTCTACGGGCTGGTTTGTCAATTTTATTTTTGCGCCTTTTCCTGGCACAAGTTTTCCCTGGATTGTGGCATGGTTGGTTGTCGCTGCCGTGATTTTCACGCTTTATTTCGCTTTTATCCAGTTTCGCCTCATTGGGCACGCGCTTTCTCTTGTTAAGGGAGATTATGCCGACCCCAATGATGCTGGTGAGGTAAGTCATTTTCAAGCACTTGCAACAGCTCTTTCAGGCACCGTTGGTCTTGGTAATATTGCTGGTGTTGCAGTTGCTATTAGTATTGGTGGGCCAGGGGCAACATTCTGGATGATTTTGGCAGGTCTGATGGGCATGGCAACGAAATTTACCGAATGTACTTTGGGAGTGAAATATCGCAATGAATATGATGATGGCACAGTTTCAGGTGGCCCCATGTATTATCTTACAAAAGGATTTAAGGAACGTGGCCTTCCAGGTGGCAAAGTTTTGGCTATCTTATTTTCCATCTTCTGTATTCTGGGCGCATTTGGTGGTGGAAACATGTTTCAGGCAAACCAGGCACACCAACAAATTTCAGGCATTATTGGCGCCTATCCTGGCTGGATAACAGGTGTTATTTTTGCTGCCATCGTCTTTGCCGTTATTGTGGGTGGGCTAAAGTCCATTGCCAGTGTAACAGAAAAAATTGTACCCTTCATGGGTATTATGTATGTTGTCACAGCGCTTGTTATCATCATCATGAATGCTGATAAAATCGGTTGGGCCTTCAACCAAGTTTTTGATGGCGCCTTTACCGGCCTTGGTGTTGCTGGTGGTCTTGTTGGCGCTTTGATCCAAGGTTTTAAGCGGGCGGCTTTTTCAAACGAGGCCGGTGTTGGTTCTGCTGCTATTGCCCATTCTGCCGTTCGCACGAAAGAGCCAATTACTGAAGGGGTTGTTTCCCTTTTAGAGCCTTTTATTGATACGGTGGTTATTTGTACAATGACAGCGCTTGTTATCATTATAACGGGTCAATTACTGATCGACCCTCAAACAGGTCTTTATGTTGTGGAAGAAGGTAAAATTGTAACAGCAACCGGTGCTTCTGGTGTTGGACTTACTTCTGCAGCCTTTGGCAGTGCGATTAGCTGGTTCCCATATATTTTGGTTGTTGCTGTTGTGCTCTTTGCCTTTTCAACCATGATTTCTTGGTCTTACTATGGGTTGAAAGCCTGGACCTATCTTTTCGGTGAAGGCAAGCAAAAAGAAATTACTTTCAAGGTTCTTTTCTGTCTGTTCATCATCGTTGGCGCTGCAGCAAATCTTGGCCCTGTTATTGACTTTTCCGATGCCGCCATTTTCGCCATGGCAGTTGTTAATATTATTGGCCTTTATCTTCTTATGCCAATCGTTAAACGTGAACTTTCAAGTTATCTGGAACGTTTAAAATCAGGTGAGATTAAAAAGTTCAAATAGTTCAATTTAAAGGAAAGACAAATAAGGTCGCTATAGTTTTTATAGCGGCCTTTTTATTGAAAATTTTTACACTTCAAAAGACACCTTCCCTTGATGTTTAATTCCTTTATTGTCAACCAATGCGTATCCTGATAAACCGCCAATATGAATTTTTAAAAGTCGGAAAATTATCGTGAACGATGCAACCAGCAACCAAGAACAGGCTCATCTCATTTCTCAAGCATTGCCTTATATGCAACGCTATGATGGCAAGACAGTTGTTGTAAAATTTGGTGGCAACGCCATGGGCGATGAGGCTTTGCATAAGGCCTTTGCACAAGATATTGCGCTCCTGGCTCAATCTGGTGTGGAGCCAATTGTTGTTCATGGGGGGGGGCCGCAAATTGGCGCCATGCTCGATCAACTTGGCTTTAAAAGCGAATTTCGTGGGGGCTTGCGCGTTACAACAAAAGAAATGGTGCGCGTTGTTGAAATGGTTTTGGCTGGCTCCATCAATAAGGAAATTGTTTCTTCTATCTGTGCGGAGGGTGGTTATGCCGTTGGCCTTTGCGGCAAAGATGGCCAAATGGTCACAGCGCAAAAAATACACCGCACTGAAAAAACACCCGATTCCAATATTGAACAGATTATCGATCTGGGTTTTGTTGGAGAGCCTAAATATGTTGATACTGTCTTGCTTAACATGTTACGCATGAAGGGCATTATACCGGTTATTGCCCCCATAGCTTCTGGTGGAAATAATAAAACCTATAATATTAATGCCGATACTTTTTCCGGCGCTATTTCAGGGGCCATGGAAGCCGAACGCCTCTTATTTCTAACCGATGTCGCAGGTGTTTTGGATGAAGAGGGCAACCTCATCCGCGAGCTTGATGTTAAAACAGCAAGAATGATGATAAAGCATGGCGTTATTACAGGCGGCATGATACCAAAAGTTGAAACCTGCATGGCCGCCTTGGAACAAGGCGTAGAAGGGGTTGTTATTTTGGATGGCAGAAAACCCCATGCTGTTTTGCTTGAGCTTTTTACTGAACACGGGGCAGGAACACTCATTACACCATGACAGGGCAAAAACTGACCACTTTTAAAGATGTTGATGCCTGGATTTTTGATCTGGATAACACGCTCTATCCTAGAAATTGTGATCTTTTTTCCCAGATGGATAAACGCATGACGGCTTTTATTCAAAACTTGAAAGGCCTCAATTTTGAAAATGCGCGCCGTCTTCAAAAAAATCATTACCGCGATTATGGCACCACCTTACATGGTTTAATGAAAGAAGATAATATTGATCCGGTAGATTATCTTAATTTTGTTCATAATATTGATTACTCACCCGTTCAATGCGCACCAGACTTAAGGGCAGGCATTGAATTTTTACCAGGACGCAAATTCATCTTCACGAATGGCGATGTGCCACATGCTGAGCGCACAATTGAAAAACTAGGTATTAGCGACCTGTTTGATGATATATTTGATATCATTGCCGCTGATCTTATTCCAAAGCCCCATCGCGACCCCTATGAGAAAATGATCGCCAGAAATGACATTATCCCACAAAAAGCCGCAATGTTTGAAGATTTGCCGCGCAACCTTGCAGTGCCGCATGATATGGAAATGCGTACTGTCCTGATTGCTGATCCGCCAGATAGCAAAGTTAATAGACAAGAATGGGAAGTGGATATTGCAAACCACGATCATGTACATTTTCATACACCCAATTTGACCGATTTTCTGCAAAATATTGGTAAAATATTATAATATTCCGATACTACCTAGTTGTTTAGTCCCGGGAATTGATGGATTGGATTTAAGCTAAATCTGTTTGGTTCATTTGTCGATTTTTTGCATATGAACTCGTATGGCGTCAGTCCTCGAATTGTCTTTAAACGGTGTGCGAAGTTATATGCATTGAT
>CALHLB010000095.1 GCA_938034375.1 uncultured Alphaproteobacteria bacterium | reverse complement strand
TGAAGGGCTGAACAGCCGCATCCGCCACTATCTCGCTCGTTTCCATAGAAAAACATTCTGCTATTCCAAAGCAATACATATGGTGCAAGCTACACTTACCCTCTTCTTTACCGATAACTGGAGTGATTATCTATTTTAATGCACCAATGCCAAGATTTTAGCTATCTCATTGTACTTACACTCATCGTTTCTTTTAAAAGAAGGACCATTTTAAAATGGCTTACGCTTTAATTTAAAGGTTAGAGCGTGTATCCCATAAGTGAATTCACTTATGGGATAAAAAATCGCGTAAGAATAAAGGCTTAGCGCATAACAGATGAATTCATGAAAATGCATCATGCGCTAGTGAATAAATCCGCATTAAAATCACTCTTCATGCTTAAAAGCGCCTGCTTCATTTTTTCTAAAGAACGGTTTTCAATCTGCCTAACACGTTCTTTGGAAATGCCAAGTTCTCTTCCAAGCTCTTCCAGTGTAGCACACTCATCACACAATTTACGCGATTTGATGATATATTTTTCACGGTCATTCAAACTATCCAGCGCTTTATTAATCCAATGACTACGCCTTTCACCATCAATATAATCACCAACAATGACATCGGGCGTTGGGTCTGCTGAAACCAAAAAATCTTGTCGTTCTTGCCCTGTTCCTTCCGCTTCATTAACGTGTATATTTAAAGATTGGTCATTGCCAGATAGGCGAGAATCCATCCAAGCAACATCAGCCTGAGACACGCCAATTGCTAGAGCAATCTCTTGGTAAACAGTATCATCGGAAAGCCTTTCTTCCCCCTGGGCCATGCGTGAGCGCAAGCGTCGAAGGTTAAAAAACAAGGCTTTTTGAGCAGAAGAAGTACCACCGCGAACAATAGACCAGTTTCTCAAAACATAATCCTGCATAGAAGCGCGAATCCACCAGCCTGCATAAGTCGAAAATCGAACATCCCGTTCAGGGTCAAAACGGGTAATAGCTTCCATAAGGCCAATATTGCCTTCTTGTATTAAATCCACAATTGGCAAACCATAATGACGAAATTTTGCAGACATAGAAATAACAAGGCGCATATGCGCCTGCGCTATGCAATGCATCGCCTCTTGATCCTGTTTTTCTTTCCATAATAAAGCAAGCTCACGTTCTTCTTCACGACTCAAATAAGGAGCAGACATTGCCTTATTTAAAAATCCTCGATCAATATCAGCTTGCGTCTTCATAAAACCTCCCACTCATCGGGAGAAAATCAAACCACGATTCATGCGAATGACTTCACCCAAATGAGACTATAACAATGATTATTTCAACTCCTCTTTCTTACGCAGCTCCGCTATATTTGGATTGATGAAAAATAAAAAAACCGGCATAAAAGCCGGCTCTTTTAAAAAAAATCATTCGATTTGAGCGTTACGCCGCCTCTTCTTGGCTCTCATCATCAGAGGCAGATTTATCACCTCCTTTAGGTGCGCGACGTGGCCCTTTTGAAAGGTTTTCTTCAATTTTTTGAACACTTTCAGTTAAGGAAGCTTGATCAACAGCAGCAAGTTCACGCGCCATACGATCAAGCGCCTGTTCATATAGCTGACGTTCTGAATAAGATTGTTCAGGCTGGTCATCTGCACGATAAAGATCACGAACAACTTCAGACACAGAAACTAAATCGCCAGAATTAATCTTGGCTTCATATTCCTGGGCGCGGCGGCTCCACATTGTACGTTTAATACGCGCACGACCCTGCAAAGTCTTTAAAGATTTTGCAACAACATCATCTTCAGAAATTTTACGCATACCAACGGAGTCAGCTTTTGCTGTTGGTACTCTTAAAGTCATTTTATCTTGTTCAAATTCAATAACAAAAAGCTCAAGCGTAAGGCCTGCAACTTCTTGCTCTTCAATATTTATAACTTTACCAACTCCATGAGAAGGATAAACAATAAATTCCCCTGCTTTGAAACCTTGACGCTGTATTGTTTTTTTAGTCATCGTCATGCGTTCTAAAACTCCTAAATGTTTCAGCCAGATCGTAACCAGGCTTCTGTGATGCTTTTGCATCTTTTCTATTTGACGCAGCAGGCTCTTAAATTAGAAAAATTCAAAAACCTCAAAACACAAATTAAAAAACAACCTCAATACATATGCTATAGAACGATCAACAGTCGTCCAGAATTAATAACAAATCTGATTGCTTGGTAAAGAATATCTATTCAGGTGATGAAAACCGAGTTTGTAATAATTTGTGCATAGGAAAAAATATTATCACAAAATTGCCCACAAATCAACATTTATGGCCTCACCATGATCGGAACTCATAATGAGGGTTAAAATAGACAGGCATATGGGTCATAAAACAGGAAAATTAGGCGAAAATTTGTTATCTAGTCACCAGTGCCAGGTTTTTCAGAAAAATACTTTTCAAGTTTTTCTACCTTACCATCAAATTCCTCTGCTTCGGGCAGAGGGTCTTTACGCACTGTAATATTCGGCCATTTCTCTGCATAATCAGTATTAAGCTGCAACCAGTTTTCTAATCCCGGCTCTGTATCGGGCTTAATAGCTTCTGCAGGGCATTCAGGTTCACATACACCGCAATCAATACATTCATCAGGATGAATAACCAGCATGTTTTCACCTTCGTAAAAACAATCGACCGGACACACTTCCACACAGTCGGTGTATTTACATTTTATACAATTATCAGTCACAATATAGGTCAAGGGTCTCTCCTGATATGAGAAAATTTTTGCCACTATGGATATTTTGCAAGATCGTTCAAACAAGTATCGAGAGGCAAAAATATTTTATAAGCGCACTTATCGCCTTTTTCTGAGAAACTCAAGAGGTACGGCTTTGAAATCTGAAACCTAAAAATAGAATTTCTTTTCAATGGCTAAAGAATAAAAAGTTTTTCTAAGAAAAATCATCCTTAAAGGCTATGATTTGACGTCGTGCTCTTTTATCGGGTCTTTTTTCAGGTGCCGGTGTTTTTATAAAAACCGGCGTATCTTTTCTTTTTATCGGCACAGGTGAAAGATCATCAAATAAAACGGCTGCCTCTTTTGCTGATCCCCGCCTTTCGCAAAAAGCTTTGACTTTTAAAATTCTTATTCGGGTGGCAAACTTAATTGTTAAAACATCATCAAGCTTAATAGTATAACTGGCAGAAGAAACTTTTTCACTATTCACTCGAACATGACCGGCTTGCACTAGTTTACTGGCCAAGGTTCTGGTTTTAACAACACGCGCATACCAAAGCCATTTATCGAGACGCAACTTCTTCAGGTCGCCCTCTACCACGATTTTATTATAAACCCTTTTTCAAAGCAGCAAGCTTTGCAAAGGGTGAATCTGGGTCGAGAGGTTTTTCGGCTTTCACTCTTGCAGGTTTGCCAGACTGCTTTTCATGCGCCTTATTTTTGTTCTTATTTTTTGACGAACCATTATGGCCTGCTTGATTGTTAGGCAGCTTCCTGCCCTTTCCTTTATACATCGATTTATCACGATTTGTCCGCATAATTGGTTGCGGTCGCCAGATCTCAATATAGCCTAATTCTTTTTCATCGCCTAATGATTCTGTTTCAACTGATTCCATATCAATTCCTTTTGATATATTCGTCAATTTCTCTTCATCATCAGTTAAAATCTCTTCATCTGTATTTTCTGCAGGTGAAGAAGCGGAATTTTCAGACGAATTATCATTTTCTGCTTTTTCAGCCTGCTTTACCTCAAGTTTGCGTCTTTCGACCCGATAGCCTATGGATTTCAAAACAGAAGAAAAATCTTCCCCTGCACAGCCCAGAAGTGACGTCATTGCAACGGTTACAGTAAAGCCAAACTCGTTAAGAGCGCCTTCTGGCGGCGTGGCATCCCCCTCAGATGACTTCCATCCAATAAGTGGACGAATAATATCTGCAAGGCGTTCTAAAATATCAACACGAACGGCCCTTTTCCCAGCAACTTTAAAACCGCAAACCCTATAAAGTTCATGGGGAACATCTTCATCAATTTCAAAAGACGTACGCCCTGCAGCAGAAAAAGACGGCACGTCACTTATACCTTTATGTTCAAGCTTATCCTCTTTCAAGCCCCATAATAAGGCCATCAACCCAGCTGGCGCAGGTTTTAAAAGACTTGGAATAAAAATATGGTAAGCGCCAAAACGCACACCATATTGGCGCAAGCTTCCACGCGCTTCCTGATCAAGATTTTTAACATCTTCCAAAACCTTAAGACGATCAAGAACCCCAAAAGCTTCAACCATCTGGAAGGCAAGGCCACGGGCAAGCCCTTCTAGACCTTCTGCTTTTTTTAATCCAACAAGCGGTTGAAGAACCGCTCCAATGTGAGCTTCAAGCCATAATTTCAAACGTTCATCTACCCGTTCACGGGCAGGGCCTGTTAGCTGTTCATCGGCCAGAATAATATAATTGGGTGCCAACACATCATCACTCGGCATCACTTTGGCAATAACAGCCCCAAGCCAACGTATAAGACCATCAAAAGCCAGAGAAAAAGCCTCATTCGGCGCTTTTGAAATCCGTTCAGAGCGTTTTTCTATCTCACTTGCCAAAGCTTTTTGTGCAGCAGCCCTAACAGTTTTTGCCTCTGCGCCACTTTTTGCTGTAGCATCGGGCGCAAAACGCAAACCCTCCAACATTCCAATATGTTCCCCTTCAACGATTACGTCACCATCATGGGTTATTTCAGCTTCAAGCATTGTGCTTTCTCTCAATTTCTTCATCAAAACGCTGGTGCGCCTGTCTACAAATCTTTGTGTCAAACGCTCATGTAGAGCATCAGACAATCTGTCTTCTACCTCACGAGCTTCTTCTCGCCAAGTAGAAGTGTTTTCCAACCAATCGCTACGATTTGCAAGATAGGTCCATGTACGAATATGGGCTATCCTGTTGGAAAGTGTATCAATATCCCCGTCTATTCTGTCTGCACGCGCAATTTGTGCGCCAAACCAGTCTTCTTTAATATAATCATACCTTTGTAAATGGCGAAAAATTGTAAAAACAAGGTCTGCATGTTCAGCAGGCGCGATTTTTCTATAGTCCGGCATCATACAAACATCCCAAAGCCTTTCAATATCTTGCCGAGAAGAAACAAGTCCTCGCGTTTCATTATCCCTTATCGCAGCATCAAGGGTCACAATATCTTCCCCCAATGGGGCCTTTACAAGAAAGGAAGATTTGGGCGCGGCTTCAAGACTTTCACGCAAGTCTTTTAAACTGGAAAAATCCAGATTATTTGTGCGCCACTGAAAAACTTTAAGAGGTTCGAAATAATGTCCTTCTAACTGCTCTACAAGTTCAGATGAAAAAGCTTCAACTCTGGAAGTTACGCCAAAAGTACCATTTCGTGTATAACGTCCCGCCCGCCCAACAATCTGCCCAAGTTCGGCAGGCGTTAAATCACGAAACTGGAATCCATCAAATTTTTGTGTTGCAGCTAAAGAAACATGATCAACATCAAGATTAAGCCCCATGCCGATAGCATCGGTCGCAACAAGATAATCAACATCCCCATTTTGAAAAAGCTCAACTTGTGCATTACGTGTTCTTGGGCTTAATGAACCCAAAACAACAGCCGCCCCCCCTCTTTGACGTTTAATAAGTTCAGCAATTGCATAAACATCTTGGCTGGAAAAACCGACAATAGCCGAGCGCCTTGAAAGCCTGGAAATTTTTTTAGACCCCGTATAGTGCAACTCAGACAGCCTTGGCCTCACCTGCACAGAAATATCAGGCATTAAATTTTCCAAAACAGGGCGCGCAATGGAAGAACCAAGCAGCATGGTTTCATGGGTGCCGCGCAGGTTTAACAGCCTATCAGTAAAAATCTGCCCTCGCTCAAGGGAATGAGCAAGCTGAATTTCATCAATCGCAATAAATTGCACACCAATATCCAGAGGCATCGCTTCCACAGTACAAACCCAATAACAAGGTTTATGAGGCAGAATTTTTTCTTCCCCCGTAATCAGGGCAACACGCTCCTTACCGACCTTGGAAACCACTTTTGTATAAACTTCACGCGCTAATAACCGCAAAGGCAATCCCATAATCCCGCTCTTATGAGACAACATCCGCTCAATAGCCAAATGGGTTTTGCCAGTATTTGTGGGTCCTAAAACCGCTTTAACACCACGGGTGGAGGCAACACCAACGCTTTCATAAAGTCCTTCGCGTATCATAGGAGGATAACTTATACCTAAATTATAAAATCAGACCCATAGCTAAACTACTTTAAAATGAGGATCATTTAAAAGGCTTACGCCATAGTTAAATAGCATCTAAGATAAAAAAAGACCATTTTAAAATAACAAAAAGTAATGCGTGAGC
>CALHLB010000094.1 GCA_938034375.1 uncultured Alphaproteobacteria bacterium | reverse complement strand
TTAACCCCAGTTTTGTTTAAGGTTTTGTGTTCATGGCAGGTTTGTTTGTGGTTAATTGATATGCAGCGATGCATGAGAGGATGTGTACCATTGCGTTTGTTTTTAAACGATGGCGTGTATGAACAAGCCCGAACTGCGATTTGAGCGCATCGAAGACAGTTTCCACTATGAACCTTCTGCCCAAAAGCAGTTTGTCGATCATGGGTGTGAGATAGTTTTGCATATTCTTGCGTATGCCAGTGATTAAATGCAGGCCACGGTTCCACAATTGTGCAAACAGTTTCCTTGAGATATAACCCTTGTCTGCAAACAGCTTGCCTTTGAGGCTTCTGGTCATGGCATCTATCACAGCCCTGTCATCCACATTGCCAGATGTGATCTTCAGGGCAATGATCTCACCTTTGTTGTTGATCACAACATGCAGTTTTATACCGTAGAACCAGCCTATCGTGGTGCGCCCACGCTCGGCTAAGCCTTTGAAGGTGCGATTTCTATTGATCCGGCGATTATGACAGACAGGCAAACTGGAACTGTCTGGAACTGTCAGCGATATAAATGCCTGTCTTTTGCCCGACAGGTGATGCAACAACATACACAATGGCATGAACAGGCGCGGTTGCAGGGAAACAAACCGACCATAGCTTGACAGATCACGAAACAGGTGGCGGTAATGACCGCATACGCCATAAAGGTAATACAGTTTGAAGCAGCGAAAGCCGCTTACATGAAAGAAAGCAATGATAAAAAGCATTTCGGACAGGATCAGCTTGCCAGTTCTTCGCCGTTGACTGGTGCTTGGGATCAGGTGATGGCGTTCCCAGTCCTCGTAGATAAGGCAAAAATCTGCAAGACAAGTGAATAAAGCATCTTTATGTATGTTCATGGGGGAGACCTCCGTATTGTTCGCAACAAAACAGAGTCAGAATTTTACTGATTTGCGAATCCCCAAACCAAAATTCTTATCAAGAATCGGGGTTAAGTAGATAGATTTTCAGCCTGAAAAACTTTTGAAGCAACAATGACTGCCTGTGTTCGGCTATTAACAGCAAGCTTTTGCAAAATCGCTGAAACATGCGCTTTCACCGTTGCTTCTGAAACAGCCAGTTCAAAAGCAATTTGTTTGTTTAAAAGCCCCTCTTTCAGCATCATCAAAACCCGCATTTGCTGTGGCGTCAATGTTGAAAGGCGACTTGCAATTTCAAGTATCTCATCATCATTACCCTCTTTTTCGAGGACATGATTATCAGGCACCCATATAGCGCCTATTAAAACCTGCTGAATGGCTTTATGCATATCATCAGGTGTACAAGATTTCGGAATAAAGCCAGAAGCGCCAAGCGAAATGGACCGCCGAATAGTGTCATCATCATCACTTGCAGAAATAACGATAACTGGAATAGCTGGGTATTCCCCCCTTAAATAAATAAGCCCGGAAAACCCTTCCGCACCCGGCATATTCAAATCTAAAAGAACAAGATCAACATCTCTTTTTTCTTCCAGCTTTTTAATCGTCGATGTTAAATCACCGGTTGTGAAAACTCCAACACCTGAAACATGGCGTGTCAATGTCGCCTCAAGGGCATCGCGAAACAACGGGTGGTCATCAGCCACAATTATTATAGGCGCTTCAGTCACAGATTAACACTCCCCCCCAATAGGAATGTATTATATTAAACATGTCATTTTCTTCCGACAAGATGTTTTTTATAATAATCTCAATAGTCCCTATGCAATATTTGACAAATGCTCTTTCATTAAACACACCAGAAATATCTTTTTTTACAGGCAAACTCCTATGACAATCATTTATAAAATTTCACCAAAACCTTTGTGGCAAATAGCGCAACAAACAGGCGTTTTTGAAGGCGCACCTATTGACATTGCAGATGGCTATATCCATTTCTCAACCGCTGATCAGGTACAAGAAACCGCCACAAAACATTTTAAGGGGCAAGGTGATCTGCTGTTAATTGCTGTAAAGACAGATGCCCTTTCACAACTCAAATGGGAGTCTTCTCGCGGAAGTGCGCTTTTTCCACATCTCTATGATACCCTTGCTCTTAATAAGGTACTATGGGTAAAACCTTTGCCATTGACTAATGAGGGCGAGCACATTTTCCCTGAACTGGAAGGTTGATACCATGACATTTATCGAGCAACTTGCACGCTTTGGTCTTATGAAACTGGATGCAGAACGCGCGCACCTCGCAGGTATTAAAGGGATTAAACGCGGAGCGCTTAAGCCCTCTAGAAGGGTGGATAAACCAACCTTAAGAACAAAAGTTGCCGGTTTAACTTTTCCAAACCCCCTTGGTATTGCAGCAGGATTTGATAAAAACGGCGAAGTCCCCGATGCTTTAATAAGGCGGGGCATGGGTTTTGCCGAGATTGGCACTGTTACTCCCCGCCCCCAAACAGGGAACGAAAAACCACGGGTTTTTCGCCTGAAAGAAGAACAGGCTGTCATTAACCGTTTGGGCTTTAATAATGAAGGGCATGAAGCTGTTCATAAACGCTTGAATGCCCGCCGCCTGAAAGGGGGCATTGTTGGCGTTAATATCGGAGCTAACAAGGATTCAGATGATTTTGTTGCAGATTATGTCGCAGGTATTCAGCGTTTCGCTGATATCGCTACCTATTTCACGGCAAATATCTCTTCTCCCAACACACCAGGCCTGCGCGACTTGCAGGCAACTGAAGCTTTAAGGGTGCTTCTTGGCGCTATTCGTGAAACACGTGACAAAAGTGCTTTAATGGTCGGTTATAAAGTACCTATTTTTTTAAAAATCGCACCCGATATCACAGATAAAACAATAGAAACAATAGCCGGCGAGGTTCTTGATAGCGGCATTGAAGGCTTGATTGTTTCAAACACCACAATTGAACGTGCAGCAATTAAAAGCCATCCCTTAGCACAAGAGGTCGGAGGCCTTTCAGGTAAACCTCTATTTGAAACTTCCACACTGGTGCTGGCCAAAATGCGCCTTGCAGTTGGCCCACATTTTCCCATTATCGGGGTTGGGGGCATTCACGATGGGCCCAGTGCCTTGAAAAAAATTCGTGCTGGCGCCAATTTGCTGCAAGTCTATACGGGCCTTATTTATAGTGGCTTTGATTTGATTGATAATGTTAAAAAAGAACTTGAAGATGCTGTTGAAGCATCTGGTGGAGGCAGTGTAGAAGACCTAGTTGGCCTTGATGCAGCAAAAATTGTCAAATCAGGAAAGCCTTAAAGTGCACCCCTGTAATTATAGATAGGGCAATGACCTATTAATTAGGTGATGATTGGTTGGAAGAAATTTGTTCGGCTACACGGTATAAGATTTTAGGAAACCTTTTTGCTTGCGCTCATCTTTTCTTTTAAACTGAAGATCATTTTAAAAGGATTACGCTATATAACAAAGTAGTTTGTGCAAATTTATCCAATCCAGAGGACGTTTGATAGGGCGGCGACCTACAGCACAAAGTCTTTTGAATGGGAGATAAACCGCAATCGGCAAGCCTTTATACTGTATCTCTTGCCCTATCAAACGCCAAGCACCTGCTAATTAATAGGTCAAGACCCTAAGCCGTATTTGTATTTTTTAAGCTTTTATCGTCTCGCTCATCCTTAATTAACTCAGCAACTAGAAAAGCAAGTTCTAACGCTTGATGAGCATTAAGACGAGGGTCACAATGCGTGTGATAACGGGCAGAAAGATCATCATCAGAAATTGCACGCGCACCGCCTGTACATTCTGTTACATTCTTACCTGTCATCTCAACATGAATACCACCAGGATGTGTTCCTTCTGAACGATGAATTGCAAAAAAGTCTTTCACTTCTGAAAGAATATTATCAAAAGGTCGCGTTTTATACCCGGTCGATGCTTTAATGGTATTACCATGCATAGGATCACAAGACCAAACAACACTACGTCCAGCCCTTTGAACCGCCTGCACAAGTTTAGGCAAATGATCAGCCACTTTACCAGCCCCAAAACGAGCAATCAATGTAATGCGCCCTGCTTCATCTTCAGGATTTAAAATATCAAGAAGCCTTATCAATTCATCAGGGTCGAGTGATGGACCGCATTTAATACCAATTGGATTTTTTATGCCACGAAAATACTCAACATGGGCATGGTCTGGCTGGCGTGTTCTATCCCCAATCCATAACATATGACCACTTGTGGCATAATAATCGCCAGTTGTAGAATCGACCCTTGTAAAGGCCTCCTCATATCCCAAAAGCAAAGCTTCATGACTTGTGAAAAAATCAGCAGAACGTAAGTGAGGCGTTGTCTCAGCCGTAATGCCAATTGCACGCATAAAATCAAGGGATTCAGTGATTTTATCAGCAAGCTTTTGATAGCGTTCTGATTGCTCCCCTTCAACAAAATTAAGCATCCAGCCATGTATATGTTCCAGATTGGCATACCCTCCTTGCGAAAACGCCCGCAAAAGATTAAGCGTTGCTGCAGACTGGCGATAAGCCATAATCATGCGTTCAGGATCGGGGATTCTGGAAGCTTCATTAAAGTCAATACCGTTAATCACATCACCACGGTAACTTGGTAATTCCACATCACCTGATTTTTCCATTGGTGAGGAGCGCGGTTTTGCAAATTGCCCTGCAATGCGCCCAATTTTTACAACTGGTTGCGCTGCGCCATAAGTTAAAACAACAGCCATCTGTAAAAAGACGCGGAAAAAATCTCTAATATTATCAGGGTTATGTTCCGCAAAAGACTCGGCACAATCTCCACCTTGTAAAAGAAAGGCCTCCCCCTTTGCAACGCGCCCCAGCTCTTCCTTTAAAGCGCGTGCTTCACCAGCAAAAACGAGAGGTGGATATCCAGAAAGGCGACTTTCATAAGTCTTCAGTCTTTCCTGATCTGGATAATCCGGCACCTGAACAATCGGTTTTTGTCTCCAGGATGATGGTGTCCAACTTTTACTCATGCCACATTCTTTCACTTTTTGATGACTTATCTGTCTATATGCAAACCTAAAACCTAGAATGTGATATACACATAGTCTTGAAAAGATTCAAAGACAGAATTTAAGTCTTTAGATTGTTTGGCATTTTTTTTCGCTCAAATGAACGTGGCTTTATGCTTTTCTCGTTGGCACTCGCATTGTCACCAGCTCTTCCGAAGCTGTTGGATGAACAGCAATTGTTGCATCAAAATCTGCCTTAGTCGCACCCATTTTAAGAAGAACACCAAGAAACTGCACCATTTCCCCAGCATCGGGTCCAATAATATGGCATCCCAAAACCTTATCAGAATCGGCATCCACAACCATTTTCATGAATATTTTTTCCTGCTTGCCAGGCAGAATTTTTTTCATAGGTCGGAAAGAAGATGTATAAATATCAACATCATCATAGGCAAGCTTTGCTTCTTCTTCCGAAAGGCCAACCGTTCCAATTTCAGGTTGAGAGAATACGGCTGTCGGAATGCAGGAATGATCGACCTTAACATCCTTGCCACCATAAACCGTATCAGCAAATGCATGTCCCTCTCGAATAGCAACGGGTGTAAGCGCAACACGGTCCGTCACATCCCCAACGGCATAAATATTTTCAACATTGGTTTTAGAATAGGCATCAACCTCAATCGTTCCTTTTTCATTAGTCTCAACACCAGCATTTTCAAGGCCCAGCCCCTCAACTGCGGGCTTTCGTCCAATTGCATACATAACTTCATCGACAACTATTTCCTTACCCTTCAAGGTGAAAACATGAAGGCCATCATCTTGTTTATCTATACGAGAAAAATTATCATTTAAGTGAATGTGAATACCTCTGTTCACCATAGCCTCATAGAGGAATTGCCTTACCTCAGCATCAAAACCACGCAAAATCTGCTCACCCCGGTAAATGAGGTGTGTTTCAACGCCAAGACCATTAAAAATACCTGCAAATTCAACGGCTATATAGCCGCCCCCTGCAATAATAATCCGTTCTGGCTTTTTCTCAAGGTGGAAAATTTCATTGGACGTTATACCATGTTCCCGCCCTTTAAGGGAGTAGTCTATATTAGGTGTGCCACCGGTAGCGATTAAAATACGTTCAGCCGTAACCTTTTTATCAAGACCGACAAGTTTAATGCTATGCTTATCAAGCATTTCGGCGCGAGACTGAAAAATTTCGACATTGGATTTTTCAAGATTAGAAATATATATTTTATTAAGTCTATCAATTTCTTTATCTTTATTAGCTATAAGCGTTTTCCAGTCAAAAGAAATATTTTGCGGCTCAGACCAACCATAACCGGATGCATCGGCAAAATATTCAGGAAATTGAGAAGCATAAACCATCAATTTTTTGGGTACACATCCCCGAATAACGCAGGTACCTCCAACACGATATTCCTCTGCAACCGCAACCTTAGCACCATAAGTTGCAGCAATTCTGGCTGCTCTAACACCGCCTGAACCAGCGCCAATAACAAACAAATCATAATCAAATTCAGACATGCCAACTCCCAATCATTCGTGCATATAAGATATACTGCGCTTACGGCAAAAGTATTCTACCTACCAGTTGATATAATAATTCTTATGGACAGTTAAAGATCAAATCCTTGTTTCTTGAGTTTTTCTTGCACTTGCCCAACCATTTCCCGGCCAATGATGGCACCCCATTTCCTTGCTTCATCTAAACTAAAAGCAATCAGTTCAGTATTTGATTTTGCCAGTTTACTACCAACCGGACTTGCATAGAAGGCTGTAATCTCACGCAATTCTGCAATATTAAACCGTTCTGCCCATCCTTTTGCAATATGCAAATCCAGTTCCGTTTGTTTATCAACCAACTTTAAGGAAACATCATCGACAACTCGATTAATATCTTGCTGCAAATCCGGATATTTTACAGAAAGTTGATGTTTTATTCTTTTTGCAAGATTTGGAATTATCTCGTTATAAGCCCTGCTTGCGCGACTGATAAAAACAGCTTCATAAGCAGCATTTAAGTGATAGCGTGTAATTTGTTTTTTCATTCCCCCCTCTTCTTCAGCATCAGCAAAAGGCGCATAAAGAAGAAGAGAGATAAGAAAAAAGTATTTCAGTTTCATGGCGCTATTTTATGATTTGAGTGTAATAATTCCATCGTTGCCAGCAATAATAGCTGCCGTTGCAATTCCTAAAAAGAAACCATGTTCTATAAGGCCTGGAACGGTTGCAAATTGTGAAACCAACGCTTGTGGGTTATCAAGATATCCCATAGATGCATCAAGAATATAATTGCCATTATCGGTTACAAATGGCGCACCATCCTTCTGCCGTAATGCCAATGAGCCATGGGAGCCTGAATAGCCCTGGCTGGCATAAATATCTTCCAAAGCATTTTTTGTCGCCCTTAAGCCAAAAGGTAAGACTTCCAAAGGTAATGGAAAGGTGCCTAATTTTTCAACACGCTTACTTTCATCTGCAATTACCAACATCGCTTTGGAAGCGCAGGCAACAATTTTTTCACGCAAATGCGCGCCGCCACCGCCTTTAATGAGCGATAAATCAGGCGTTATTTCATCAGCCCCATCAATCGTCAAATCTAAAAGAGGTTCCTCATCCAAGGTTGCTAATGGAATATTGCGGGTTTTGGCCAGTTCATATGTTGCTTTAGATGTCGGTATGCAGGTTATAGTCAATCCTTCGGCCACAGCATCGCCTATTAAATGAACCAGTTCATTTGCCGTTGATCCTGTTCCCAAGCCCAGTTTCATATTGGGCTTGATCCATTCCATGGCGGCAATAGCGGCTTCTTTTTTTAAATTTTTCTTCATATTTTTACCCGTCAATACCAGACATCAACATATATTTGATTTCCAAAAATTCTTCGACACCATGGTGGGATCCTTCCCGCCCAATTCCGGATTCTTTGATACCACCAAAAGGTGTTTCTGCAGATGCCAGAATACCAACATTAATACCCACCATGCCATATTCCAACTCTTCCGCAACACGCCAGATGCGCCCAATATCGCGCGAATAAAAATAAGCAGCAAGACCCGCCGTTACATTATTCGCCATAGCGACCACACCGTCTTCATCTTTAAAACGGTAAAGGGGTGCTAGGGGGCCAAATGTTTCTTCTCTGCTTACTTTCATTTCTTGCTTGGCTTCAGCCACTATTGTTGGCTCAAAGAAAGTGCCGCCTAAATCATGACGCTTACCGCCAATCAAAACTTTTGCTCCGTGATCCAAAGCATCTTGCAAATGGTCTTCCACTTTTTCCACGGCGCGCATATTAATAAGCGGTCCTTGGTTAACCCCTTCTCCAAGACCAGAGCCAACTTTCATTTTTGAAACAGCAGCAACAAGCTTATCAGAAAATTCATCAAAAACAGCATCTTGAACATAAATCCGATTAGCGCATATGCAGGTTTGCCCTGAATTCCTAAATTTTGAAAGAATAAGTCCTTCAACAGCAGCATCAATATCAGCATCATCAAAAACGATGAAAGGCGCATTACCGCCAAGCTCCATGCCAACACGTTTTACCTTATCAGCTGCCTGCCGCATTAACAGTTTTCCAACAGCCGTTGACCCCGTAAAACCAACAAACCGAACGGCATCATTCTCACACATTTCCTGCCCGATCGAAGGGGCATCGCCAGTAATAACATTGAAAACACCATCTGGAATGCCAGCTCTTTTAGCAAGTTCTGCCAATGCAAGAGCGCTTAGAGGCGTTTCAGGCGCTGGTTTAATAACAGCAGTACATCCAACTGCCAATGCAGGTGAAACTTTACGGCTTATCATAGCGGAAGGAAAATTCCACGGTGTTATGGCTGCCATAACACCTATGGGCTGCTTGGTTACAATAACGCGACTATCTTTTCTAAATGTCGGGATCGTTTCACCATAAATACGGCGAGCTTCATCTGCGTAAAATTCAATAAAGCCAGCTCCATAAAGAATCTCACCTTTGGATTCTGCAAGAGGTTTTCCCTGCTCTATTGTCATTATAACAGCCAGATCATCGGCATTTTCAACAATAAGATCGTACCACTTTCTCAAAATTGCACTGCGCTCCTTGGCCAATAATTTAGCCCAGGGCTTAAAAGCAAGTTCAGCGCATAAAATCGCTTCTTTTGCCTCTTTTTTTCCTAGGTGCGGAACACGTGCAATAACCTCGCCTGTTGCTGGGTTAATAACATCATCCCTTTCTTCACCAACCCAGTTACCATCAATAAAACACTGAGTTTTTAAAAGGCTTGAATCTTTAAGCTGCATTACATCCTCCCAAAGGGTCTGGCATTTTTCTCATTAGTCGTTATCACGAGAAAACTAAAGCACCAAGGAAAATGGGAGCTTTTTTGAAAGCAACTTGCACACAGGCGCGTGATCGTTTAGCCAATAGGCAAAGAACACTTAATATTGAAAGCTAACAATGGCTAAATCACCTCTGCCAGAAGGGTCACTTATCGTCTTTGATCTTGATGGAACGCTTGTTGACAGCGCATGGGACTTAATAAGCACGCTTAATAAGGTTATTACAAAACAGGGGCTTCCCCCAATCTCAAGAGATTGTGTGGGGCATATTGTTGGCCAAGGCGCCATGAAAATGCTGGAAAAAGCCTATAATCATTTCGGCAAAGAACTTGATAACACACTGCAAGAGGCGTTATTAAAAGAATTCTTGGCTATTTATGAAATACATCTGGCAGATGAAACACAGCCATTTGAAGGAATTAGAGACCTTTTAAATAAATTGAAGAAAAAAGGCTGGTTATTGGCAGTCTGCACCAATAAATATGAAAAAATATCAAAAAAACTTCTCAAAATTTTGGAATTAGATCACTATTTTGAAGCCATTTGCGGCTCAGACACATTTTCTGTTCGCAAACCAGACCCACAACATCTTTTAGGCACAGTTGAAAAAGCTGGTGGGAAAAGAGAACACACAATTATGATAGGGGATAGCAAAACCGATATTGATACGGCAAAAGCCGCCAATATTCCCATTATAGCCGTCACATTTGGCTATACAGATGTTGATGTTTCATCTCTTAATCCAACAAAAACAGTGGAACACTCTAATGAAATATATGCCGAAATAAAACGAATAAAATCGAATTTTACGCTTTAAAAAACTAACAGCACATTCGTTCATATAATGTTCTTTTGTGGATAACATGTGAATATAAAATGAAAAACTTTAGAACAAAAAGGAGACATGCAAAAGTTTTTCCTTAAAGAGAAACCGATTTTGCAGCCTGTTTTGTTTTCTCAATCAAATATTCGTGAGGTAAGACATGAGTTCCGATGATTCAAACGATCTTTTTGCTAATTTTAGCTCAGCCTCGCAGCCCAATAAAATGAAGCCTTCTTCAAAAACACAACAAGCTTTAAAAAAGAAGTCTTCTGCAAAATCATCATTTGAAGGTGCGGAATATGATGCTTCTAGTATTGAAGTGTTGGAAGGGCTGGAACCTGTTCGCCGCAGACCTGGCATGTATATTGGTGGAACAGATGAAAAAGCATTACACCACCTATTTGCTGAAGTTATCGACAACTCTATGGATGAAGCCGTTGCAGGCCATGCAAGCTGGATTGAAGTTTCACTTTCTGAAGATGGCACACTATCAATCACAGATAATGGGCGCGGTATTCCTGTTGATCCGCACCCTAAATTTAAAGATAAATCAGCACTGGAGGTTATTTTAACAACACTTCATGCTGGAGGTAAATTTGATTCTGATATTTATGAAACATCTGGCGGCCTGCATGGCGTAGGTATTTCAGTTGTCAACGCTTTATCAGACAGGCTGGAAGTTGAAGTTGCGCGCAACAAAAATCTCTTTCGCCAAACATTCTCTCGCGGAGTAGCCAATAGCCCTCTTGAAGATTTGGGGCCCATACACAATCGCCGTGGGACAAAAGTAAGTTTTCACCCTGATGCAGATATTTTTGGTAAATCTGCCCGTTTTTCGCCCAAGCGTTTAATGAAAATGGCGCGTTCAAAAGCTTATCTTTTTGGCGGCGTTGAGATTCGTTGGACATGCGCCCCTGAGCTTATTTCTGAAAAAGATGACGTTCCAGAAAAAACAACTTTTCATTTTCCTGGTGGCCTGAAAGATTTTCTTGATGAAAAACTAGCATCGGAAAAACGTGTAATAGATGAAGTCTTTGCTGGAAAAACAGACCGTCAAGGCGGTCATGGCGCTGTAGAATGGGCCGTTTCATGGTTTGCCGGAGATGGGCATATTAATTCTTATTGTAACACAATCCCTACTCCGGAAGGTGGCACCCATGAAACGGGCCTAAGGACGACTCTATTAAGGGGGCTAAAAAGCTATGGTGAATTAACCGGTAACAAAAAGGCAGCGATTCTTACCAGTGATGATATCATGACATCATGCGCTGCCATGTTATCTGTTTTTGTACGCGAGCCTGAATTTGTTGGCCAAACAAAAGATAAACTTGCAACGACAGAAGCCATTCGTATCGTTGAAAACGCTATAAGGGACCAATTTGACCATTGGTTAACCGGCTCCCCTAATCAGGCCAACAAGCTTTTGGAATGGGTTATTGATAGAGCAGATGAGCGTCTACGCCGCCGTAAAGAACGAGAAATCAACCGTAAGACAGCCGTTCGCAAATTACGTTTGCCGGGAAAACTGGCAGATTGCAGTCAAAATTCAGCGACCGATTCTGAATTGTTCATCGTTGAGGGCGATAGTGCGGGCGGTTCTGCAAAACAAGCCAGAAATCGTAAAACTCAGGCCATCCTACCTCTTCGCGGGAAAATTTTAAACGTTGCTAATGCAGGCCGCGACAAACTTGCCAATAATCAACAATTAGCAGACCTTTTGCAAGCCTTGGGCTGCAGCACAGGCAGTCGCTATAATGATGGCGATTTGAGATATGAACGCGTTATTATTATGACAGACGCGGATGTAGATGGCGCTCATATTGCCTCCCTCTTAATAACATTTTTCTTTCGTGAATTACCAGAACTCATAAAAGAGGGGCATCTTTATATGGCTGTCCCTCCCCTATATCGCATATCCCAAGGTGGAAAAACATTATATGCACGCGATGATTCTCATAAAGACCTTTTACTAGAGGAAGAATTTACAGGCCGGGGTAAAATCGATATTGGACGCTTTAAAGGGCTTGGGGAAATGCTGCCCGCTCAATTAAAAGAAACAACAATGGACCCTTCAAGACGGACGCTTCTAAAAGTAGAAATCATTGATGAAGAAGATGGCTCAACTGCAGATACAGTTTCCCGTCTCATGGGCAACAAACCAGAAGCACGTTTTCAATTCATACAGGAAAACGCTGAATTCGTTGAAGGACTTGATATTTAATGACGTTTTTATGTGGGTAAATAAAAATTTTCAAAAAAAATCAAAAATAGGCTTTGCAAGCTGAAAAAGCTTTGTTATATCACGGCTCACACCGCACAAACGCGATGTATTCCCCGATAGCTCAGTTGGTAGAGCAAATGACTGTTAATCATTGGGTCACAGGTTCGAGTCCTGTTCGGGGAGCCAGTTTTCATATAGTCGCTTATAACTTATCTGACTGTAAGAATTCAGTGAGGGTTAAATTTTTATTAATAAAAATGAAAGCGTAAGAAGCACCTCTATCAAAATAGGAAAAACATCCTCGTCTTTCCTTTTAAAATGATAATCATTCTAAAAGGATTACGCTATATTTGATCAATATCAATCATTAAAAAATCTAAGTTCAAACTATCCAACGAAATAAGGACCCCAGAATATGGGACACAATATTATTGATTTTATTAGCTAATTATAAAATATTGGAGCGGGTAGCGGGAATCGAACCCGCATATTCAGCTTGGAAGGCTGCTGCACTACCATTGTGCTATACCCGCGCCGTTAAGTAAAACGGTTTTTCATTTACCGATTACGACATCCCTTATTTTGAAATGGTGGAGGAGGTTGGATTCGAACCAACGTAGGCATAGCCAGCGGATTTACAGTCCGCCCCCTTTAGCCACTCGGGCACTCCTCCTGACATTATCAAAACCGATTATCATCAAATAACCAGGGAGATGATCGCAAGCAATCGTAGAGCGCGTTTATGGCGACTGCATAAGCCATTGTCAATGGGCAAAATGCATCTTCTTAAAAAACAAATCTATTCTTTTTAACAAGATAGCGTTAAACCTCATAATTAGAAAATTTCATTCACACCACTTAAAAGCTCATGATAGAAAAAAACAAAAACAAGAGACCGGCAAAGCGCCCTGCAAGAAAGAATAACTCAAAAATCATTGCGCCCTCCATATCTGATAATAAGACAATTCTTTATGGAATTCATGCCGTTAAAGCAGCCCTGTATAATAAAGACCGAAAAATTGAAAAAGTATTGGCAACGAAAAATGCAGCAGACCGCCTACGCCCTGTATTAGAGAAAAGGGATTTAAGCGCGGAAATAACAACTGCTGAAGAGATTTCCACATATGTTGGAAAAGATGCGGTTCATCAGGGCATGGCTTTAATAACCAGCCCCTCCCCTGCCCTTGATATTCACGATATAAAAGATGCCCGCCTGATCATAGTTCTAGATCAGCTAACCGATCCCCATAATGTTGGCGCCATCATTCGTTCTGCCGTTGCTCTTGGCGCAGAAGCCTTAATTACAACATATCGCAATGCCCCAAAAGAAACCGGCTTACTGGCAAAAACCGCATCAGGCGGCATGGAGCATCTAAAGCTTGTCCATGTGGGCAATTTAGCACAAAGCCTTACCAAATTAACAGATTTCGGCTTTACTCTTATTGGGCTGGATAGTGAAGGCCCTCAAAATTTAAAAGATAGCTTGATGGGTAATAAAATTGCACTCGTTTTAGGATCAGAAGGAAGTGGCCTACGTCGTCTTACACGCGAAAGATGCGATATTTTAGCGAGGCTCAATATGCCAGGCCCCATAAAAAGCCTTAATGTATCCAATGCAGCCGCTCTATCACTTTATTTGGCAAGTGATTATTTGAACGAAATAGACTAATTTATTCAGATACAACCTTACCTTGGAATAAAAACGGCAGTATTTGGGCTTCATTTTTCTCCTTTTCCTATTTGAAAAAGCACTTTTCGACAAAATTAGTCAATAATTATCTTGCTATAGGAATACATGTTACAACATGCGGGGGGAGATCTGAGGTACAAATGATAAGCATAGGATAAAATCATAAGAGATAAATACGGTACTTTAAGAAGGTACTTAAGCTCAGGCCCCATTAATTTGCTTTGATGTGATTAATGTGATTCAAGATGGCAAAGGAGATGGCATGAATGTTTAGTGCTCGGTCAAACACGCTACCTGTTATAGGTTGTGAGAGGCGGATAGGTTTCAGGCTGGATATGCAAATTAGGGCTTATGCCCCCTGTAAAGGATTATCTCGTACTTGTCACCGAACGACCATCTTGAGGCGCTGGTATTTGGCTTATGCCATGCTTGCGACCTCGTATAGGAGTTTGGTTTGGCCGTTCACGCCCGTTTGGGTTTCCGCCTCCCATTAAGAGGAGTTTAGCAATGGCTTTCATTGGTGTCGACCTACATACGAACAGTTTTACCATTTGTCGTCTTGAAGAGAATGGACGAGAAGAATTTTCACCCTATCAATTAGCCGCCTGTGATCTTGAGCAGTTTTGTGGAAGCCTTGATGTGGATGATGAAATTGCGGTTGAGGCAACGGGCAATTCTGCCTGATTCCGCAACGAAGTTTTACCATGCGTTGGCCGTGTTGTTGTGGTGAACCCGGTGCAATTTCAGGTGATCCGCAAATCTGTAAGCAAGACAGATAAAAACGATGCGCGCGCTTTGGCTTTCTTTCTATCCAAAGACATGTTGCCGCAAACACGCGTGAAGAGCAAGGCGCATGGTGAGCTTGCCTCACTCACCCAAAGTCGTGATCTTCTGGTGAAGCAGCGCACACGCCTGTTGAACAAGATACATGCCCTTTACAATGCCCATGGCATCAAGCTGAAAAAGGAAAGTCTTTCTTCCAAACATCGGTTGGCGAACCTGACACAGGCAGGTTTTTCCTCTGTAGAATGGGTGGAGGTGACACTCCTGCGTGATCAGGCGCTCAGCCTGACAGATGCAATCAGGCAAATGGATCGGGAGATTGAAAAGGCAGCTCAAGCGCTTGATGGCTATGAAAGCATTACGTCAATTAAAGGCATTGGGCCACGCTCTGCGGCGGTGTTTTTATCTGGCATTGGGGATGTGACGGATTTTGCCAGTGAAGACAAGCTGGCTTCTTATTTTGGCATTCTGAACCGCTCTGGTTTTACCTGAGAGTAAAACTCTGTAAAAGGAAAACCATTATGAGCAAGAAACATACCTCCCCTTATTGAGAAGAATTTCGCACGCGGGGGGTTTGATTGTAGCAA
>CALHLB010000093.1 GCA_938034375.1 uncultured Alphaproteobacteria bacterium | reverse complement strand
ATTTTTTATCAATGGTTCCGTTAGGATTTTTCAAAAAAGATAAAGGGCGGGTAAAACTAAAAAGGGACCAAAAACATTGGGATCTTGAAACTGACCCTTTGCACGTCCGCCAAATAGAAAACTTTCTGAATTGGGTAAGAGGTGAAAATACGTTAAAATAGCAATGAACGAGCCAATAAGAGCGGAAAAAATATATGCTTTGAATATAATTCTGGAGCGTTCAAACGGTCGCTCTGCAACAAGAGCGGCAAAGAAAATTGCCGTTGTTGCCAAAAAAGCTGTAACGATAATATAAAATATGCCACCGCCAATATCTGCTCTTTGCGTTGCAGAAAGGAGACCGCCACAAATGAAGGTGAGTAATAAAAAAGTAAGGGGTAAAAAACCTTTCTGAAAGGATAAGCCGCAAGCAAACCATATAATTAAAAGCGGAATAATAAAGAGTTCATAAGGGGCTGGTTCAATAAAAACAAAGCCCCCTAAAAAAACGACAAAAGCTAAAGCAGCATGACTTAAAGATGTAACCGAAAAGGTTATCCTCTGGTTTTTATAGGCATTATAGCCATCATTTTCATAAGGGGCGATACTCATACAAACCCATAATTTTACGCAAAACTCTATGCTCAATAAGCGTTTTTGGTATCGAGCAATTTAAAAGGTGTCATGGCAAGAATATAAAGATCAAAGCTTAACGACCAGTTTTCAATGTAATAAAGGTCGTAATTTGTGCGCTTTTTAATTTTTTCAGCATTGTCAATTTCACCACGTAAGCCGTGAATCTGCGCCCAACCCGTAACACCAGGTTTAACACGATGGCGCGCAAAATAACCATCAACCACATCATTCCAGGGTTGATTTTTTAAATGAGCATGAACGGCATGAGGGCGCGGTCCAACAAGAGAAAGTTCGCCCTTCAAAACATTCCAGAGTTGTGGCAATTCATCAAGTGACGTTTTGCGAATAAAGGCACCAACTCTGGTTACGCGCGCATCTCCCTTGGTAACGACAACCTGAGCTGCCTCATCTCGCTGATCGTGGTACATGGAACGAAATTTCCAAACATTGATAACCTCATTATTAAACCCATGCCGCTTTTGACAAAAGAAAACAGGACCCCGGCTATCCAGTTTTATGGCCAAAGCTGTGATAAGCATGAGAGGTAAAAACAAGACGAGGAAAAATGCAGATAATACAAAATCAAAGAGACGTTTTTTTATAAAACGCCAACCTGTAATGGGCCTGTCAGCCAATTTTACAAATGGCATAGTGCCGATATAGGCGTAATTCTGATTGCCAACAGCTAATTTGTTGGAATGGGCTGAAAGGCGAATATCAACCGGTAAGACCCATAATTTCTTTAACATTTCGCGCACGCGACCGCCTGCAGTTAGCGGAAGTGAGACGATAAGCATATCAAGGCGCGCTGATCTGGCAAAGTCAAGCAACTCTGGTATTGTTCCAAGTTTTGGGTAACCAGCGACATTTTGAGGCGAGCGCTCATCTGTTCTATCATCAAAAATACCGCAAATGCGAATATCATTATTCTTTTGGCCTTCAAGCTTTGAAATCAGTTCTTCCGCTTCTTTACCGCCGCCAATAATAACAGCGCGGCGCTCTAAAAGGCCATCACTTGTCCATTGTTGAACAAGTTTTCCAACCATAAGACGCAAGCAAGATATGATAAAAAGAACTGATAAAAACCAGACAGCTTTCCATTGATCATTAAAGACGTTGAGATTTGGAAACATTTTTGCTACCAGGTAAAGAATACCAAAAGCAGTAAGCCAACTCAAGATCATACGCATAAATTGCTGGGGCGTATCACGCACAATATGAAGACTGTAAATGCTTAATACTTGGCCGCATATCATGTATAAAAGTAAAATAGAAAAGAATGAAATACTGGCATAAGTTAAGCTTTGCTGTGCTTCAAAACCAAAAAAGACAAGGCAAATCTTGCCACTTAAAAAAATCAGAATAAGTTCGATAAAGGCCAAGACAGAACTCACAAGTGAAGGAGAAATTGTTTTAGCTGCCAGTGCAGAGGCCATCTCATCTCTTGTTAATTCGTAAGGACTTATAAAACGCTCATGTGGTCGCTGTGATCTTGAAAGCGGATCACGTTTCACCCAATTCTGTTTTTCCTGTTTGATATTCTCATGCGTAATATCAATTGTTTTTAAGTTAGAAGACATCCCCATTGCCCTTCAGATATTCCATAATTCTATGACCATACTCGATAGGGATAAAGAAACTGTCTCGAATTTATTGTGAATTTTTATGGAGGTTTTAGGGGTTTCTTAAGGACGTTTTCAAAAATAAAGGCCCATGCGTTTGGCGCTTGGCATGGGCCTTAGTCATTTGCGCGGGTACTCCAGACATAATCCCGCAACTCGCAATCACATCAATGCGATAATTCGATGGTGGCTTAAAACAGTCTTTCTTTAATAGTAACCGTATCACCTGGCCTTATTGGCGTGTTCAGATTAACTTGACCATGTTGAATTGTGCCGTTTAACTGGCGGGTTATAATGACATTTTGCTTATTGGCACGCGCTGAAAATCCACCAGCAATGGCAACAGCTGTTTGTACCGTCATACCGTTCACATATTCATATTGCCCTGCATTATTCACCTCTCCAAAAATAAAGAAGGGGCGGAAAGTTTGCACTTCAATAGAAACATCAGGATCGCGCACATAACCCTGTTTCAGCCGGTTTGCAATATCACTTGATAATTGCTGTGTTGTGCGCCCGCGCGCAGCCACAGTGCCAATAAGAGGCATGGTTACAAAACCAGCCTGATCAACTGTATATGTTGTTGAAAGGTTTGCCTGTTCAAAAACATTAATGCGTAATTCATCGCCCGTATCAAGTTGATAGGGTTGTGTCAAAACCTTAAAGGATGCTGATTGAGGCACCTGTTGGCTGGCGCACCCAGCCAGAGAAAAGGCAAAAACCAGAAGAAGAGAAAGAATTACTTTATGCATTAGTCCGCCAAAATAAAATTGCCTCTCCTTTATGAACAATCATAGTTAATTGAACGTAAAGCGATTAACTTTCATGATAAAATTATTGGGTAAATAATAATATTTAAACAGTTAATTTTAATTAATGTTTTTAATGTTAAATATTTATTCATTATAAAGAAATTAACCAAACAGTTACTATAGTCAAAATGAATCAAATAATCGTTTACCTGGACTGTTTTTATGGATGATTATAATAGCGGTGTAACTTCAAGCACGCGCACACAAACAGAAACTGAAATTGATCTAACAACGCTTTTGGCGGCCTTATGGCGTAAAAAAGGATGGGTGATTTTTTGGGCCATTGTTGGCCTTTTATTGGCTGCGTGCTTTTTATATCTTGTAGATCCGGTTTATAGAACTGATGCTCGCATTTTGATTGAGCAACGTGAAACGGTTTTCACCCGCCCAAATGATGTTCAAAATCAGCCATTAGGGCAAAATTTTGATACATTAACCGTTGCAAGCCAGGTCGAGGTTTTGCAATCACGCAGCATTTTGCAACCCGTTGCTGAAAAGTTGAATTTGGCTGAAAAAGCTGAATTTAATCCATTAAGCGGCCAAAATAATTCCAATTTATTCTCAACTTTTTTTGCGCTATTGGGCCTTAAGTCCGGTACTTCAGATGAAACACGAACCGGGCGTATATTGGCTAATTTATCAGATAAATTAGCTGTTTATGCTGTTGGTGATTCCCGTGTCGTTTCAGTTGAAGTTACGACAAAAGATCCTGTCTTGTCTGCTGATATTGCCAATGCCATTGCCGATGAATATCTTCTGCGTCAACGGCAGGAAGGGCGTGATACGGCTCAAGGGGCGACACAATTTTTACAAAGTGAAATTGATGGATTACGAAACAAGGTTGCTAAAGCTGAACAGGAAGTTGAAGCTTTCCGTTCAGGCGCAGATCTTATCGCTGCTGATGATGAATCAACTTTGACAAAACAGCAATTAAGCGAAACGCTAACTTTATTGAGTGATGTAAGCGCCCAGCGCGCAGAAGCTGAAGCGAAGGCAGATCAGATTAGACGCCTTATAAATTCTGGTGCAGCGCTTGATAGCTCATCAGATGTGCAAGGGTCCCCATTAATCCAGCGCTTAAGGGAGCAGCAGGTTGCTTTGCGGGCGCGGATTGTTGATTTGCAGACATCTTTATTGCCAAACCATCCTCAAGTTCAAGCTGCCCGCTCCCAGTTAAGTGATCTTGAGGAAGAAATTTCGAGACATGCTTTGTTAATCGCCCGCGCTTTGGAAGGCGATGCAGAAGTTGCAAAAGTAAGACAACAAGAGCTGGAACAGGAAATTGCGCGTTTAAAAACGGCAACAGCAAAAGCCAATGAGCAGGAAATAAAATTACGCGCCCTCGAACGTGAGGCCCGTGCCCAGCGTGAACTGTTGGAAACATATCTCGCACGCTATCGCGAAGCATCAGCCAGAGGTAATACGGAATTATTACCTGTAAATGCTCGCATTATCTCAAATGCAAATGCTCCAATTAAAAAACATTTTCCAAAAACTGTGCCAACATTAGCGGTTTCGGGTTTTGTGGGCGCATTTTTAGCCAGTCTCTTTATTCTTGTTGGTGAATTGATGTCTGGCAGGGCCTTGCATAAACGCCCTGTTGAAGCGTCTCAGACAGATTTTCTTGGTGTAAAACCCGCCGCTAAACAAGATAATCAACAAGAACCTCCCTTGTTAAATAAGAAGGAAGATAACCTTAAGAAAAATGAATTGGGGACAGAAATAGATACGCCCTCACTGCAAGAAGAGATCAACGAAGAGCCAGAAGCGCCATCTGCAAAAGAAAATCTTGCCCCGCCTCATCTCGTTTCAGTGATTGGTGCAGGAGCGATGAAGGAGAAAATATCGCAAGTAGCGCCAGAAAATCAACAAGTTAATGAGGCGCAAGGCACCAAGAAATCAGGCGTAAAAACACCCTTATGGATTGGCAAAAAACGTAAAGAAAAACCAGAAGCATCCACCATGCCAGGGGTTGAAAAAACAATAAAGGAAAAGATGGAACAGGTGGAAAATACCCAACCAAAAGATCTTTACAGTTTAGAGGATGCCCTTTCTGCCATAACTCAATATGAACTTGAAAATGTTGCCATTTTCCCTGTATTGCGCGATTTTCCATGCGCTGATATGGCATTGGGCATGGCACGAAAACTGGCAAATAGTGGTAAAGCAAGCCTGTTCATTGATGTGCGTGAGGACGACCTTGATGATATGCCTCTTGTTGGATTGGCTGATGTTATTTCTGGCGATGCCGATTTGGAAAATGTTCTCTTTGCAGATCCCCTTTCAAGTCTTGATCTGGTTTCTTCAGGTTCTGTAGCACTGGAAGTGAGCGACTGGCAAAATGGCACAGTTGAAGTTATTCTAGATGAGCTGGCAGGCCTATATGATATCAACATAGTCCATATTGCAGAAGGCGTATCTGTGCCTTTCATGAATGATTTGATTGATCGTTCTGACATCTTGGTTTTTGCCATCGGCGTGCCAATGGCCCGTCGCCAAGTTGCAAAATTATTGCGTGATAAAATAGGCATGATACCAGCCCATTCAATGTTTGTTTATTTTGATCCTGATGAAAATATAGCGTAATCCTTTTAAAATAATGATCCTTTTAAAAGGATTACGTTTTAACTTAAGCATGAAGGGCGCAGGAAAGTTTCTAAGCGCTTTTTTTACCGGCAATATGTTGACGTAGTTTTTTAAATTGTGACCAAAGAACAGGATTATCTTTAATTTTTTTCTTTAGGTGTGTTTGTATTGATATAAAAAGAATATAAGGTCGCGCTTTAAGGCTAACGGGAAGCGCAACATCAAAAAGAACGTGAATTTCATCACACCAAGACGTTTTATATCGTTCAGCACCAACGCCAAAATCAAACCGTCTTAACCCCTCATGGCAGGCTTTTTCAATGCGTTTGTAAAAGGTTAGGGCGCCTGGTGAAATATTTTTATATTTTTCATTATTTGTCATGGATGTAAAATAGCCAAAATGTTGGCCTTTAAATATACCTCCGGCAAGCAGAGATAAAATTTGTCCATCGGCTTCAATATAATCAAATTCAATCAAGTGGTTACCTTGCAACATTTTATGGTTGTATTGAGCAAGAAGTTTGAAAAATAAATGAGTAGCCTTATCATCAAACTTATTGTGAATCCCTCTTTTTAAAAACCATTCCTCCTTTTGGTTTTGAAAAATTTGGTAGAGTTTTTCTGCGTCACTAGCGCTTTGTGTACGTTTGATCGTATAGCCGCCTAGTTTTTCAAGAGCGCGTTCTTGGGAGCGCAGAATTTTGCGTTTTCTTTTGGCGTTACCTCTTTTTAAAACGGTTTCAAAATCACGCTCCAAGCTAACACTTGCCGCACTATAAGAGCTTTTATGATGCGTAAGCACGTGCATGGGGTTTGTGGTGCCACCCCATTGATAAGGCTGTTTTTCCAAAAGGAATAGATCAATTTTTTGCGGGGCCTTTTTGCCGGCTAACCTTAAAATATGCGGCAATTGATCCTCTATTTTTTTCAAAAAACCTGGGTGATAAAGTCCCATATTATAATTGGCATGTTCACCGCCAGACCATTTTGCAAGCGTTAATCCTAGCTTTTCAAAGCAGATGAGGGGCAAAATAAAAGCTGGTTGTTCCTTAATAAAAGCTATAACGAACAAAGATGAATGTGGTTTTTCTGCGTGGGCATCATACCATGCCTTTTGCCATAGAAAATGCTGGTAAATTGTCACATTCGCCTGATTTTGCAAATTAACCCATGGAGTCTCTAGTGCATCAATATTATCAACTAAAAAAATATGGAAGGGGCTTGTGTCGAATTGGGTGTTAGTAATATCTATGAGGTTATTTTTCATTGACTGAGTTCTTTTATCAAAAAGTTTCGAAAACGCTTTTGGTAAAGGGTTTGGTTATGTCTTTGTAATAGTCTAAATTAATCTGATTAATATTTTGAAACTTGAATGTAGTATTGTGCCTCACCTTTCTAAACCTTTTACGCGTTTTGTTCTTAATATATTAGGCAAAAGTGGCTTGGCAGATGCCATAAAACCCCTGTTTGGGGGAATGGGTGCCATTTTGATGTTTCACCATGTCGGGCATAGGGCGCCACGATATTTTGGAGGCAATGATCATCTTTCTATTCGTCCAGAATTCTTACATGCTCTCTTGGATGAATTTCGCCGTGAATGTATTGACATAGTCTCTATTGACGAAGCCTTAAAGCGTATAGCAAAAGGTAACACTAAACAGCCTTTTGTTGCTCTTACATTTGATGATGGGTACCGCGATAATATTGAAACAGCCTATCCTATTTTGCAGGCTTTTAAAGTACCTTTTACATTGTTTGTTTGTAGTGGTTTTGTTGATAGAAAGATTTGTATTTGGTGGTTAAGTCTTGAGCAAATCATCCAGGCGAACAATAGTTTAGACCTTTTGATTGATGGTGAGCAATACCATTTTTTCTGCCCTACGAAAAATGAAAAGAGGCAAGCTTTTGCAAGGGCTGCCAGATTGCTTAGTTCTGTTAATGATGATGTTTTGCAAGGGGCAATGTCAAGGCTTTATAAAGATACTGGCCACAATGCTTTGGCATTGGTGGATGAAGAAATGTCTACTTGGCATATGCTCAAAAAATTAAATCAGGATCCGCTCGTAACAATTGGCGCGCATACAGTAAATCATCCTTTTTTACCGCATTTGAACGAAGAAAAAGCGCTTGATGAAATGGTAAAGAGTGCAATAAGAATTGAAGAAATGATAGGTGTAAAACCAAAATACTTTGCCTATCCTTATGGGTTCAAAGGTGCTGTTGGAAAGCGTGAGGTTGACCTTGCTAAAAAAGCAGGATTTGAAGCCGCTTTTACAACAAGAAAGGGAATTTTATTGCCAGAGCATGAAGATCATCTATGGTCATTGCCACGTGTTTCGGTCAATGGGCATTACCAAAATATTCCGGTTACACGGGCGCTCTTAAGTGGTTTTCCTTTTTATCTTGCAAATGGCTTTAATCGATTGAAAACGCTTTAGTTTTTAAATCCGTTTAGGGGTAATAGCCTTGTCGCCCCGCCAACCGAGCCAGATAATCAAACCTGCTGGTAATACCCAAAAAAGGCCAAAGAAAACATAAAAGATAAGCTGTATGATTGCGTGAGTATCCGGTAAAGTTTTGACCGCCAGCACCATCACGAGCAGTGAATAAAAAACCACGAAGAAAAAAAGAAAGAATGTCGCAATAATTTTTCTTGTACGTTTCATAAAAAACCTTTCAATGCCTGCTATTTCTTTAAACTCATAAGGTCTTTTTGTACAGCTTCTTGTTTTAAAAGGGTATCAGCGTTATGTGTCTTTTTGAAAGGGATAAACTGTCATGATACACACGCCTCACTCAAATGCAGCAAACCCAAAATCATTTTGGATTGAATTATGGCTTTATCTGATTGCTATTATGATTGCAGCAATGGTGATAGTGGGGGGGGCAACACGGTTGACTGATTCAGGACTTTCTATCACAGAATGGCAGCCGATTATGGGTGCAATTCCGCCACTTGGTCATGAAGATTGGCAGAATTCTTTTGAAAAGTACCGCCAAATTCCGGAATATCAATTGGTGAATAAGGGGATGAGTTTGGAAGAATTCAAATTTATCTTCTGGTGGGAATGGGGGCATCGTTTTTTAGGGCGCATTATTGGTTTGGTATTTTTTATTCCTGCTGCAATTTTTTGGATTTCTGGTGTTTTGCCTTCATCATTGAAACCAAAAATAGTTGGCCTGTTTATCCTCGGTGGTTTGCAAGGTGTTGTTGGTTGGTGGATGGTTGCAAGCGGGTTGGTTGATAGGGTGGATGTGAGTCAATACCGTCTGGCCATCCATTTAACATTAGCCTGTTTCCTTTTTGCAGCAACCTTATGGGTAGCTTTGGGTTTAAGAGATTTCAAAACGCAGAAAACAACACCTTTCATGATGAATGCAGGTCTTATTCTACTTACCTTAACGTTTATACAAATTTTTGCTGGCGGGCTTGTTGCAGGCATGGATGCCGGGCTTGCTTATAATACATGGCCGTTAATGGATGGCGCATTTATTCCATCTGGCCTGTGGCCGCAAGCACCTTTTTGGCTGAATATGTTTGAAAATCCCAAAACAGTACAATTCGATCACAGAATGCTCGCTTATGTTTTATGGGGGCTGGCTTTGCTGCATGCTTTATGGGTCAGCTTCAAACCTGTTACTCTAAAGCTTAAAGCCTTGGCATGGCTTGTTTTTGTCGTTCTAAGCGTGCAGGCAAAACTGGGTATAATGACACTCCTATTAGCTATTCCGCTCGATCTGGCGCTATATCACCAGTTTGGTGCTTTAATTGTCTTGGCGGTGATCGTTTTATATCTCCGCCAGTTGAAGGGCGGGGCTGGCTTTATGCAAGGGTGAAAAGTATTTTAAAAATACTTTTGATATCGTTCATCTTCATAAAGTTGTCTTATGCTCTCCTGCTCATAATTGCTTAAAGAACTGGTGCCGTTTTGAATGGCGTTATATTTTTCCTCAATATTTACAAAGCTAGGCTCATGATCTATTAAATCCATTATATGACGATAGCCGCGATCGTTATTGCAGCGAAGAAGATGTCTGCGCATCTGTCGTATCTGGTCGCAATTCTGCGCCAATCCTTGATCCTATTGAAGGCATTTTAACCTTAT
>CALHLB010000092.1 GCA_938034375.1 uncultured Alphaproteobacteria bacterium | reverse complement strand
TGCAAGGTTATCTTGTTGGTAAGCCTATGACATCTGTTAATTTTCAAAAATATTTTAATAATAATAATGGTATATCTATAATTGATATTTAATTATTATATATATAAATAAATATTTTATATTATAATGTAATTTATTGGTAATTATTATTATTTGAAATCAATAATATTGAAATTTATTTTTGATCATTAAATTGTTTTTTAATAAATCAATTTTAGGTTGTGATCATGGTGGGTTAATATTGGTTATGGCCAATAGGAGTATGTATTATGAGTGATGATAAGCAGTTTGATACTTCAAGCGAAAATTCTGAAATACAGCCCAATTCTGTATCAGTTGGTATTAATGGTCAGGAAGAGCGTAATGATTTTGATCAATTAACAAGTTTGCAAAGAGTTAGCGATGCAAACTTGGATGCAGATCTTTTTGATGCAGAAGATAACCTTTTTTCAGATCAAATACCTGTTATTCCTGAAGATAATAAGAGTAACAATGCTTTCATCAATAATCAAAATCAAGAAGATGATTTAACGATTAACAATATTCCAAGTGGATTGAATCGGCAGATTGTTGAGCCAGGAAATTTTAGCTCACAATTTTCAGAACCTGTTCCACAAAACTTTGAAAGTGAGAATTCATTTGAGCAAAGTTTTAATGAACTTCCAGAAGAGGCGCTTTTAGAAAACCAGGAAGAAAGCCGCGTTGCTGTTGAAGAGGGGGTATCTCAAGGGGGTAATTTAAGTTTTAATAACCAGATCAATAATGTTGAGCCGGTCGCTCCTGATGTGGGTTTTGGTTCAAATTTGACTGAAAATGCTGAAGGTTTTGAAGGGGGATTGGTTCAAGATGCTGTTGCGCCAGAAGAAGCCGTACCAGAGACATCGGAAACGCCAGAGCCAGAAGTAATTGCCTCGGAGGAGGCAGCACCGGAAGAGCCAGAGGCATCAGAAACGTCAGAGCCAGAGGTGATTGCTTCAGAGGAGACTGCGCCAGAAGAGGAGAGTTCAGAGCCAGAAGTAATTGCCTCGGAGGAGGCTGCACCGGAAGAGCCAGAGGCATCGGAAACACCAGAGCCAGAAGTGATTGCTTCAGAGGATACGGGCAATAACGGCAATGCTGGCTCTCGCGGCAATAACGGTAATAACGGTAATAATGGTAACACAGACAATGAACCCAACGGGGTTCCGTTTGATGGAACCCGTTCTGAATCGGTTGAAGGCGGTCAGGGTGCAGAAAGTCGCAATGAAAGCGATGACTTTGACGCTTTTGAGTTTGATAATGAGGATGATTATTCCGATGGATGGGGTGGGGCTATCGATTCAGAAGGCGGCTTAAATGATATGGCTGCTTCTGAAAGTGGGGATTGGCTTGATACGGTTGATGGTGTCAATGCAAGATCTAACGGCCAAAGGGGGCGTGAAGATAATGCAGATGATTTGGATACAACCATTGATACTTCATCGCCTGGAATTGTTGCAGATACAATTGGTGATCAAGAGAATATGACAGATGGGTTATTTGGATAAAGCGGTTCTGGAATTTGAAAAAGAAGCAGAAGAACGCGTAAAATCTCAATCAGAAAGCGAGTTGAGAAACCTATCGAGCCGTTTTCAGGTGAGTTTATGGCATCTGGGGTTATCTTCTCTTTCCATCAATATTCTTTCTTTGGCGCTGCCAATCATGATGTTGCAGGTTTATGATCGAATTTTGGTGAATAAAAATTCTGGTACGCTTTGGATTTTAGCAGGCAGTGTTTGTTTTGTTGTCGTGATAGAAACGGCCTTGCGAATTGCAAGGTCCCATATCACGGCTTGGGCCGGTTCTGCTTTTGAACATGCCGTTACAGGCGATGCGATTAAACACCTTATTGATGGGGGCGCACAAACGCAAGATAATCGGGGTGTTGGTGAGCAGTTGCAAAAACTGGGTGCTATTGCCCGCTTGCGAGATTTTATTGGTGGGCAGGCTATTATAGCGCTTATTGATTTGCCGTTTGTTTTGGTTTTTCTGGCTTTGATTTTTTATTTAGCCCCCAAAATGGTTATCGTGCCAATTGTTGTTCTGGCTGCTTTTACTCTTTTTGCCTGGATTGGCAATT
Source organism: uncultured Alphaproteobacteria bacterium (assembly GCA_938034375.1). Taxonomy (GTDB): domain Bacteria; phylum Pseudomonadota; class Alphaproteobacteria; order Rhizobiales; family JACESI01; genus JACESI01. Next base: position 11,432 of record CALHLB010000092.1, on the reverse strand, counting down.
CAGAATTACGAACGGTTTTAGCAGACCGTGAATTACAGGATGACCGGCGATTTAATTTCATTATTGGGACGCTTTCCGGAATTCATACAGTTAAATCCATTGGGCTGGAAGGCGCTATGATGAACCGGTATGAACAGTTGCAAACCAGATCAACGTTACTTGGTTATACTGTTGCTTTTTTTAGTTCCGGTGCTTTGCTATTAGGTTCCCTGTTTGGCCAGATTATGAGTATAGCAGTCACAACCACGGGTGCTTTATTTGTTTTATATGGAGATATAACGGTTGGTATATTAATTGCCTGCGTCTTGTTGTCTGGGCGCATTATGCAACCGGTGCAGCGCGCCTTGACTGTGTGGGTGCGTTTTCAAGATGTAAAGCTTGCACGTGCAAGGGTTGAAAATCTTTTTTCCAAATCTTTAAGGTCACCTATTCCACACTCTCAATTACCCATTCGGCGGGGTGACTTAACCGCTACCAACCTGAATTTCAGATATAAAAAAGATAATTTTTCAATCATTGAAAATGTTTCCCTATCTCTTCAGCCAGGTCAAGCCATTAGTATTGGCGGGGCGGCATCTAGTGGTAAATCCACTCTGCTAAAACTGCTTTCTGGATTGTACCAACCAACAGAAGGTACGGTTTTGGTTGATGGTGTGGCACCAGACAAATACCCCGCTGGGCATCGCTTGAGCCATATTGGTTATTTGGAAACGCGGGGGGCTATCTTTGAGGGAACGGTTATTGAAAACCTTACCGGATTTGATAGCCGGCGAACGGCAGCGGCATTTGAGATGGCTAAACTTTTAAGCATAGAAGAAGCGGTTTCAAGATTGCCGCTTGGCTATGACACACCTTTGAAAGATAGCCCGGCCGATGCCATTCCTTTAGGGTTGAAACAGGCGATTTCAATTGCGCGGATTTTGGCAAATAAACCTAAAATCATCTTGTTTGATAATGCCGACAGAGCCTTGGACCAACAAGGCTATAACGCCTTTTTTCGCCTTTTAGGGCGCTTAAAAGGGCGTGTAACTATGGTTTTAGTAACTGATGACCGCAATATAGCAAGCCTGGCTAATAATCATTACATATTGGAAGATAGGCAACTCATAAAAAGCAATTCTTCCTTTCATGGCATGAACGATGAAATCCTTCCTTATAAGGAGTTGATGCTATGAATGCTGAAGTCAAATATACTTTTCGACAGGATTTATATGACGTTGTTGCAACAAGAACCCTTAAAACGCGTTCTAGAAAAAAGGATCGTTTTGCAATTTGTCTTGTTGCTTATTTAGAAAAACTGCAATGGTTGGGTGATGCGCGCGATCTGGTTGAGACTTTACCTACCAAAGAACGCGCATTCGATTTTTTTGATTGTGTGAATGCGCTGAGCAGACTGGGTTATAATGCGGGGACTGTTTCAGGACGTATTGAACAAATCGACCGACGCTTATTACCATGCTGGTTTTTTGATGGTGCCCCCCATAATCCTGAAACGAAAATGTGGTTGATTGCAGAACAGGACGAAACAGAAGATATTGTCCTTTTTGATCCGGAAAGTCAGCGTTGGGTAACGCCTGATTTTGCGAAAAATATTTTGGGTGATGTTTATTTTTTCCGTAAAAAAGACCGTACTCAGGAAGATCTTATCCACAATGTCCAGGAAACAACCGGTTTCAGCTGGTTTAGGGCTTTAATGCAACGTTATAAAAAAACGTTTTTACAAATTGTCCTTATCAGTCTGGTTATTAATCTCATTGGTCTTTCCGGTCCTTTATTTATTTTATTAATTTATGATGCGGTTATTGGCACGAATACGCCATCGGCGCTTACATGGTTGGTTATTGGTGTTGTTGGGGCTTTGGTACTTGAAACGGCCCTGCGCTATATCAGATTACGCATGATTACATGGTTGAGTGCGCGGGTTGATAATACCGTTACAAACGACATTTTTCATCGTTTGTTGCATTTGAAGGCCCTCTTTACCGAACGATCTTCTGTTGCTGCTCAACTTTCACGGATCAAGGCCTTTGAGGCGATACGGGATTTCTTTTCTGGTCCCTTGTTTTTATCGGTTATTGAATTGCCTTTCGTGGTCGTTCTTATTTTTGTAATTGCTTTGATTGCCGGCCCAGTTGCTCTTGTTCCTGTGGTTATGATTGTGCTTTATATTGTTTTGTTGCTTATTATGCGGGGGCAAGTTGGTATTGCTATTCGACGTGCTGCAAAAGCAAATTCTGAAAAACAAAATCTTTCAATTGAAACGCTTTCAAAGCTTGATTCCATTTATAATGCAGGCATTGAAGTTGCCTGGCGGGAACGTTTGAGGGAGTTATCTGGCAGGGCGTCATATTTTTCATTCAAGTCAAATTTTATTGCCTCTATTCTTGAATCTTTGGCCCAGTTTATTGCTGTGCTTGCCGGTGTTGTAACAATCGCTTTAGGGATAGGGCAGGTTTGGGCCAACCACCTTACCATTGGTGGATTGGTTGCAACAATGATTTTGGTCTGGAAAACACTGGCGCCTTTGCAATCTTTATGCACAACCCTTCCCAGACTGGAACAGTTAATCAATGGTATTGCCCAGGTAAACCGCCTTATGGATTTGCAACCAGAAAGGGACCCTTATCTAACGCCGCCGCCTATGAAAAATTTTTTAGGCTATGTGAAATTTACAAGTGTTGGTTTGCGATATTCAAAACAAAGCGATCCGGTTTTTGTTGGTCTGTCCTTTGAGGTGAACCCAGGCGAGATTGTTGCCATTACTGGCCCTAATGGTGCTGGAAAATCCACCATCTTAAAATTGATAAACAGATTATATACGCCCCAAGCCGGTAATATTCGTATTGATGGCCTGGATATTCGCCAGCTAGACCCGCTTCAATTAAGGCGTCAAATTACGTATGTTGCAGAAAAACCAGACTTTTTTGTGGGATCCATTGCAAGCAATCTTAGATTTTCAAACCCATTGGCAAGCGATGATGAAATTGCCCATGTTTTGGACCGTGTTTATTTAACTGAAGAAATTGCAGACCTGTCGCAAGGCGTTGATACAATAATTGATGACAGCAAAATACAGCAATTACCAAGTGGTTTTGCCTATCGCTTGAGTTTGGCAAGAGCATATTTGAAAGACAGTAAAATCATGCTGTTTGATGAACTGCCTAATGCCTTGCTGAATACCGATGCAGGGGAAGCTTATCGTGAATTTATTATTGCTTCACGTGGGCGCAATACATTGCTTTTTGTATCCCACAGAAACGATTTCACACAATTGGCAGATAAAATAATAACACTTCATCAGGATGGACGGCCTGAAATTAGTCAGCCCGACAAGCCCGTTTACCTGAAAGTGGGGATGGTAGATGATGCATAAGAAAAAACCTGAAACTATAATCAAAAAAATATCAAGACGCTTACGCGGTCGTACCGACCATTTAAGATATTTACCCCATGCCTTTATTATGGAAGAGGCGGTGACGCCAAAATTTGTCAAAACAGCGATGATTATTGTTTGTGTTGGCATGATCAGTTTTTTTATCTGGGCTTCTTTAACCGAGATTAATGAAGTTGCCAATGCAAAAGGCGAAATCGTTCCTGCCGGCAAAATCAGAATTGTTGAACATCTGGAAGGCGGTATTATTGCGGGTGTTTTTCATCGTGATGGTGATCAGGTTAAAGCGGGTGATATTTTACTGCGCTTGGATGGCACAGCCATTCGGCAAGATTTGATAAGGGCAAAGCAACGCCTCAGCATTCATTTTGCCCGCCGTGAACGGTTAACCGCTTTAATTGAGGGGCGAAAACCGGAATTTGACGGAATAAAAAATGCTCCGGAAATTATTGTTGATGATCAAGGCCGCATTTATCTTGCAAAGGTTGAGGCGATGCGTGTCAATAGCGATATTATTCGGCGCCAAATCGGCCAACGTCAAAAGACACTGGAGGTTTTGCAAAGTCGGGTAGCGACTTTAAATAAAAACATTCCTCTCATTCAGTTATCACGCGATAAACGGAAAAGTTTGTCTGATAGAAAGCTTTCAAGTCAATTTTCATATCTGGAAGCAGAAGAACGCCTTCATACATCCATTGGTGAACAAAAAGGATTGTTGCACGAAATAGAGCGGGCTGAACAGGAAATCGAGGAATTACAAGGCGAATTAATTGCACTGGAACAAAATGAGCGCGTTGTAGGACTGGAAGAGCTGGACGAACTTGATGTGGAAATCAGAGAAGACCACACAATTATTGCCAAGCTTTCAGAGCAGGTTAACAGGTTGGAAATAAGGGCGCCCATAAGCGGGTTGGTGAAGGGTCTAACGGTTACAAATGTGGGGGAAGTTATTCGCCCCGGTGAAAAACTGATGGAAGTCGTACCAATTGGCGAGACACTTGTTGCAGAAGTAAGAATAAGCCCGCGCGACATTGGCCATGTTTCCATTGGGCAATTGGCCCATGTGCGTGTGAGTTCTTTTGATTTTTCGCGTTTTGGCTCCCTGGATGGCACGATTGATAAATTATCGGCGACCACATTTGTTGGGGAAGATGGTGAATCGTATTATTTAGGAAAAATACTATTAAAAAACAACTATGTAGGGCATGATTCTTCTCGCAACCAGCTCTTGCCCGGCATGACATTGGATACCCAGATTATAACAGGGGGCAAAACGATATTGGCCTATTTGCTTAAACCAATACATTATTCAATTAACTCTGCTTTGACAGAGAGGTGAGGATTATGGCGATGCGTGCCGATTTTGAATATTCTGATAATTCTAAAATTCTGGTTGTTGATGATGACCGCGTTATGAACCTGAAGTTGGTTCAAAAAATTGAAGATTTGGGATATGAGACTTTAAGTGCTAAAAACGGGCGTGAGGCCTGTGCCATTATTACAGAACGATACGAGGAAATTGAAACAATATTGCTCGATCGTGAAATGCCGGAAATGAATGGCATGGCCGTGGTGGACTGGATGCGGCAGGATGTGCGTCTTACCCGAATTCCAGTGATTATGCAAACGGGTGCCGATAGCGCTGGTGATATAAAATCTGGTATTGATGCAGGCGTTTTTTATTATCTTACTAAGCCCATTCAAGATGAATTGTTAATCTCTGTTCTGGAAGCCGCCTTAAGGCGCTCGCAACAGCAACGCACCTTGCGCGATGAAATGAGCCGGCACAGAACAAGTTTTACCCTGATTGATACGTGTGAATTTCATTACAAAACATTGGAAGAGGCAAGGGATCTGGCGGTTTTTATTGCAAATCTTTTTCCAGATCCAGAACGGGCAATTAGTGGGCTTGGCGAGTTGATGGCCAATGCCGTTGAACATGGTCACCTTGAAATTGGGTATGAAGAAAAAAGCTGGCTTATTGAGAAAGGCAAGCTGGAAGAAGAACGCGCCTACCGGTTAAGCCTTCCTCAAAATATTTCCAAAAAAGTGCTTGTTTCTTTCAAGAGAAGTGAAAAGGCGGTGACACTTTCTATTCAGGATGAGGGGTCTGGTTTTAATTGGCACCCTTTTATGAATGTTGATCCTGCCCGCGCGCTTGATAATCATGGCCGGGGTATTGCCATTGCAAATTCCAGAAGTTTTGACACACTTTCCTATAATGAAGCAGGCAATAAAGTAACGGTTGCAATGGATCTTGAAGATCCACTGGAGTGGTAAAGGGGGATCTTGAAGATCCACTGGAGCGGTAAAGAGCAATGGCTCTGCGTCTTTTAAATTAAGGTGATCGATGATGAGTATTTCCAGACGATTAATTATGATTTCCATTGCTTTTGCAATTGTCGCAATTGTCGGAATTTTTGCCATTGTTAGCGTTGCAAAAGGGGCTAAATTTCACAAGCTCAATGTGTTGCATTATCAAGGGTCGCAAAATTTCTATCAATTAACAAGAGATACTAATCAAGAAAATATAGACCTTGATAAATTGGAAAAGAACATCCTTTTCATCCGTGAACAGCCTGTTGCCTGCCTGCAATCAATTAATGTTCTGGATGAGTGGATCATGCAGATGATAGACACTTTTGCAGTTAAACAGCTTTGTGTTGATGATATTATAGCAGCGGATAATGCCCTTGGCGTTATCCAGTCTTATCGTAATAATGAAGTTGGTTTTATAACGCTTATCAGCGAGATGAAAAAAGCTGTTTCACTATTTTTGATGCATTCTGATGAATTTGTTGACCCTGTTGAACGCACCGTTAGCTTTATCACGGCTACAATGACAAATTTATTACTTATTATTTGTCTTGTAGCGGGATTTTTTGTTCTGGCCATGCTGCGTAGTATCCGGCAGGCAATTCATCAATTGGTTAAATCCATGACAAAACTGGCTTCTGGCGATGTGAACATTAAATTTGAGGCGGTAAATCAAAATACGGAAATTGGCCAGATGGCCAGCGCGTGCGTTGTTTTTAAACAGAATACAATCGAAGTTCATAAACACCGAGATAACCTTCAGGAACTGGTGACAAAACGCACCAAGGACCTTGTGAAAGCAAAAGAAGCGGCTGAAGCTGCCAATATTGCCAAATCCGATTTTCTGGCAACTATGAGCCATGAAATCAGAACGCCTATGAACGGCATTATTGGCATGACGGAATTTCTGTTGCAAACCCCTTTAAGTGAAAAACAGGGACATTATGCAAAAACGGTTTTAAATTCGGCAGATTCATTATTGGATATTATTAATGACATTCTGGATTTTTCAAAAATCGAGGCCTTGGAGGTTGAATTGGACATTCATCAATTCGACCTTCAAAAAATAGCAGAAGAAGTAACGGAAATTTTGTCTGTTAAGGCTCGTGAAAAACGACTTGATCTTTCATTAAATTATACTCTTAAAGAGCCAAAATTATTTATGGGGGATAGTGGGCGTATTCGCCAAATTCTTTATAATCTTATTGGTAATGCTGTAAAATTTACTGAAAAAGGCCATGTGCTTCTAACGGTAGAAAATTCTGATAGGCATTATGAGAATGCTGAAAATGGGAATACTGAAAAATCCTATTTTCGTATTTCTGTAGAAGATACAGGCATTGGCATTCCTCCTGATAAAATCGATAATGTTTTCGATAGATTTTCCCAGGTTGATGCATCCAATAGTCGCAAATTTGGAGGTACTGGCCTTGGTCTTACGATCACAAAACAGCTTGTTAATTTAATGGAGGGGCATATTTCTGTAACAAGTGAATTTGGAAAGGGATCTTGTTTTGTAATAGAAATACCGTTTGAGCAGGTGAAACACAGCGGTGATTTGGAAAAACCTAATGTTCAGCCTAGTCATCTCAACGGGCAGGAAAAAGCTGCAACGGCAATAAATGATGACGATATTTTAAAAGGACAGCGCATATTACTTGTTGAAGATAGTCGGGTTAACCGTGAAATTGCCTCTGAAATATTGCGTGGTTTAGGGTGTGATGTTGCAATGGCAACAAACGGTGTTGAAGCTGTAAAAGCAGCCATAAAAGCGGGCCTGGAAGAAAAATTTGATCTGATTTTAATGGATTGCCAAATGCCGGAAATGGATGGCTTTGAAGCAACACAAAAAATATGTGCGTTGAAGAAGAGCCAAGAAGTTTTTGATACGCCGATTATTGCCTTAACAGCAAATGCCATGAAAGGCGACCGTGAACGATGCCTGGAAAGTGGCATGAATGATTATATTACAAAGCCAATTCGGCAAAATGTTTTAAGGAAAAAGCTTATTGAATGGCTTAATTATTAAAAATTGCAATAAATATTAAACTATACTATTTGATATAAATAATAATGAATAAAAGATAATTCTTTTACTAATTATTTATTTGTAAACCTTAAATAGTAGTATATATCATTTCAATTTTTGAGTTAAAAGCGTCTGAAATATGGAATACGGAATAATAATGAATTAAAGAAAATTAAGGGGCAATATTATTATGTTTTCAGGGATGTCACTACTTCCAAGATGCTTATTAATATTTCTAATAATTATCGTCTTTAATATTATTTCTTATATGAATAATTCAAATTTTTTAAAGAAACAGGATGGTTTGGCTGAAATTATAAATGAAAGCGGCCGCCAGCGAATGTTGGCGCAGCGTATTACGCTTTCTGCTTTAAAAATGGTGAATGCCACCCATAAGGAAAGGCGGGAGCAATATGCGACAGCCATGCAGCTAGATATAAATTTAATGCGCGCTACACATCAACGCCTGTCCAAAGGGTTCACGCCTTCAGGCGTTCTGATTGAACTGGATCCTCAGATTAAGGATATTTATTTTGCAAGTGCATCCCAGCTTGATAATCGGGTAAGGCGTTTTCTTGAAAGGGCACAAAACTTACTCAATGCTGAGGAAAAAGATTTAACGCTAAATAATGGAAATTTGCTGCATCTTCAAAATGATGCGAGTAATGAATTAAATTTTTATCTGAATAGCGTTGTTAGCGAACACCAAAAGAATAATGATTTACTTGTTCTGGAAATTAAGACCCGCAAGCAAATCTGGTTTTATTCAAAAATCCTTGTTTTGTTGTTTGTTGGTTTTTTCCTTTTGAGGCCTATTGCCTTACGCATTGAACGACAAGTTAAAAAATTGAAAGAAAATGCCGTTGAGCTTGAAAAAGCAAGAAATGTTGCTGAAGGCGCCGCGCAGGCAAAATCAGATTTTCTTGCAAGTATGAGCCATGAAATTAGAACGCCAATGAACGGCATAATTGGCATGACTGAATTGATATTGGAAACAGATATTGACAAAAGACAGGAACATTATGCCCGCACTGTACTCGGTTCTGCTGAATCTTTGCTGGGTCTTATTAATGATATTCTTGATTATTCTAAAATTGAATCTGGAAAACTGGACCTTGATCCGATTAGTTTTGATCTTTTGGCGGCGACAGAAGATGTGGTTGAGCTTTTATCTGTCAAGGCGCGGGAAGAAAGGCTGGATTTACTTATTCGTTTCATGCCAGACGTGCCGCAATATGTTGTGGCAGATGCAACACGCATTCGCCAGATTTTATTCAATCTTATTGGTAATGCGCTTAAATTTACTAAAAACGGTTATGTAAGCGTTACAGCTATGCTGGAACATGAAAAACGCAAAAATAACGGTTCTATGAAAGTGCGTTTTGAAATTAAAGATACGGGCATTGGCATTCCCTTAGACCGGCAGGAATTGATTTTTGGAAAATTTGAACAGGCTGACGCTTCCACAACCCGCAAATTTGGTGGCAGTGGCTTGGGGTTGGCAATTTGCCGGCAATTGGTAGAATTGATGCAAGGTGACATTGGTGTTGAAAGCGCACCAGGTGAGGGATCGACTTTCTGGTTTACTGTGCCTGTTCAAGAAGATGTTAACGCCTTTGAAACTCAGGTCGATTTGGAGGCGTTGAAGGGCAAAAAAGTTCTGGTTGTTGATGACCTTAAAGCCAATTGCTCGTTATTAAGCGAGCAATTATCTGGTGTTGGTATGGAATGCGTTACAAGTTTTTCGGTTGAAAAGGCCTGTGATTTAATGCGCTATGCACAAGCTTTGAATACGGGTTTTGATTTTGTTTTGCTAGACCACCTTATGCCTGAAATAGATGGTGAAGAATTGGCGGAAGAAATTGCTTCTGATGGAAGTTTAGGCCAGCCCATTAAGGTTATGTTGTCCTCTGCTGGTGAGCAATTGAAAATGGCGCGTTTGCAAGAATTGCAAATAAACGCGTTTATGATGAAGCCAGTGCGTAAAACCCGCCTTATAGAAGTGTTATCCGCGCTTTGGCAGGCAAAAGAAAGCGGCATACCAAGCGAAATTTTAACAGATCACAGTGCAACAGGCCACGGATTAGAAAAGAGCGAAAAACGACAAAAAATCAACCTTGATGGTACAAGGGTTTTATTGGCGGAAGATAATCGGGTTAACCAGGCTTTTGCAACTGAAGTGCTTGAAGATTTGGGGTGCCATGTTACCACGGCAATGAATGGCCAAAAAGCGTTGGAACAGGCCAAGCAGGATGTGTTTGATATTATTTTGATGGATTGTCAAATGCCTGAAATGGACGGCTTTGAAGCCAGTCGTTTGATTGTTGAATTGCAGCAAAAAAATGAAATAAAAACCATTCCAATCATTGCTTTGACGGCCAATGCCATGAAAGGCGACCGTGAACGCTGTCTTGATGCGGGCATGAGTGGTTATCTTAGTAAACCTGTTCGTAAAAAGAAACTCGTTTCAGAAATTACAAGCTGGCTCTTAAAGGATGGTTTGGAAGCTGAAGGCAACGCCGAACAGGATGAAGTTAAGGCCGGTGAGAAAAAGAAAAGAAAACAGAGCTTTTCGGCAGAAAAAATACTAACCAATATGCCTAACCATTTGATTGATTTTGGTGTTTTGCGCGGCGGCAGGGATGTTTTAAAAGATAAACATAGCACGATTATAAGCTATTATCTTGAAGATGGTGAGAGTTGTATCTCGCAATTGGAAGCAGCATTCCACCGTGATGATATTCCTGCCCTGGTTGGCCCTGCCCATAGCCTTAAATCCTTTAGCCGTGAATTGGGGGCTATTAAAGTTTCCAGCTATGCAGAATTCATAGAACATACAGCAAGGCTGATTATTGATAATCAAAATGCGCTTGATGTTTTGGAAAGTAAACATCTGAAAGATTTGAAGGAAACATTTGAGAATACAAAAACAGAATTGACAAATTGGGATTATGAAAATGTGGCTTGATTCTTATTGTGCATGCCTGATTTTCGAAAATAAATACGCATTTTAACAGGAGATTTATGGTATGAACTGGTTTTCCAAACGTTTTAAATCGTCACAAAATACGCAAGAACCTGCTTCAGGTGAAAATGCCACGAATGCGGATGCGATAAAGGCTGAACTAAAGCCAGAGCCAGCACCACAGGCAGAACCGGCTTTGGAGGTGGCGGCTGAAACTTCCCATAAACAGGGGGAAGATGTGCTGGATAAGGCGATTATTGCAGCCGCCAAGGACGCGATGAAAGACAAATTTTCAATGATTGTTGATTATTATATTGAAGATGGTGAAAGTTATGTCGAGCAAATTCTTGCAGGCGTAAAGGAAGAAAGCGCACAGGCAATTGTTGCGCCGGCCCATACGCTTAAATCTTCCAGCAGAGAAATGGGCGCCTTGCGTGTTGCCGATTTGGCTGATGCATTGGAAAAAGATGCCCGCTTAAGCGTTGAAAATGGCACCAAAATTGAAAATCTTGCCGATCGATCATCAAAAATCAAGGCAGAATTTACCATGGCAAAATCTGAATTACTGGAAATCGTGAATAAGGCTTGATGGCCATGGTTTAAAATCAGGTGACATTTTAGGGTCTGGACCCTAGCTTTGCGCCTACAAAAATTGAACGCGTAATTAACATTATGGAATATTTAATAATAATGAGGTATTAAATTACCGCATACCGTATGCTCCTTTTATA
>CALHLB010000091.1 GCA_938034375.1 uncultured Alphaproteobacteria bacterium | reverse complement strand
TCAGCGGCAGGTGCTTCTTCCGGTTTTGCTTCTTCAGCGGCAGGGACTTCTTCTGGCTTCGCTTCATCAGCGGCTTTAACTTCTAATGGGTTGTCTGAAAGGGTATTCATATAGGCAATAATATTGGCCCGGTCTTCCAATTTTTTAAGACCTGCGAAACCCATAGCTGTTCCTTTTACCCATTTAGAAGGTTTTTTAAGAAAGCCGTCCAATTCTTCAAATGTCCAGGTTTTATCAGCACCATAATCTTTCATGGCACCTGAATAACCAAAACCAGCAGCAGTCGCAATTTTATGGCCAACAACACCATAAAGAGCAGGACCAACTTTATTTGGTCCGCCTTTTTCAAAAGCATGGCAAGCTGTACAGCGCTTAATGAGTTTTTCACCTTTGCTTAAATCTGCTGTCGTTAGAAGTGGTAAAATATCTTCTTTCTCTTCCTCTGCAGGAGCAGAGCCACCAGAAGATTCCGCGACCTCAATCGCATAACCCTTTTGTTCTGGTTGTTCGATATGAAAAACCAGCTCAGTTAGAAAATTGAGACTTAAAACAACAAAAATGGTAAACAGAAAGCCCATGGCCAATGTGTTAAAATTAGGCAGTTTCATCGCGAATGCAGCTCCTTTTGCATCAAGCATGGCGCTTAATGGCCATCACCCATAATTTTTTGGCAGAATTTTTGGCGAAATTAGCGTTTTTTACGTGAAAATCAACTCATATCCCGAATTTGAGCATATTTTTCTTTACAAAAGCGATGTTTTTCAGTCACTATTCACATAAAAACATCCACAACTTGCCAGTTAATTGCAGACACTATAAACTGTTTCAATAAATGCTTTCAATTAATTTCAATTAAATTGCCTATCCTGGAATAACTTTCATGAATCCTGTTATCCTTATTCCCTGCCGAATGGCATCAACCAGACTTCCTGGAAAACCCTTGGCTGATATTGCAGGAAAACCCATGATTATACAGGTTTTAAATCGTGCGTTAGAGGCTGATATCGGGCCTGCTTTTGTTGCAACAGATGATGACAGTATATATGACATCGTCAAAGCTTCAAGTGGTGAAGCCGTAATGACGAACAAGCAACACACCAATGGCTCAGACAGAATTTTTGAAGCCCTCAACCTTATTGATAAGGCGGGACAATTTGATACTATTATCAATGTTCAAGGTGATTTACCAACAGTTGACCGAAAAACCATCCGCACTGCCTGCCATCTTCTTGAAGACAATCAGGTTGATATTTCCACTGTTGCCGCACAAATAAATGATGAAAGCGAAAAACATAATCCCAACGTTGTTAAAGTGGTTGGTACCCCATTAAGCAATGAACATCTTAGAGCGCTTTATTTCACCCGCGCGACCGTGCCTTATGGCTCAGGCCCGCTTTATCACCACATTGGGCTTTATGGCTATCGCCGCCAGGCGCTGGAACGCTATGTTTCTCTCGCTCCTTCCTATCTTGAAAAGCGTGAAAATCTAGAACAGTTGCGCGCATTGGAAGCTGGAATGCGAATTGAAGTTGGTCTTGTTAAGGAAGTTCCTTTAGGCGTAGATACACCCAATGATTTGGAACGCGCACGCGCAATGCTTTCGTGAATAGAGGAATAAATTCATGACAGATACGTCTTCCCTTCCCCTTATCTCCTTTCAAGGGGCGCTTGGTGCCTTTTCTCACAAATCGTGTCTTGATGTTTTTCCAGATATGGAACCCTTGCCATGTGCAACATTTGAAGATGCCTTTTCAGCCGTTAAGACCGGAAAAGCTGAACTGGCCATGATACCAATCGATAATTCGCTGGCAGGTCGCGTTGCTGATATTCACCACCTTTTGCCCGAATCTGATCTCCACATTATTGGCGAATATTTTCTTCCCATCCGGTTTCAGCTTATGGCGCTGCCAGGTGTACCCTTTGAAGATATTGAAGATGTTTATAGCCACGTACACGCCCTTGGCCAATGTCGCGCCATCATACGTGAAAATAGCTGGAGAGCCCATGTTGCTGGAGATACAGCGGGGGCGGCTAAACTCATTGCAGAAAAAGGCTACAAAAAAGCGGCCGCCCTTGCCCCCCCTCTGGCAGCAGACCTTTATGGTTTGAAAATATTGCGTAAAAATGTAGAAGATGAACAACACAATACCACTCGTTTCGTTATATTAGCTCGTGAACCCAAAATACCTGCATTCGATAATAGTCATATCGTAACCTCTTTTATTTTCAGGGTTCGGAATGTGCCAGCCGCTCTTTATAAGGCTATGGGCGGCTTTGCCACAAATGGCGTGAACATGACCAAGCTTGAAAGCTATCAACTGGATGGACGCTTTACCGCAACTCAGTTTTACGCTGAAATTGATGGCCATCCTGATGAAAAAGGCGTTCAATTGGCCATGGAAGAACTCTCATTCTTCTCAGATGAAATCCGCATCCTTGGTACCTATCCTGCCAGCCCGTTTCGAGAAGAAGTCAAAAACTCTTGAGGCGTTTAGAGCGTGTTTCCCATAAGTGAATTCACTTATGGGATAAAAACGCGCGTAAGAATAAAGGCTTAGCGCATAACAGATGAATTCATGAAAATGCATCATGCGCTAAAGCAATTGCCCTCCCTTAAATATAACGTAATCCTTATTTTTAAGGGTTACGTTATAAATCAAAGATTGAATCAGATTGAATGTGTCTGACACATCATCTATGCGAATAAAACACTACTTTGCGTTAAATCATCCAGCTGAAAATTTTCGATGCTGATTGTGCCATCACTGTGTGAAATCACGACATTATTGCCGATTTGCTGGCTATTGGTTTGAATATCTGAAAAAGTGCTGAATTGTGAGGATGATACTTCAATTCTGTCTATGCCAGCCTCAAAATCATTAATAACATCATTATCAAACGATCCGTTAAAGACAAAAATATCGGCCCCTTCACCGCCGCTTAATGTGTCATTACCTGCATCGCCTGAAAGCCTGTCATTGCCAGTGCCACCAAAAATGCTGTCGCCGCCATCATTGCCATCCAGCCTGTCATCACCTGCTCTTCCATTAATGGTGTCATCCCCTTCATGGCCATTAATGTAATTGGCGATAGCATCCCCCAAAAGGGTATCGGCAAAGAACGAGCCATCAAGGTCCTCAATACTGGTGAGAACGTCCCCTGTTGCATGGCCACCTGATGCGATGCCCTGTTCTAGATCAATCGTAACGGCAGCATTTGAATCAAAATAAGAGGCAAGATCAAAGCCATCATTGCCGTTGATCTGATCTGCGCCACTGCCGCCTGTCAAGATATCATCATTAAAACCGCCGAAGATACGATCATCACCAAGGCCGCCGAAAATGATGTCATTGCCACCATTTCCATCTAAAAGATCATCTCCGTCACGCCCTTCAATGGTATCGTTTCCTTCTTCCCCAAAGATGAAGTTTTCACTATCATCCCCTGAAAGACGGTCGTCAAAGTTGGATCCGTTCAAGTCTTCAATGTTTATAAGAGTGTCCCCCTCAGCATCACCACCAGAGCCTGTTCCTGTTAAAAGATCAACTATAACGTCTGCATTTGAAGTGAAATAGCTTGCAACATCAAAACCTTCACCACCGTCAATAGTATCGGCACCAGCGCCTCCAATAATGGTGTCATCACCTGCACCGGCATTGATCGTGTCATTTCCTGCACCGCCAGTAATATTCTCATCGCCATCCGTTCCGTTAAGGGTAAGAGCTATAGGTGCCTCAGGTATGTCTATATTATCATCCGGTGGTGTTTGTGTATCAGGGTCTGGCGTTTCTGTCCCATTTGTATCGCTTCCCATATCCATATCAGGATTAGTGTCGTCTATTGGATCTGTCGGAGGCACAGCGGGGTCTGGCACGACCTCAGGCCGAGGAGCGATATTAATTTCATTACCAAATATACTGGCAAGATTGATACCAAAATTGCCATTTTCAAATCCGTCAATAACAAAAAGCGGTATGTCGAGGGAGACAGCATTTCCTGTCAGGCCGAGTTCAGTTGATGAAACGGTGTCATAGGCGGCCAATTGTGTTAGGCCTGTTGCGCTTCTTGAAGGGTCAATAAGCACCAAGGTAAGATCATTTTGCGAATTAAAGAAAATCGGGAAACCATCAAAAGTGCGTTCAATCGTATCTGATTGAAAAGTGCCGAAAAAACCACCCTGATTGATAATTTCTGGCAAGGTTGTATAGGTGGCAGCAACATTGAGTTGACTGGTTGAAAACGTATCAACAAATATTCTGTTATCGCCCTCAAAATCTCGAATAAGGTCGGCGGTTGAAAGGCTTTCAAGATTGGATGTATCAAACCGCAAATTTTCAGGCAGGAACAAGGCAGAACCGATAGAGAGGAAAAGGTCATTCGCATTTTGAAAATCAGTGCTTGAAACATCTGTCACATCACCAAAATCGCGACCTATGAGATAGGTATCATTACCCAACCCACCATCCAGAATATCCCTTGCATCATCTCCGATTGCAGATTGGGAACCGCCAATTAAAACATCATCGCCATTGCCGCCCAATATGACATCCTGCCCGGCACCGCCAGCTAATATTTCAGCGGCATCACCACCAATAATAAAATCATTGCCTGCCCCGCCATTAAGAACATCAAAACCTGGTTGATTGATGAAAATATCGTCATTACCAGTGCCGTTTATAATGTCAGAACAGCATCGTTAACGGGCAGGGGAATATTATCAAACGGGTATTGCCGTTTTGTTCAAGAAAATTCCGTACTAGACTTTCTGTAATAGTTTCTGAAAAAACCTGCAAATGCAGTTCCAGCTACAACACCAGCAATTGCCCCAACCGATGTAAATGTAAAGGGCGATGATGCCAAACCGACAAGAACAGCGACACTAACCGCAGCAGTTAGGCCAGTAAGTTGAACGACAGTATCTATTTCATCGCCTTCATTATTCGCGCGTAATACTTCGGTTAGTTCAAGTGCTAATGTTGCGGCTATATTCGCTCGTGCTAATTGCGATGTAACATTTTGAGGGACACCCAGTGCTTCGGCTGCACGAACGGTTGCATCTCTTATGCCACCAATAACAGTGTTGGTGGTATCTAGCGGTTCAAAAAATTCAGCAATTGTGTTGGCGAATGACATTTTTTATCTTTTAATTAAATATGAATGAACTATCATAAAAACACTCAATAAGTGTATTTTTGTGCGATAGCCTGATTTTGACATTGAGGCAAGTTTTTATATTTAAAGGCTTATCAGCCTTTTTAGCCAGTTTTTTATTTTTAAGCCTAAAATTGTAAAGGTGTAAATTATGCAATAAATGTAGATCCAATAAACAAGCATTTTAAAAGGATAAAATGATTGATTTACAGGTATTTTTGATCTGTAGCTATCATAATAGTCATATATAGGAATTATTTTATAAATATGCGAAAGTGAAAAGCTTAATAATATTATAAATACTAAAATAAAAATAGAGTTATTGTAATTTTTATCGCTCTGAAGTTTTTTTTTGCGACAAATAAATAATATTAAATGAATTTAATAATAGCCAAAAAAGAGATATATAGAAAAAAATGTAATGTAACTTTATAAATATAAAATAATCATCGGCAAAATTCGGGTTATAAATTTTTAGAACATCATATTCATACTGTATTTTTCCAAAATCATAAACATTTATTTGGTCAGAAAATTGAAAAAAGGCGTCATTATTAAAAAAACTGAGCGGAATAAAGATGAGGAAAAACCAGAAACAAAAAATAACGGGGTAGCCCCATAAATTAATGAACCATGCCCATTTCTCATTTTGCGAAACATACTCATCCTCATAAACCTCACCTATAAAGGGGAGTTTGGAAAATTTTTTATCAATATCAATCATTTAAAATCTCAACTCAATTTTTTTAGGTAATTTAATACTATTAATTACACGTATAAATTTATTTACTCTATACTTTACTCTTATATAAAAAGTATTGGGTTCGATTTCCTCTGCAGCTATAGCGTAATTCTTATAAAATGATTGCCAAAATTCACTGTCAATTTATATGAGCTTAGCTATATGAAACCATAATAGCATTTTAGATATAAAGCCGCTTTTTGCATAGTTTGGCTGGCAAGTTCTTCAATGCTGATTGGCAATCAGACAACACGCCAGTATAAATCAAATCCAGGGTCAAACAGCGTTACAGGGCCAGCCCCTGTCTGAAATTTTTCCGGATAGATTACGGGCTCATCCTCTTTTACCAGTGTCATTTTTTCCTGATTGACCGGCAATTCATAATAGGCAGGACCATTAAGGGAGGCAAAGGCTTCAATCTTATCAAGCGCTCCTTCTTCTTCAAAAACATGGGCAAGACATGACATTGTGTTCGTGGCTGAAAAAATGCCAGCACAGCCACAGGCATGCTCTTTCAAATCATCCGTATGGGGGGCTGAATCAGTGCCGAGGAAAAAACGCCTGTCCCCACTTGTTGCAGCCGCCCTTAAAGCCAGGCGATGGCTTTCGCGCTTTGCTACAGGCAGGCAATAATAATGCGGTTTAATCCCCCCTGCCAGAAGGTGATTTCGATTAATAATCAGATGGTGGGTCGTAATGGTTGCGCCCAGATTTTTTTCATTTTCCATAACATAATCAACGCCATCTTTCGTTGTTACATGCTCCATGACTACTTTCAAATCAGGAATTTTCTGGCGTAGAGGAGTAAGAATACGGTCAATAAAAACGGCTTCACGGTCAAAAATGTCAACCTCATGATCCGTCACCTCCCCATGGACACAAAGGGGCAGACCAATCTTGGCCATGCGCTCTAAAACACCCGTGACTTTATCAAAATCTTGAACACCAGATTGCGAATTGGTTGTCGCGCCAGCCGGGTAAAGTTTGACAGCCTTAACAAGACCCGACTGATGCGCCGCGGCAACATCATCAGCCTGCGTGTCTTCTGTTAAATAAAGTGTCATGAGTGGTTCGAAAATCATGCCATCTGGCAGAGCAGTTAAAATACGATCACGATAGGCTTTCGCATCCGCACCACGCACAACAGGTGGTATTAGATTAGGCATAATGATAGCTCTGGCAAAATCTTTTGCCGTATGTGGCAAAACACCTTCCAGCATTGCTCCGTCCCGCAAATGCAGGTGCCAATCATCAGGACGCGCGATTGTAATATCTTTTATCATGAATTTATCGTCTTTCTTCCAGTTTATTCTGGCATATTCTTGAAATGTTTCAGCTTATTCTGCAGCGTTCTGCTTCATTGCACCCATATCAAATTGTAACCGCGCTAAACGGGCATAAAGGCCACCTTTTTTAACCAGGCTGGCATGTGTACCCTCTTCAATAATCTTTCCTTCATCCATAACTAAAATACGGTCGGCCTTTAAAATCGTGGCAAGTCGATGGGCAATGATAAGGGTTGTTCGTCCTTGCATCAATCTATCCAGGGCTTCTTGAACATGCGCTTCACTTTCAGCATCAAGGGCGCTTGTTGCTTCATCCAAAAGTAAAATAGGTGCATTACGCAGAAGGGCGCGAGCAATGGCAAGACGTTGCTTTTGACCGCCAGAAAGCGTTATGCCACGCTCGCCTACGCGTGCTTCATAAGTGCCTTCCATTGCCTCAATAAAACCATCGGCGCGCGCTGCTTTGGCCGCTTTAGCAATGTCATCATGGGTAAAACTATATTCTGATCCAAAGCTAATATTATCGGCAATTGTTCCATTAAAGATAATGGGTTCTTGCGGAACCATCCCAAAAAGCGTGCGTAACTGTTCAGGATTAGCCTTTTTTATGTCTTTATTATTTAAAGTAATAACGCCAGATTGCGGATCGTAAAAACGGGTTAACAGAGAGAATATGGTGCTTTTACCTGCTCCAGAAGGACCAACAATAGCGACTGTTTCGCCAGGTGCTATAGAAAAAGTTAACTCTTTTAAAATGGGTTTATCTGGCGTTCCAGGATAAGAAAAACCAACTTTATTAAATTCAATGGCGCCTTGTTCAATTTGAATAGGTTTTTCTGGCGCTTGAATACATGGCGTCTCTGCCATTAATTCCATTAAACGCTCTGTCGCGCCAGCGGTTTGCTGCATTTCGCTCCAAACTTCCGAAAGCGCACCAAGTGCGCCTGCCGCAAAAACCGCATAGAGCAAAAACTGAATAAGAAGTTCGGGCGCCATCGTGCCTTCAACAACGGAGCGCGCGCCGACCCATAAAATTATCACAATCGATGAAAAAACCAGAAATATCAGTATCATTGTTAAAAGAGCGCGGGCTGAAATACTTTTTCTGGCCGCATCATAAGCCTGATTGACATTATCATCAAAATAGCCTCGAACGCTCTCTTCCGCGCTTAAAGATTGAATGGTGCGAACTGCCCCAACCATTTCTGTGGCATAAGCTGAAGCATCTGCCAGCCTGTCTTGTGCTTTTCTTGATCGACGGCGAACAGAACGACCAAAAGCAACAAGGGGAATAATGATGAGAGGAATAACAAAAACGACAAGACTTGAAAGTTGCCATGATGTATAAATCATCATGAAAACGGCCCCAATAACAAGAAGCATGTTACGTAAAGCAACAGAAGCCGTAGAACCAACGGCTGATTTAATTTGTGTTGTATCAGCAGTTAGACGCGATATAACCTCGCCTGTGCGAGCGGCATCGAAATAGGTTGCATCAAAATGAAGAACGGCAGCAAAAACATCTTTTCTTATTGCTGCAACGGTGCGCTCTCCGATTTTTGTTACAAAATAATAACGCGCTGCACTGGCAATTGCCAAAATGCCGACAACGCCTATCATAGCCATAAAATATCCATCAATTTTTGAAGGGTCATTGCCGGAAAAGCCGTTCCCAATAACATTCCTTAAGGCGATAGGCACTGTTAATGTTGCGGCAGACGCTGTTATTAATGCAATAAAGGCGGCAATAACAAGGCCTTTATCACGAAATATATAAGGCATGAGCAGGCGCAAAGGGGCGAGTGATCGGTTCTTTTTTTCAGCTTTAGCCATTCTTTATCCCAAAAATTATAGGGGGCTTGTTTTTCCCGTCAACAATCATAGCTCTTTTAACCGTGCTTCATGAAAAAGTACAATAGCGACTTGTCACAAAGGTGAATTACGATTATAGAAAATCACGATTAAGCTTAAAAAACCGGACAGAAAGTGGCCTGCCCTTCTGAAATCACGGCTTTAAACAAAAGAGAAATGACAGATGAAAAAAGATCTTCACCCTGATTACCACATGATAAAAGTGGTTATGAATGATGGAACAGAATATGAAACGCGTTCGACCTGGGGTTCTGAGGGCGATACAATGACATTGGATATTGACCCAACCACTCATCCAGCCTGGACAGGGGGCGGCACACACCTTGTTGATCGTGGCGGCCGTGTCTCCCGCTTTAAAGATCGCTATAAAGGCCTTATGGGCTAAGGTGCAAAAAATAAATTCATTTAAAACCCAGCCTTTTGGTTGGGTTTTGACCCTAAGAAATTGTCATTTCTAATATTTTTCACTGTATTCCGATTACGCGCAGTAGCCGAAACACCGAGCTTTTTTCAGCTTGAGCAGCTAATTTCAAGCGGCCTATTCCCTCAGGGGCATGAAGATAAAAAATTATAGCTAAACCACTTTAAAATGATAAAATATTTTAGCTATAGTTTTTGCAACATCTTTCGCAAGTTCGTCTGGACTATCTACTTTATGTCCAAAAGCGACATTACCACTTTGAATATTAACGCAATTATGATGCTCCAATATTGTAGAAAGATCTTTCATAGGCAGTTTATTATTACCACCAACATTCATATATCCAAACTCATATAAAATGATAACGGATTTTGGCTATATTTTTTGTCTTCAGCTTAAGCTTTACCTCTAAACAAGGCAATATAAATATTCACAGTGGCAATCCTTCTTACCCTATCCAAGAAATAATCTAAATTAACACGAAACATGACCTTGAACATATATATTTTTATATGAATTCATTAAACTCTTTGCAGCTCTGATCAATTGCTCACCATCAAATACATTATAATATATCCTACCTCAATCATTTTATAATCAAAATTCTATTATTCCAAAACGAAAAACCAACAAACTCGATATCAGATACATTACATATTTCTAATTTTCTTTTTTCTTCAATCACACAAAATGACGTCAGATATTGCTATCATTGGTGCTGGAAATCTAGGTGCTGCATTGGCGGTTCATTTAAGAAAACAATTATATACCGTTCTTCTAGCTGCAACGCAAGGTCATCCAGGCCTAACACAAGAAATCGAACAGAATGACAATCAACTTACTGAAATAGATGGCAAAGAAGGCATTGAAAAAGAGGTAGAAGGTGTAACAGTAAGTGTCAATACTGGAGGCGTAGAAGATGCAGTCTGTTCAAATATAATCTTCATAACTGTACCTGTTTCTGCTCAAGAAGATATAATTAAGACTCTTGCACAGCATAATCTTCAAAACAAAACCTTAATATTCATGCCTTGCGGTATAGCTGCTGGGTTAATTCAAACCCACATGCAAAAAGATCATATGCCAGAAATAATTTTGGGAACGGTATCATCGCCTTATGCATCACACAAAAGGGATAATGGAAAAATCGCTATTACACGGGTTAAAAATCAATTAGAAATTGCTTCTACAAAAGAAATTTCAGATACTCAAAAGGATCGTTTCGCTAATTTATTTCCATCACCACTCGTCTGGTATCAAGATCTTGCATCAATTTTCATTTCTAACGTCAATCCTGTTATACATCCTGTTATACATCCTGCAACAATGCTTATTTCAAGGGAACTTATCGTCAACTCAAATCCAAAACCATTATTTTATGAGATCTGCATGAACAATGCAAAGGAGCGTATTTCTGACGTTGACAAAGAACGATGCTCACTTGCCGATGCTATGAATCTTAAAACTGAAACTCTGCCCAAGCTTATCCAAAATTGGTATACTCCTCACGCTAAGAGTTATAACGATTCTGTCAATTCAACCCCGACATATAAGGGGTGCCAAGCGCCACCTTTTCAACATCGTTACCTCACCGAAGACGTAAAATACCTGATGGTATTAATGCATGAAATAGCAGCAAAATACAAAGTCAAAATTCCCAATATCACTTGGATCATAAATGAAGCGGTAATTGCCCTTGGTGAAAACTTATGCGAAACCGGAACAACCCTAAAATCACTTGGCTTAGAAAATGCAACCCCGCATCAAATTACACAGTGGATTAATGGATATAATTTTGAATAAAGAATGTTGTTAGTATTCCTTATATAATATTGTAGTTTTTAAAATTTCAATCTTATACAAGAGAACAAGTAAACTGATTGAAATTTTAAAAACTACAATATTATATATCCTACCTTTTGCTCCCTTTTGCTCCCTTTTGCTCCCTTTTGCTCCCTTTTGCTCCCTTTTGCTCCCTTTTGCTCCCTTTTGCTCCCTTTTGCTCCCTTTTGCTCCCTTCCACTCACACTCCATATTTATAATTACTAAAATTTACCCCTAATCCATACTGAACTATCCATATAAAGTCTTCATTATCGGCTACTCAAAATGACCGCTTATTACGTTGTTGTCAAAAGCAACCAAGAATCAGATAATAATTTTGAAACACCTGAAATCACATCCAACCAAACAAGCGATGAAGCTCAACAACAATTGGAGGAATTTCGAATTCAGTTGAACAGAATCAACGAACAAAACAACGAATTGAGAGAAATAGTTAAAGATCTGAATAACCAGATTTCCGGTCAAGGGACTTACATCAAACCTGTCGATGATAAATATTGGTGGATTGGCGACAGCATTGTACATTTAGTTTTTATGCTAACTCTAGTCATGTTTGTTTTGATACGTGTTGAAGTCACTCAACCTTTCGCAACACATTGGGCCACCGCAGTCGTTTCTGGTGTTGTAGGATTTACTGCTACTGTTATATTATGATGATGGTACAAAAAGACCTCTTGACATATATGCAATATCGACATCTTACAAGGGCCTCACTCCTATCAATCTGCAGTTCATATGCAGGTTTTTATATCGGACCAGAAGCTGGTACGCTAGCAATTGCAATGGTTTTTTATCTGTTTTTCACTTATGAAAAATTCAATGAAAGACAAAACAGAATACTTAAAAAGAAAAAAGCAAATGATCACAATAATGATACCCCCCGACAAAACAATGGGTAGGAATGAGATAGCATAGAGATAATAATAAAATTTAGCTATAATTTTCAAATATAAGGTTGTAGTTGTAAAAACTTCAATCGATGACCGCTAGGCACGAGCAAATAGAATGAAGTTTTTACAACTACAACCTTATATATCCTACCAAACCAAATATAAAACCAACGCCATTGAGAAAACAACAAATATAACCCAATAAAAACTTATTGATAACTATGGCGTAATCCTTTTAAAATGATCTTTATTTTTAAAAAAAATACAAACAAACCGGCAGATACACAGTACCTGTCGGCCAGATAACTCGTTAGCTTTATTAAAACCACCGAGTCAGGGGGAGCTCTAGTATTTTTATTACACTTAATAAAATGGTTTAAGTATTCGCAATTAAACTTGATTGCCGATCTTATCACTCCTTGCAAATCGATCTGGTGAAAACTGCTCAAAAACCTTTGTGTCTTCCAACCAATCGGAAGCATGGAACGCGGCTAAAGTTATTCCCGAATGACACACAGCAAAAGTAAGACCCTTTTCCGGCTTTAAATAAACAGGATACGTGTCTGGCGTAATAATTCTATACCCCGCCCATTGCCGAACAATTGGCACATGCTCCAGATCAGGAATTATTCGTATGGCCCTTTGGGCAAGCTTCGCTCCAGAAAGAATCGTTGATCTGTCATTTTGGTCACCTTCATGCGTTGCACCAATCATGAAAGACCCTAGCTGGTTCTGCCTTATACCACTTGCAGGTAACGACATGACTACGGGGCGGCGCTCAGTAACTAAAATTTGCCCTTTATCTGCTTTAATGGGAAGGTTAAAGCCCAGATCTTCCGCAATTTTTTTGGAGCCCAAGCCTGCTGCAACAACAACTTCGCCGCACTCTATAGGGCCTGTTGATGTTGCAACGTGCCAGCCACCTATTTTTTTCTTTATTGATGTCACAGGGGCTTCTCGTAGAATATCTCCCCCAAGACGCTCAATAGCTTTATTGAGTGATCGCACTAACTCCAACGGATTAAGCGCACCATCACGTCGACAATAACTTGCCCCCACCACTTCTTTGCCTAAAGAAACATCACCAGCACGATGTTGAGTTTCATTGCGCCCAAGCATTTCCCAGTCTTGTTCGCTAGGAGACGTTTCTTGAAGGGTGGACAGATGTTTTTTTCGAGCTTCAAACTCATCTTCTCCTAAACAAAAAACAAGCCCCCCTGCTTTTTCAAATTGAAAACCAACTCCACTCACATCTTGAATCTGAAGCGCAAAATCAGACCACGCATCATCCGACTTTTGTGTTAATGCCTGATATTGTGGCAATCCTTTGCCTTTGCCCTGCGCCCAGACCAAACCAAAATTTGCATAAGACGCCTTTCTGTCAGCGCGCGCGCCATCAACAACCATAACGCGCTTTCCGCGCCTTACCTCTCCAAAAGCGATAGAGATGCCAACGATACCACCACCAACAACACATAAATCATAATTTCTCATAGATAAAAGTTACTAAATACGATATAGAAAGTAAAAGTAGTATTATATCCTGCACTATTCAGAAAGGTTATAACTTGAGACAGCCAACTCTTCGGCAGATACAAGCGTTTAAAGCCTTTGTTGAAACTGGAACAGTCAGCAAAGCAGCAGACCTGCTTTTTATCAGCCAACCTGCAGCATCAAAGCTTCTCACACACCTTGAGGAAGATACCAAGTTACACCTCTTAGACAGAGGACACGGCAAAATGAATGTCACCGAAAGAGGTATGCGTCTGTATGAAGAAATAGATCGCATATTCAGCGGTGTTGATCAAATCAGTCAGGCGGTTGAGACAATCCGACAGGAAGACCGTGGGCATCTCACTATTGGTATGATGCCTGCTATTCCAGGTAGCCTAATTGCACAAGTCGTACACAATTTTGCAAAAAAATACCCCGATGTGTATTTATCTTTCCATATTAGAAGTTCTCAGTTTGTTGTGGATGGCATTTTTGGTCGAAAATTCGATTTTGGAATTGTTTTGAAACCACTCGAACATGATCAGTTCAAAACAACTATTTTGGATGATGCTCCTCTTATGGCAGCGATCCCAAGTGGACACCTCCTTCAAAACAAGAGCAGCTTATCTGTTGCAGATCTCTGTTCCCATCCATTTATTGGCTACCCAAAGGGAAATGCATCCAGACAAGCGCTTGACAAGCTCGTTACCTCAAAAGGTATGGCGCTAAACTTTATACTGGAAGCAACAACCGCAAATATGCTGATAGAATTTGTATCCCAGAATTTGGGTATTGCTGTGGTGCACCCAATTCAATGTTTGAAACAAGTAACTGGAGTGACATTTATTCCACTCAAAGATACTTTAACATTACCGATTCACGTTGTTCGCCCAATCAGCGCTCGCCGCGATGCGACAATCGATGAGTTTCTTTCATTATTTATGCAAGAATTGAAAGAGTCTAGAAGTTACTCGTGCTAAACAATCAAACCCTATAGCTAAACCACTTTAAAATGATAAAATATTTTAGCTATATCTTTTTGTTTACGTTCAGCTTTTCTTTTCAAATGAGGATCATTTTAAAAGGGTTACGCTATATATTTTTTTCTGCAGAGGTTAAGTTACTCATCACATATGGCGTAAATCCTGTGTTTAGATCAACTTTTATTCATTCGGATTGTGGCAAGCGTAACTACGCTCTCCCTTTTTTACCGTCTTTGGAAATTCAACAGAACAAATATCAGTAGCACTTTTACACCTTGGATGGAATGGGCAACCAGAGGGGGGATTTGCCGGTGATGGTATCTCCCCTTCCAACATTGCCAAGCTCTTACGAGACGACACATCAGGAATAGGTGCAGCGTCACGCAGACTTCTTGTATAGGGGTGAAAAGGATTATCCAGTAATGCATCCACAGGACCAGCTTCCACAACGCGCCCTAAATACATTACCAAGGTTCGGTCACAAAAATTCCGTACAACCCCCAAATCATGCGTAATGAACAAGTAGCTTAGGTGATGCTCTTCCTGCAAACGGTCAAGCATTTCAAGGATCTGGGCCTGAACAGATACATCTGCAACAATGATTTCCGGTTTCAAAACTAAAGCGCGGGCTATCGCAATACGTTGGCGCTGCCCACCAGAAAATTCATGAGGAAATTTATCTAAAGCAGAGGCCGGCAAACCCACTTCCTTCATCAATTCTTCTAATAATGGGCGAACCTCAGCATAAGATTTCCCCTCATGCACTTTAAGAGGTTCAGCAAGTGTTAAGCCGATTTTGCGCTTAGGGTTTAAAGAAGAAAAAGGGTCTTGAAAAATAACTTGTAACCGCGTCCTCAGGTCACGCCAAGCTTTCTTACTTTTACTAGCAAGTGAAGCCCCCTCCAATCGAATGTCACCTTCTGTCGGCTCGATAAGATTAAGAACACATCTGGCTAGAGTGGATTTGCCGCAGCATGATTCTCCAACAACGCCGAGCGTCTCCCCTTTGTGAAGTTCAAAAGATACATCCTGTACAGCTTTAACAGAATAGCTCGGCTTAAAAAAACCACCACTTTCAAAGACCTTTGAAAGCCCTGCAACTTCTAAGATTGCCTCTTGTGTCATTATACTTCTCCTCGCATCCAGCACCGCGTTTGGTGCATCTTTCCTGCAAGTACTGGTTTTTGGTTGCATTTCTCAGTTGCCTCATCACAACGCGGGCTAAAGCGGCAGCCTTCAGGCATATCATAAATAGGTGGCACCTGCCCCCTAATTGGCTTTAATTTATCTGCCCGATCCGCCCGTGGAATGCTGGACAAAAACGCTTGGGTATAAGGATATGTTGGCGTTTCAAAGAGATTTTGAACACTTGCCATTTCAACCAAATCACCTGCATACATAACCGCAACTCGATCTGCAATATTGGCAACAACGCCCAAATCATGCGTAATCATGATAATTGAAAGATCCTGTTCTTTACGGATTTCATCAAGCAAAGCCAAAACTTGCGCCTGGATTGTTACATCAAGTGCCGTTGTTGGTTCATCAGCAATCAAAATATCAGGCTTACAAGCCAAGCCAATAGCAATCATGACACGCTGGCGCATACCTCCCGAAAGTTGATGCGGATACTGGTTAAGGCGCGCACTCGCATCTGGTATCCGAACCAATTCCAGTAGTTCTTTGGCTTCTTTCCAAGCATCATTAAGGGAAAGCCCTTTATGAAAAATAAGCGGTTCAGCAATCTGTTGACCAATCTTGAGGACCGGGTTTAACGAGGTCATAGGCTCTTGAAAAATCATCGACAGTTTATCACCGCGTATTTTTTCAAGATCTTTCTCTGATATTTCCAAAAGGTTTTGCCCATTATATTCAATCGCACCCTCAAGACGAGCTGCAGGTGTGAGCAATCCCATTATACTCAGGGCCGTAATACTCTTTCCACAGCCAGATTCCCCAACAATGCAAACGGTTTCATTACGCTCTACATCAAAACTAATGCCATTAACAGCAGGATGCCATGCGCCCTGTAATTTAAATGAAATTTTAAGGTCGCGTACAGAAAGAATACTCATGAGCGTCCTCCAGCTTTTGGATCAATCGCATCACGAACACCATCACCGATAAGATTTAAGGCAAGAACAATGAACATAACTGCGAAACCAGGATAGATTGTTACCCAAGGCGTATCTAGGATATTTTCAAGACCTTGACGGATCATTCCTCCCAAGGTTGGCGTAGGTGGCGCAACCCCAAGACCGATAAAGCTTAGATAAGCTTCAATCATGATGGCTGAAGCTGTCCATAAAGAGGCAAGCACAACAACCTCACCGATGACATTCGGCAAAATATGGACGCCCATAATACGGATATCAGAATAACCTAATGCGCGGCAAGATTCGATAAATTCTCGCTCTTTTAATGTGATCGTTGGCGCACGAGCAACGCGCGCAAAATTCGGCAACAACGTAATGGCAATAGCAATCACAATATTGATGGGGTTTGTTCCAAGGACAGCCACAATAAGCAGGCCAGTAATTAAAGTTGGAAAGGCTAAAAGGATATCCATAAGGCGCATCAACACGATATCAGTCCATCCGCCATAATAACCAGCAACGATGCCAAGCCCTGTTCCGGCAACCAATGCTATTCCTGTAGATGTTAAACCAATAACCAAGCTTATTTGTGCGCCATGCAAAATTCTGGATAATGTATCGCGTCCAAAAACATCAGTCCCTAACCAATGATCAGAACTGGCGCCTTGCAAGCGGTTTAAAATGTTCTGCTCAAGAGGGTCATATGGAGCAACAATTGGTGCTGCTAATGAGACAACAAGGATTAGACTAAAAATCACAAGACCCAAAGCAGTCAAAGCAGTCAAAGGATTGAGATTAAAAACCCAGGAAAAAAAACGTTTATTTAATGAATCAGTTCTCATGAGTAAGTCACCCGTGGATCAAAAAGACCATATGTAAGGTCTGTGATTAAGTTCACTAAAACAACCATGAAGGCATAAACAATCATCAAACCCTGCAGCATTGAATAATCTCGTAGGTTCAAGGACAATACAATTAGTTTGCCCAAACCCGGGCGGTTGAAGACGATTTCTGTCAAGACTGAGTTACCAATTAAAAGCCCCATATAAAGACCAACAACAGTCACAATTGGGATAAGCGCATTTCTCAAGGCGTGCCTGAAAATAATGATGTGACGCGGTGTCCCTTTAGACTTTGCTGTCCTTATGTAATCCTCTGAAGAAACATTCAAGTATGATGAGCGCGCCGTTCGCATGACAAATGCGGTCATGATAAGACCTAAACTCATGCCTGGCAAAACAAGGTTATAAAGGCTCGATGCAACTGTATCTTCAGGGTTGGAAATGACAGGAAAAAGGGGAATTTCAATGGCAAAAAGCAAAATAAGAACAATCGCTATTAAAAATGAAGGGAAGCTGATACCAACCAGAGAAACCAGACGACAAGTATAATCAACCCAAGTATCACGGCGCAAAGCAGACCATATACCAAGTGGCACGCCAAAAATGACACCGATAAATAGCGCAAAGACTGTAAGCTGAAGCGTGTGTGGAAGAACTTTCAAGACGGCACCAAAAACAGGATCCCCTGTAACCATGGAGTTCCCAAGACTACCACTTGCAAGCTGGGCTAAAAAAGAAAGATACTGCTGCCAAATTGGTTCATTAAGCCCCATTTGCTCACGAAATGCTTGCAATGCTTGCTCTGAAGCATTATCGCCCAAGATCGCTAAAGCTGGGTCACCTGGAACAACACGAACCAACAAAAAGACCAGCGTTAGCACACCAAACAAGGTGGGGACAGATGATAAAATTCGTTTTAAGATGAAGCCGGCCATAAAAGCCCTTTCTTGCTCTGGGTAAAAGGCCTCGATTACTCAAGGCCTTTAACACTTGATTTACTTAGACTTTGTTGTCGTCTCGTTGATAATTGGCCCCAATGAGAGAGCGCCCTTCAGATCATAACCATAATTGAGCTTTGGCGAGCGACCCCAAACCTGTTGCAATTCAAACAACGGCACAGAACATACCTCCTCAATGATTGCTGCTTGAGCTTCACCCCACAAAGCAATCTGCTTTGCAGCATCGGCTTCAGAACGGGCTGCTTCAATTTGAGAATCAGCGACATTACAATGAGAAAAATTCGTTACTGCAGTTGGTGTTTTTACTGCACTGGCAGAGTGATAGAACTGTGTGAGATACGTATCTGCTACAGGGAACCGAGCCGCACCATAAAGCACCATGGCGCTCACATTATCACGAATAGCCTTATGCCAAGCTGAATGCTCTGTCACTTCCAACTTCACATTAATACCAACCTTCCTCAACTGCGCCTGAATAATCTGCATCGGCGTAAGTAAGGCTGGGCGCTCGGTAATATAGACAGTTGCTTCAAATCCATCTGGATGGCCAGCTTCTGCCAATAGAGCTTTTGCTTTTTCTATATCGTGTGGCAAGCCTTCCAAAGTGGCATCATGCCCCAGATAACCACCTGGAACCGGAGAAGGGTTAGACTTGGCAACCGTCTGCCCCATAAAACTTATCAACACATCACGGTTAAGTGCGTGGGCAATTGCTTTTCTAACGCGGATGTCATCAAATGGTTTAATAGATTGATTGAAGTGCAAAGTCCGAAGTTCACCCGGCTGAAACACATCCACTTCCGCCTTATCTTCTTTCTTGAAGCGATTTATCCAACGATCTTCTCGCGTACCATAAAATGCATCAAGTTCACCATTGCGGAATAAAACGGATGGTAACGTCTTCAATACTTGGTTGCCCACGGAAATATTTTTCATGCGCTGTCAATTTCAAAAACTGACCGTCAGCCAACTCCTCATAGGCAAATGGTCCTGTTCCAATTGGATTACCCTTGAAATTTTCACCAAGCTTTTCTGCTGCAGCTTTAGATACTATATTGCCACCATGGTAATTAGCAACAACACCTAATAATGATGGAATAGGCTGTTTTAACTTGATTTCAACCGTGTAATCATCCAACGCTGTCACAGATTCTAGTTGTGCATAATCAGAAGCAACACCAGAACGATCTGGATCTGCCGCACGCTCAATCGAGTAGACAACATCTTCTGCCTTCAGCTCACCATACCCGCCATGAAACTGAACACCTTGGGAAGCTTGAAAGTCCAAACCAAACCATCATCAGAACGCGTCCAGCTTTCTGCAAGATCAGGCTCAATATCATCTGCCGACATGGAACCTGGCGCAAAGCGCACCGAACCATTAAACATCATGCCAAACACGACTTTGTCGGCAAGCTTTGTCGATACATGTGGATCAAGTTGAGTTACACTAGCAGCGTTTATTCCCAAAGTGACTTGCTCCGAAACTGCACCAGTAGCCATTGTGGCCATTAAAGCAGTTGCAATTAATAATCTCTTCATTTGTTCCTCCTTGGTATAAGTAAACAGAAAACCCCTGTTTTTTCATAACGTCAAATCGTATTTTTTTGCAAACATTTCCATTAAGTTATAACTTTTATTATAACCTAACGGAATATATTCCACTAATGAATGTATTTGAATATTATAACTTATACGCTTATTTTTATGTTTGAACGGAGTTATTATGACTATTAATATTATAATAGATGACAAATCTTACACGGCTGAGGCTGGCGAAAATCTTGCCGCTTTCATGTTGAGGCATGAATTAACCCCTTTTCGGGAACATCCGGTTGACCAAACAAAGCGCGCACCACATTGCATGATGGGCATTTGCTTTGAGTGTCTGGTTGAAGTTGATGGCGTTCCTTCAGTCCAAGCATGCTTAACCTCACTCAAGGAGGGTATGTCTATCAAAAGGAATTTGTCAAATGACTGATCTTCTTGTTATTGGCGGCGGCCCCGCTGGCATGTCTGCTGCCTTAACGGCCTCGCAAAATGGTGCAAATGTTACCCTCATTGAGAACAAGCCAGAACTTGGTGGCAACATTTATGCCTATTTGAATTCCACCCGTACAAAAAGGCCCGCAATATGGAAGGCGTTAGGTTCCAGTTATCATGAAGGTCAAACGTTGATTGATGGCGTTTTATCATCATCAATTACCTATCTTCCTGAACATGCATTATGGCATTTAGATCCTGATGGATCAGCAAGTGTTCGTGGACCTAATGGAACGTTAACTTTCAAACCTGGTAAAGTCGTATTGCCCACAGGCGCCCAAGAGCGCCCCATGCCATTACCTGGTTGGACCTTACCTGGCGTGATGGGGGTTGGCGCTGCTCAAATTCTTCTTAAGGCTGGGGGCGGCGTACCAAAGGGACCTTTAATTATCGTTGGCACAGGCCCGCTACCCCTTCTTTATGCGGCTCAAGTTTTAGCGGTTGGTGGGCAGATAACTGCTTTTATTGAGCCAAGCTTTAAAAAGAACTCACATGATATATTTAGCAATCTTGGGGGAGCCTGGCATGGTAGAAAATACCTGATCAAGGGTGTTGGCTACTTGATCAAACGTGCCTTATCTCGTGTACCTGTCTATCAAAATGCAAGTTCAATTGAAATACTTGGTGATACTTGTGTCAATGGTGTTCGATTCTATGATGGTGTGGATCGCATGTTTGAGGCACAAACCGTTCTTTTGCATGATGGTGTTGTGCCAAATGTTAACCCTGGGGGGGCTGCAGGACTACAGTTAGAAATATCCTATCAACAAAAGTGTTGGGCGCCAATCTCTAACGATAACATTGTCGTTGCTGGCGATGCAGGCCGCATCCTGGGAGCCAAGTCTGCAAAGTTGAGCGGTATTGCCGCCGCTCATACCTTAATGGAAAACAAAACCCCTGAATGGGTCACGAGCACCCTTAAAAAAGAGACAAAATTCAGATCTTTTATTGACGCCATGTATCCAGCAATCGGAAGCGGAGAAATGGCCACGGGTAAGACAACAATTTGTCGGTGTGAATCTGTGACGAAAGACCAGATTTTAGAGAATGCGCGTTCATTCGGTGCTGATCCAAATCGCCTGAAAACAAATTTAAGATGCGGCATGGGGCCATGCCAGGGCCGTATGTGCGCTCTTTCTGTTGAAAATCTTCTTAGTGAAGCAACTGGAGCAGATAAACAATCTATTGGGCCACATAAATTAAGAAATCCGATCATTCCCATCTCAATGGGCGATCTTGCTAGAACAAAGCCATATTCCAGCAAAGTCGACTAAAGATTAAAACAAACAAGGCATTAGAGAAAGAAAACCAATGAGAATCGCAATTTTTGGGACTGGCAGCATTGGACTTGGATATGCTGCAATGCTTAGTAAAGCGGGGCATGACCCGGTACTTTTCTCTCTGTCGGGCAAAAGCGGCAAAGATCTTTATGGCAAAACTATAAAAGCAAGCGGCGGCTTGGAACATTCATTCACCTGTGATGTAACCGATGACATGCAAGAAGCCTTAACAGGTGCTGACGCTTGTATCATCGCAACAACAGCCAATAGCCATGCTTCCATCATGGATCAATTGGCGGTTCACCTGGATTCAACTCAACGGGTTCTTGTTAGCGCTGAACTATCACTGAGCGGAGATTATTTAGCAGCGGCGCTCGCAAAAGCTGGAAAAACAACCTCAATTTTGGCACTAGGAACTACAATTCTGACAGGTCGGCGAAAACAGAGCGCCGAAGTGAATATCGGCATTTTAAGAAAAGAATGTAAAGCGGCTATTATATTAGCTGATGACCATCCCACAGAATTTGATTTTTGGCGAGGTTTGTTTGGGAATGTTATTCAAGAGGCGCCCTCCCGCCTGTGGGTTTTATTTTCAAATCTCAACCCAACTATCCATGCCGGCAACGCATTATGTAACTTCACGCGCATTGAGAATGGAGAAGATTGGAGCAATTAGCCGGCATCACCCCAAGCGTTGCCCGTCTTACAGAAGCCTTGGATGCTGAACGTTTAAGCGTTGCAAGTGCATATAATGTTTTCGTACCATCACTCGTTGAACACTACCACCGTATATATGGTTTTGACGATGGAACCACTCTCGCTAACATGGTTGATGAGCTGAACAAAAAACGCAAAGGACTTCCCAAAGGACCAACAAGTACAACGACACGCTATATTACAGAAGATGTTCCATTTGGTTTAACGTTTATAGAACATCTTGCAGAAAAAAAGGGACTGCATGTGCCTGTTCATGCGGCGACTATAGATATGTTTAATGCGCTATATGGCTGCATTTTAGAAAAGAAAATGAACTCATAAGGTAAGATTTCACAGACTTTCCATAAAACAACATTTAGCACCTTTTAATAACTTCTAAAATTTTTAAAAACGTAGGAAAATGGTACAGCTAGGCTCAGGATCTGTTAAATTATTTTTCTTTTACGCAAGAATGTAATTCACTTGTTATACAGTAGATTTATGATAGGTGATTTATTCTGGTTAGGGTCTGGACCTATTAATTGATATCAGTCAAAGGCAACACTTCAAATCTAATGCATAACACTCACGTTACAATTTATGTATGATAGGCCAGATAATGAATGCAAAGGAAAATATAAAAGCAGGGCTAACAAGCCATGAGGCAGAAGCCAGGCTTCAAAAAATCGGCCCCAACATTCTTAAAACACGCTTTCAAAGCCCTGCTTTGGTTATTTTTCTGCGGCAATTCAAAAGTACCCTGATCGTTATTTTAATTGCAGCTGCTGCCCTTGCTACAGCCATGGAGGAGTATATTGATGCCGCTGCAGTTTCAGCAATTGTCTTTCTTAATGGCCTATTCGGTTTTGTTCAGGAATGGCGGGCAGAACGAACACTTGAGGCCTTACATGCTATTTTATCCAACAAAGCCCGTGTGAGGCGTGATGGCATAGAGCAGGAGATTGATACCCGATATGTTGTGCCAGGTGACTGTGTTATTATTGAAGCAGGCGATAAAATTCCTGCCGATATAAATCTGACAAACAGTCTTTCCTTACGCATTGATGAATCCATCCTCACAGGTGAATCCAAAAGTGTGAAAAAACAGGCTCAATCAGATTTGAACGAACAAGAACCTCTTTCAAGTGCCTATATGGGAACAAATGCTGTTTATGGTCGCGGCGAAGGCATTGTAACACAAACTGGGATGTCAACGCGCTTTGGTAAAATTGCCGCTTTGACAGGAGGGGTTCGAACAAAATCAACACATTTACAGAAAAAACTTGGAAAACTAGGGCAAAGAATAGGTCTGCTTGCTCTTTTCCTTGCTCTTATAATTGTTATTGTTGGCTGGTTAAACGGCAAATTAATCGATGAGATGGTCCTTACCGCTCTCTCGCTCGCCGTTGCATTGGTACCGGAAGGATTGCCCGCAGTTGTAACAGTCACTTTAGCTCTTGGCGCTCGCGCTATGGTCAAACGCAATACGCTCAGTCGACGCTTGCAAGCAACAGAAACACTTGGTGCAGCCTCTGTCATTTGTACAGACAAAACAGGCACGCTAACGAAAAACGAAATGACTGTTTCACGTATTTGGGCAGAAAATGATTTTTTCATGTTAACGGGTACTGGCTATGACCCTGCAGGGCATTTCGAGAAAGATGGGGTATGGACAAAAATTGGCGACCCAACAGAAGTATCTCTTATTGTTGCTGCCTATAAAGCCTGGCTTGATATACCCGATCGCTCTCACATCATGCGTGAAATTCCATTTTCTTCTGAACGAAAACGAATGAGTATTCTAGCGCGCGATGGTGAAACGCTAACCGTTCATTGTAAAGGCGCACCTGATGTCATTTTATCACACTGCACCAAGTTTAGTTCTTCCAACGGAGAAAACGATCTTGATGATTTTGCAAGACAAAATATCCGTTCCGCTTATCAAGAGATGGCCTCAATGGGTTTGCGGGTATTGGCTATCGCCTGTAAAAAAGTGTCTGAACCTATTTTTGATGATGAAATGGAAGAGGATCTGACTTTTCTTGGCTTCATCGGAATTATCGACCCACCGCGACCAGAAGTAAAGGCTGTCATAGCCCAAGCGCGCGAGGCAGGCATAAAGTCTTAATGATTACGGGTGACGCACCAGAAACCGCCCTTGCTATTTCCAGAATGCTCAATCTTTCAGGCACCAGAGCCATTACAGGTGCAACACTGGACGCCATGACAGATGATGAGCTAAAATAATCTCTTTCAGAAAATGTTGTCTTTGCACGCACAGAACCTGCCCATAAGATGCGAATTGTTGCATGTCTTCAGGCACAAAATGCCGTTGTTGCAATGACTGGTGACGGGGTTAATGATGCACCGGCCCTTAAACGCGCTGATATAGGTGTTGCAATGGGGATAAGAGGCACTGATGTTTCAAAAGACGCAGCAGACATTGTCCTTCTTGATGACAATTTTGCCTCAATCGTACATGCAATTGAAGAAGGTAGACGACAATATGAGAATATCAAAAAATTTGCCACTATCTTCTAACCTCCAATGCTGGTGAGGTTGTGGCGATTATGGCTTGCCTAATGGTAGGTGGCCCACTTATTTTCCTACCCATTCAGATCCTTTGGATGAACCTTATAACAGATGGTCCAACCGCGCTGACATTAGGACTGGAAAAAAGCGAGCCTAATATTATGCGACGCCCCCCCGATCTGCCCAAAAAGACATTATTGGCAAACATAGTCTTATAATTATTGCGTTATTTGCACTATATACAGGCTCAGCAAGCCTATTTGCATTTTACAGTGTGTTGGACCAAGGTATTGTAGTTGCTCAAACTACTGCATTTACAACCATGATTTTTCTGGAAAAATTAAGCGTTTTTGCTTTCCGTTCATTGCATCTACCGCTCCATAAAATCGGCTATTTTTCCAATCGTTGGTTATTGGTTGCCGTATCAGCTACCCTCAGTCTTCAAGTCCTTGCCGTTTACGCCCCTCCATTCCAGGCTGTCCTGCATACCACGGCTCTTAAGGCTGACATTTGGGTTATGATCATTAGCTTAACATTGCCAGTTATCATTGTTCCCGACCTTGTTAAACGATTGAACTGGGTGAAAGGCTGACAATACTCGATTATAATCTATCAAAGTCACTTAATCTTTTTTATAAAGGTTAATAGTATAGTTCAACCCTTTTAAAATGACACTGCTTTGAAAAGCAAAAAATGATGGCAAGACTTGAATACAACCTATTAATATAAAACTTTCCCATTACCTCTGTTGCCATAAATAAATCAGGGCGATTAAGATCCCTAAGAGTATCCCCCAAAAAGCAAGACTAACCTTTAAGGATTGCTTGGATTTTTTACGTTTATACCAAGTGCGTGGACGAATACCTTTGAACGTGAAAACAGCCTTAGCAGCAATATTTACGCAAATAATATTGATGGCAAGTAATAAAGCTGCTCCGTAAGCTTGGTTAAATGCGCCCGACCCCAAGGCCAGCCCCAATGTAACGGCAGGCGGCATCAAAGCCACGGCAACCATCACGCCGACCATGGCACTGGAAATGCCTGCCGTTAGAGATAAAACAGCCGTTGAACCAGATGCAAAAGCCAGCAAAATACCATCATAACCAACACTCGTACGTAGCAGATATTCATGGCTTTCAGCGAAAATATTATAAGGTAGAAGCAGCCCGATTAATATGCTAAGCGCCATCGTTAATCCAAACCCAACAAGATTGGCCTTTAACGCCTCAATAACCATATCTTTATCACCTAATGTCACACCAAAACTTAGTGCCAGATTTGGTCCAAGAAGCGGCGCAATCACCATTGCACCGATGATAACAGCCAGATTATTCGTTGCCAGGCCGATGGTCGTAACAATTGTTGCAAGGATAACCAGAATAATAAAATCTGTGCTTGTGCGGGTACCCTTTAAAATCTGGTCGTATAGAGCTTCACGCGTCAAAGTGCCATAAGTCTTTTTGGCCCTGATTTCTTCTTGGCGTTTTTCTTCATAACGCGGAATAACAGTTTCAACCGGTGCAACAATAACTCGCCAATCAACATCTTTGCTAAAATGGCGCTGGAGCTTATCTATCAGATCCTGCAAATGTTCAGAAGATGCAAGAACATTAATCTCTCGCGGGTTTTCTTTAGACCCGCTGCCAGACCAATATTGGATTACGGTCGGCTCTTCGGCCAGCACTTTCAATATTTCATCCCCTCCCTGAGGGTCTAATAACGTCAATGTGCGCAATGCCATAAATGAACCACCTCTAATTTTTTGCTTTTTCAAGGATCATAGAACAATTTTGGAACAGGTTTATTTGATCGAGCATTGCCAGTATTTAAATTGAAAAGATGTTCCTCTGCAATCCTCTATAGAGTAACCGGCATTCCCGTTCTTTGGGCTGAATATAAATTAATCACGCCCCAAAAGACGGTTAAAAAAGCCACGTACACCGCGTTCCTGTCCTTCATTAGCGCGCACAACCCTTGGCCTTCTTTCTTGTTCAATCAAGTCATTAATTGATGGTTCCTGAACCGCTTGTCTTTTGCCATTACTAATTCCTGGTAAGCCTGCAACGGGTATGCCTTGATGCGCTTCTTCCATAAAAGTTTTCCATATTGAAGCGGGTAAATTGCCGCCCGAAGCTTTTTTTGTTGGCGAATTATTATCATTTCCCAACCAGACAACCGTTGTCAAATTCGATGTAAAGCCTGCAAACCATGCATCACGAAAATTTTGGCTCGTGCCTGTTTTGCCGCCAGCTGGCCAGTTTTTTAATGTCGCGCGTTTCCCTGTTCCAAGAGATAAGGTTTCAGAAAGCATGACATTCATCATACCCAAATGATCAGGCTCTATAACACGCTTATATTGGCTTGGCCCTTGATGTTCAAAAAGCACCTCGCCAGACAATGTTGTTATACGCTTTATGATAAATGGCTCCACCCTGAACCCTCCATTGGCAAATGGCACATAGGCTCTTGCCAGCTCAAAAGGCGTTACTTCTGATGTACCAAGGGCTAAAGCGGGATTAGAGGCCAGTTTGGATTGAATTCCTAATCGTTTTGCTGTTTCAACCACATATTGCGGCCCCACCTCATGGGCAAGGCCTGCTGCAATTGTATTCAAAGATTTGGCAAGCGCACGCCGTAATTTAATTGGTCCTTCATGTTTCTTGGAGTAATTTTTGGGACGCCAACCATTAATCGCAATGGGTTCATCTACGCGCACCGTATCAGGTGTTAGACCAAATTCTAAGGCCGTAAGATAAACAAAGGGCTTAAAAGAAGACCCTGGCTGCCTTTTTGCCTTAACAGCGCGGTTAAATTGGCTTTCTCCATAATTTCTTCCCCCCACCATAGCGCGCACTGCACCAATGCCATCCATGGAAACAAGGGCGCCTTGACTTACACCAAGTTCCTGCCCACGTTTTTTCAAACCATCAGCAATGGCTCTTTGAGCAAAAATTTGCAAATGCCTGTCAATCGTCGTTTCAACAATAATATCACCCTCAACCCTACCAAGAAAGCCTTCCAGGCTATCCATGACCCAATCAGCAATATAATTTTGGGCACCAGTCTTTTTGGGAGGCACTTTTTGGGATCCTTTTTGTAAGGCATCCAGTCTTTCTTTGCCTGTAATGAAGCCTTCACGTTCCATCGCACTTAAAACCAACTGAGCGCGTTTTCTTGCGCCTTCGGGGTTTTTTGAAGGCGCCAAACGGGAGGGCGCTTTTACAAGACCTGCCAGCATTGCCGATTCACCCAACGTTAAATCTCGTGCTGATTTATTAAAATAACGCCTGGCAGCAGCATCAACGCCATAAGAATTTGCCCCGAAATAAACACGGTTTAAATAAAGTTCCAAAATCTGGTCTTTAGTATATTGCGTTTCAAGCCAAATTGCCAAAATCAATTCCTGCACTTTACGTTCAATTGTGCGTTCCGGCTTTAAAAATAAATTCTTGGCCAATTGCTGGCTTAAAGAAGACCCGCCCTGCACCAGGCGTCCTTTTGTAATATTCGTTACCATAGCCCGAGAAAAACCAACAATATCAAATCCGAAATGGCTATAAAATCGCCTATCCTCAATGGCAACAATTGCTTCTGGTAAATAAACCGACATTTCGTGCAAGGGGACCGCCTCACCGCCTGTTAACCCACGATTGCCAATTAAGGCGCCATCAATAGCAACAATCCGCACATTGGGGGGGCGGTCTGGCACTTTCCATGAAGAGGAGCTGGGCAATTTTGCCGTATAATAAGCAATAACAACCCCAACAGCGATAACACCCCAAAGCCCTAAAACAATGGACCAATAAACCATTCGCCTGAATAAGAAACCGATACTGAAAGAAGACTTTCTTGTCGTTTTATTTTTTACGGACTTTTTAACGGATCTTTTGGCTGTTTTTTTAACTTTCATCTTGCCTATACTTTTTGTTCTGACTGAATTAGGTTTATCATCCGCACTCAAACGCAAATCCAGCGCCCCTTTAGCAGGCGTGCTTTTGCCAAGAACCGGCTCTATACGATCGTTATTTTTTCCTTTACGCGCCATGCCGGCTCAACCCATCCATCAAACACATTTTTACAAAATTCCACATTACAGGTTCCCATGCAAAGTAAATAAGGCAATTTAAAGGGATATTAATCATAAGCAACAAAAGCACCCTTTTTCACATGCTTGTTACCCTTTTCCTAATCGCTTAATGATATTGAAAGACACTATAGTACTCAATAACAAGGTTATAAAGATGAACACATTTGCCAATGCCGACAGCTTGAGAAAAGCAATGGCACCTCAAGGCAACTCCTTAAAGGCCAGCTCCCGTGTTGACTGGGTAGATTATGCCAAGGGCTTTTGTATCATCTTTGTTGTTATGATGCATTCCACATTAGGTGTTGGAAAAGCAACGGGAGAAGAAGGGTGGCTTCATTATCTGGTGGAATTTGCCCGCCCTTTCCGTATGCCTGATTTTTTCATGATTGCAGGCCTCTTTTTAGCCCTTGTGATTGACCGCCCTTGGAAAACCTATTTGGACAAGAAACTTGTTCATTTTGTTTATTTTTACCTGATTTGGACATTCATCCAGTTCGGCACGAAAATTCCTGTTTACGGGGCTGAATATGGTTATGAAAATCTGCCCTTTTTATATCTTCAAACCTTATGGGAGCCTTTCGCAACTCTTTGGTTTATCTATATGTTGCCCATTATGTTTATTATAACGAAACTATTGCGCCCCCTCCCATGGGCAATTGTTTTTGTTGTGGCTGCTTTCTTGCAAATTGCACCCATCCATACCGGAAATCTCATTATTGACGAATTTTCATCACGTTATGTCTATTTCTTTGCGGGCTTTGTATTTGCACCTTATCTCT
Source organism: uncultured Alphaproteobacteria bacterium (assembly GCA_938034375.1). Lineage (GTDB taxonomy): Bacteria > Pseudomonadota > Alphaproteobacteria > Rhizobiales > JACESI01 > JACESI01. Next base: position 2,302 of record CALHLB010000091.1, on the reverse strand, counting down.
TCAAACTGGCTGAATGGAGGCGCAATCACGTGATACTTGGCTTGGCTGGACTTTTTTTATGGGCTATGATTAATGGGATATTGATGTTTAATTCTATCACACTTACGCTTTTTGGTGTGCAAACCACCCTGAAATTGGGCGATTTGCCCTTCATTTCTCTGTTATTGGGATTTGCCGGTGCCGTGGGTGTCATTTTAATTTCGGCGCTTTTGGCAAAAATAAAATGGATGACCTTCCTGCGTATTTGCGGTCAAAACTCAATTGTCGTTTATCTTGCTTTTTTCTTTCCCATGGCAATAAGCCGCATTATTTTATTAAAGCTTGGCATTATTTCCGATATAGGGACAATTTCAGCACTGGTGACACTTATCGCGGTTGTTTCGCCCTTGATTTTGTATTGGGTGATTAAAAAAGTTGGTTTTGGTCTCTTTCTATTCGAGCGCCCCAAATGGGCTTATCTGGAACACAACGCAAAACCTGAAAAAGCAGCCCTTGCGCCTGCGGAATAAAAACAAGAGCCGTTTATAATCATCGCTGCATTCCTGAAGTTTCTTAAAACTTCAGGAATGCAGAAAATTTTTATTCATAAGCCATTTGAACACAGCTCATTTCGTTCAAAGATTCAAAAGGGCTTACAAGGTTTGGATAATCTTCCCGCCATGAAAGATCACTATAACGAAAATCAAGGTAACGAAGCATTGTAACAAAAGCTGCTTCTGAAATGTCAAACGGGCCATCAATCGCGTTAATAACCGCGTCATTCAAATGGGAAAGCCCCCGTTTAATACGGTCCATATTATCATCAATGCCCGTCTGCCAACGATATTCTTCAGGTCTTACAGCCATTTCATATCGTGTTTGTACCGCTCTTTCGGTGATACCTGAGCATAAAGCATGAATATGAAGAACCCGCGTTCGGTCTGGCCCATTGTCGGGCAAGAGTGTCTTGTTACCGGCCATACGAATTAAATAGTCACATATTACAAAAGAATCATAAAGCGCAACGCCATCCTCTGTAATTAAGGTCGGAATTTGTCTGAGGGGATTTTTCTTTGCAAAATCGATATTAATTGTGCCTGGTGAAAGGCTGACATCCTCAATTTCAATACGCTCTTTCAAACCGCATTCATTAATAATGATGCGACATTTCGCGACAAATGGCGATGTTTTGCTGCCATAAAGTTTCATCCGTTTTCATCCTCGTTAGCAGTCACGCTTTCAAACCATTCTATTACAAGTTCAGGCCAATGTTCTGGCACTTCATGCCCACCTGGGTGAAGCGCCAGTTCAAGTGCGCTTTTATCAGAACAATGTGTCCAAATTCTACGCCAAAACGGACCTGTAGTAATAAAACGGTCTGGACGGACCTTTACACATTCATTCTCAAGACGCCACTGATTTAATGTGGCAAAAATATCTCCTTGATGGACTAGCCCCCCTGGAACCTTGCCAAGCGGTCGCCCTTCAAGCGGCACTGTCTGGTCACGCCATCCATGTGTATGTAATAATTTGACAGGCCCCGCACACTCTTTCGGATGTGGTCGCCAAAACCCACCGGCAATAGGAGCAAAAGCCGCAGCTAGCTTAGGGTTTTGGCACGCAAGATACGAAACAAGGGAGCCACCGATTGAATATCCTGTTATCAAAATCCGGTTTTCATCAATATTAAAGCGCTTCTTCGCATCTGCAATAATTTCTCTTGTAAAAGCCAAATCATTCCGATGCGGTTTAAATTGTGGAATAAATGCCCAACCTGGCCCAAAGCGGCTTCCTGGGCGTTTTTTACCATTTGGCGCAATGACAACATAACCACGCTGCAAAAAAGCGTTCGTTATAAAAGAGCGGGATGTAAAAATACGTGTTCCCCATCCTCCGCCACCATGGAAAAAGAAAACGGCAGGTCTTGGCTTTTCACTTATTACTTGAGGCGCGACAGCATAATAAGTGCCTGAAGAAACCTTGCAGGCATGCTCCTTATCAAAACCACACTCTGAACTTTTGGCAGGTAAAGCTGCCATTAAAAAAGAAAGAAGCAGAAAATATACCACATCAAAACCTTTTAAAATAATTTTTGGATCATGCTTGGTCTTGAAAAATTTCGCGTTGATATGACAAGAATAACTTGCAGCTGTCAACTTTGCTCTCAACTAAGAAAGCAGTTCAAAAAAGTCTCATTCCTAACCAAAAAGAAATTTTAAAAAAATGTCATAAAAGGGTTTCAATTTGAATTGTTTATGTCTATACAAGCAATCTCTCCAGACAATTATTTGTCTTTTGACGCGGGGTGGAGCAGCCCGGTAGC
>CALHLB010000090.1 GCA_938034375.1 uncultured Alphaproteobacteria bacterium | reverse complement strand
GAAAACCAAAAGGTGTCCTAAAATCTTATGCCTTGTAGCCGAACAAATTTCTTCCAACCAAGCATCAGTTAATTAATAGGTCCAGACCCTAAAATATTTTATCATTTTAAAGTGATTTAGCTATATAGAGCGTAAGCCTGATTTTGAAGTGACCAGATGAAATGAAAAATTTTTACCAAACCATTATTCTTGGGGCAGGCGCTGCCGGCATGATGTGTGCGGCTTATGCGGGCAAAGGTGTTCTCGTCTTTGACCATGCAAAAAAGCCTGGTGAGAAAATCCGTATCTCCGGAGGCGGGCGATGCAATTTCACTAATCTTCTAACAAATCCATCAAATTTTATTTCACAAAATCCACATTTCATGAAATCTGCCTTGAGAGGCTTTACCCAACAAGACTTCATCAAGCTTATTGAAAACCACGCCATTGCCTATCATGAAAAAACTTTAGGCCAACTTTTTTGCGATGAAAGCTCCCAGAACATTATTAGCCTTTTATTAAAGGAAATGGGAAAAAATCAGGCTGAACTCTCTCTTCAAACCTGCCTTATTGATATAACAAAACGCGACCAGCTCTTTCAACTAACTCTGGAAAAAGAAGGAAAAAGGCACACAATACAATGCCAAAATTTTGTTATTGCAAGCGGCGGCAAATCCATTCCAAAAATGGGCGCAACTGGTCTTGGCTATCAATTGGCGCAACAATTCGGCCATAAAATTATTGAAACCCGTCCAGGCCTTGTTCCTTTAACATTTGATAACAATTTTCTAACCCTTACCAAAACCCTATCAGGCGTAAGTCTGCAAGCAGATATACGTTTTGAAAAAATGACTTTCCGTGAAGGGTTACTTTTTACCCATCGTGGATTGTCTGGCCCGGCTATCCTGCAAATTTCTTCCTATTGGCAGGAAGGAAAACCTATTTATCTGTCTCTTCTTCAAAATAAAATTTTATTGAAGGATTTGAAGGAAGCCAGAAGAAATACAGGCAAAAGAAGTTTGAAAAATCATTTTTCAGATCAACTGCCTAAGAATCTGGTTTCAGCCCTGCTGCAACACCACAACCTGACTGGCAATTTAGGCGACCAGCCTGATAAGGCGTTGGATAAAATTGCAAAGCTCTTCACAAATTGGTCGCTTCATCCTGTTGGTACAGAAGGATATCGCACTGCAGAAGTCACCTTAGGCGGCGTTGACACCAAAGATCTTTACTCAAAAACCATGATGTCCAGAAAAGTTGAAAATCTCTATTTCATCGGCGAGGTTGTAGATGTAACGGGTTGGCTAGGGGGATATAATTTTCAATGGGCTTGGTCATCTGGCGTTGCAGCAGGCAAAAATATAAATCAATAGTTGCATTTATATAAAATACACGCAACTATGGTAGTGTTATATCTTGCCAAGGAGTTCAAAGCCAAGGAGTTCAAAGATGAAAAGAAACATTTCCTTAATTTTGTTAGCGGCCCTAATTATTCCTTTTACAGTGGCCATCAGTTATGCTCATAGCGGCGGCACAAATAGTGACGGGTGCCATAACAACAGAAAAACAGGTAGCTATCATTGTCACTAATCCTGAAAATAATTGACATGGATTGTTTTTTAAGAGTATAAACTTCGAAATTCAAAGAAATGGCCTTCATTTCGACTGACCAAGGCACTGACCTTGGAGGTTCACACCCGACAGCGCGATGCGCCCTCGGGTGTAAAAATGCTGTACCATTGTTTTTGATCTTGAAACCAAAGGGACCCTTTAATGTTTGAAAGCTTGTCTGACCGCCTTGGCTCTATTTTCGATGGCCTGACGAAACGCGGCAATCTTTCTGAAAAAGACGTCAATGCAGCCCTGCGTGAAGTGCGCCGCGCATTGATTGAGGCGGATATCGCCCTGGATGTTGTGCGCTCCTTTACCGACCGTGTGCGCAACAAAGCCGTTGGTTCAGAGCTTTTAAAATCCATTAAGCCCGGGCAAATGGTTATCAAAATCGTTCATGATGAACTGATTGAAACTTTAGGGAACGAAACCGTTCCAATTGACCTGAATGCAGCCGCTCCAGTTGCTCTTATGATGGTTGGTCTGCAAGGTTCCGGTAAAACCACCACATCAGCAAAGATTGCACGCCGCCTACAAACAAGGGATAAGAAAAAAGTTTTAATGGCGTCTCTTGATGTACGCCGCCCCGCCGCACAGCGCCAATTAGCCGTGTTGGGGGAGCAAAACAATGTTGATACGCTTCCCATTATTGAAGGCCAACTGCCTGTTCAAATTGCAGACCGTGCTAAAAATGCTGCCAAGCTTGGTGGCTATGATGTCCTCATCCTCGATACAGCAGGTCGCCTTGCCATTGATGAGCCGCTTATGCAAGAAATGGCAGACATCAAAAAAACAGCGATGCCTCATGAAGTTTTGCTTGTTGCCGATAGTTTAACAGGTCAAGATGCTGTTAATCTGGCTAAATCATTTGATGAACGCGTTAGCATTACCGGTATTGTTCTAACCCGTATTGATGGTGATGGTCGTGGTGGCGCTGCTCTTTCCATGCGCGCTGTTACGGGTAAACCCATCAAACTCATCGGCGTGGGTGAAAAGGCAGAAGATTTACAAGATTTTCACCCAGAACGTATAGCAGACCGCATTTTAGGCATGGGCGATATTGTTAGTCTTGTCGAAAAAGCTGCTGAAACAATCGATCAGGAAAAAGCAGCCGCCATGGCTGCCAAAATGCAAAAAGGCCAATTTGACCTCAATGATTTGCATGAACAACTTGAGCAAATGAAAAAGCTTGGCGGTATGGGTGGCATTATGGCCATGATGCCCGGCATTGGCAAAATGAAAAAACAAATGGATGCGAGAGGCCTGGATGATGGTATCTTTAAGCGCCAGCAAGCCATTATTTCTTCCATGACTAAAAAAGAACGTTCAACGCCAAAACTTTTAAATGCAAGCCGCAAAAAACGCATCGCCAAAGGGTCAGGCACAGAAGTTTCTGAAATCAACAAGCTTTTAAAAATGCACCGCCAAATGGCTGATATGATGAAAGCTATGGGCGGCAAAGGCAAGAAAAAAGGCATGATGGGCGCTCTTGGCAATATGTTCGGGGGTGGCGGAATGCCCGCAGGAATGCCCGACCCATCGCAAATGGACCCGAAAGAACTGGAACGCTTAGCAAAGCAAATGGGCGGCAGTTTACCGGGTGGCCTACCAGGTGGATTAAGCAGCGGCGGCTTACCGGGCTTGGGTGGCCCTAAACTACCCGGTCTTGGTGGCAGCCTTTCCGGCCTTCCTAAAAGGCCAAAGAAATAAATGAATAAACAAACAAGAAGCAAAAATTCAAAATAAAGGAAAAGAAAAATGGCTTTAAAAATTCGTCTGGCCCGTGGTGGCTCTAAAAAACGCCCTTTCTATCGCATCGTGGTTGCGGATGTTCGCGCCCCGCGTGATGGTCGCTTTATCGAAAAAATTGGCTCATATAACCCGCTTCTGCCAAAAGATTCTGAAGAACGTGTCAATCTTAACGTTGAACGTGTTGAATATTGGCTGGGTAAAGGCGCCAAGCCGACAGATCGTGTCCTACGTTTTCTCGATGCAGCGGATATTTTAAAACGTGAAAGCCGCAATAACCCGAAAAAAGCGCTTCCTGGTAAAAAAGCACAAGAACGTATTGAAGAGCAAAAAGCAAAAGAAGAAGAAGCCCGTCTTGCAGCAGAAGCATCAGGTGCAGAAGAAGCAACAACTGAATAAAAATAACCATATTCCCGTTTTACAGGTTTCTGTTAAGAAAGTTTTGATAGCCTTGCTTGTTGACTCTTAACAATTAACTTGTAAAACGGCTACTGATTCGACCAGGAGAGGAAAAATGGCTTTTAAAGATAATTTTGGCCCTGTTGAATGGAGCAAAGGTTTTTACGACTCTATTATTAAGCAACCAGAAGACAATAATAATGACCAAATTACTTCCGCTGATGTTCAAAAATGGATAGAAGCTTCCCCACGAGTAATCAGTTCTACAGCAAAGAAGCTTGATAAGATTTTAACTCATTCTTAATAAAGTACTTAGAGGCTATTTTGTCTGATAACATTGAGAAAAGTCGATTTGAAGATCGACTTGAATTCTTTAAGTTGTTTAATAAAGAATTTAAAAAAGAGCATAAAAACCGTTTTAATAAAGTACAGTTTCCAGACGATGAAGATCTAATTGTAATCTGTGATCTTTATTTTGTGATGATGAATGCTTATAAAAAACATCGCTTGAAATTCGGACATAACACACAATACCCAAAAGTTGCGGCAATAAAGGTTCTTGCAATCATGGCATTGCGCCCCTTTCGCGGCATGGAGTGCGATGAATTATTTTACTCTAATCCTGTATTTGCATTAGACATAGCTAGTACTACTTTAGAATTAGAGTTTGGCCTTGATGCTTTAAATGAAAACGACCTGAAACGCCTTTATCAATGGCTTGATTCTATTCAATTTGAAAATACTAAAAAAGCAATCAATTGGCTAATAAGCAAAAGACAATCAAATATTGCATTTAATCATTGCGCCTGCCCATTTGATCTAACTAATCAGGAAATGTCCAACATCGGTATGCTAGTATCATATTTTGAAATGCTTGATCGCTATGATCAGCTTACAAAAGACGCATGACCCAAAAACGCATCTGCCTTGGTCAAATTGGTGCTGCCAATGGTATTAAAGGGCATGTTCGACTTAAAAGCTTTACCGAAATTCCAGAAGCTTTTGGGGATTATGGACGTCTTGAAAATGAAGAGAAGACAGAAACCTTCAAAATTTCAACCCTTCGCCCACTCAAAGGCAATATGCTGGTTGTCAAGTTCAAAGGAATTAATGACCGCAATGAGGCTGAACGCCTTAACGGAACCAAACTTTATGTTGATCGTACACTTTTGCCAGATCTTAGTGATGACGATGACTTTTACGTTGAAGATCTCATTGGTCTTAAAGCCTTAAATGAAAATGATGAAGAACTTGGCACAATAATCACTGTCCACAATTTTGGAGCAGGCGACCTTTTGGATATAAAGCCTGAAAAAGGCCCTTCCCTACTTATACCATTTACAAAAAAAGCCGTACCCAACCTTTCCTTAAGCAATGGGCTTATCGTTATTGATGAGAAGGAAGCAGGGCTTTTATCTGAAGGGGATATATCCCCTGATAATGAAAGGGATGGCCGTGATGGATGAACCACACCGCAACTTTCATTCACCCTGGCATTGCGATATTCTAACGCTCTATCCTGATATGTTTCCAGGCTCTTTGGGTCACGCGCTTGCAGGCAAGGCACTTGAAAAAAATATTTGGTCTTATCAGGCCTATAATATTCGTGATTTTGCAGAAGATAAACACCGCTCTGTTGACGACACGCCGGCTGGCGGAGGCGCTGGCATGGTTTTGAGGGCCGATATTTTAGGAAAGGCTTTATCAAGCATCTCGACAAGCGGGCCAAAACTTCTCATGTCCCCACGTGGCAAACCCCTCACACAAGAGCGCGTAAAAGAACTAATAAATGAAAACGGGTGTTTAATTTTATGTGGCCGTTTTGAAGGGGTTGACCAGCGTGTTATTGACTATTTTGAACTAGAAGAAATTTCCATTGGCGATTACGTGCTTTCTGGCGGCGAAATCGCTGCCCTTACTCTAATGGATGCCTGCATTCGCTTATTGCCAGATGTTATGGGTAAAATAAAATCAGGTGAAGAAGAAAGTTTTGAAAACAACCTTCTGGAATATCCTCATTATACCCGCCCAAATGAATGGCAAGGTTTAAAAATTCCAGAAGTCCTTACTTCTGGTAACCATCACTTGATTGATAATTGGCGCAAAGAGCAAGCAGAAAAAATCACCAAGGCGCGTAGGCCAGAACTTTTTGAAAAATATAAGAATATAAAACAAAAGCCTTAATTTCCTTTAGGCTGTGCTTCCTCTTGCTCAATCTCTTCAGGTGTTGGGGGTACAGTTGGTAAGTCAATACCAAAAATGGTTAGTTGGCCACGACTAACAAAATCAATATGTTTGCCAATTTTGGCTTTAAGCTCAAGTTTTCTTATTCTTTTTTCAAGTTCGGCGCGACTGGGCTTTTCTTTTTCGCTATCGGCATAAACATTGTGAATCTGAAAGATAACAGATAATCCCAATAGGCAAGCCAATGGCAACCGTTTAATAAACCGGACAGGAAGCATGAATAAATACCTTGAGTCTTAAGAAGATATATTCATTATAAGAGGAACGTATAAAAAAGGCAAAGAGTAATGTCATCCCATCATGATGAAAAAGCAAAACAAGCGCAGCAGGAATTAACACGTCTGGCCGATGAGGGCGATAATATTGGGCGCTCTTCAACCGCTCATATGGCCAAAAAATTTGCAGATCGCATGAACGCAAAAGACATAAACCCCGATGATGGAATAGAATTATGGGGTACCCGCATTGGCCGCATTTTAGGATTAATCGTTTTTATTGCTTTAGCAATTTATCTTATTTTTGAATATATTTTATGACCCTTTCCCTTTAATTTTACATATTACACCCTCTTTAAAACCGTTGCCCTTCATATTTTAAGGTTTGGCCTCTTGGCGAAACCTTTTTATCAAGGTAAACAAGATACAAAAGAACGATAACAAAAGAGACTTTACCCATGGAAAAGTTTGATAAACTAACGGGTGTCGCCGCACCTTTGCCAATTATCAATATCGATACAGATATGATAATTCCAAAACAATATCTCAAAACCATCAAGCGCACAGGCTTAGGAACAGGCCTATTCTCCGAAATGCGCTACAAGGAAGATGGCAGCAAAAACGACGAATTCGTTCTTAATAAGGAGGCTTATAACAAGGCCAATATCCTTATCGCAGGTGATAATTTTGGCTGCGGCTCCTCCCGCGAGCATGCGCCATGGGCCTTACTTGATTTTGGCATTCGCTGTGTTATTTCCACAAGCTTTGCCGATATTTTCTATAATAACTGCTTTAAAAATGGCATCCTGCCCATTGTTGTATCACAAGAAGAATTAGACAAATTAATGGATGATGCAGAACGCGGGGCAAATGCAACGTTAAGCGTTGACTTGGAAGCACAGGAAATTAAAGGACCGGATGGCGGCACAATTTGCTTTGAAATCGATCCATTTAGAAAGCACTGCCTATTAAACGGGTTAGATGATATTGGCCTAACAATGGAAAAATCAGATGCTATCAAAGCATTTGAAAACAACCTCAAAGAAAGCCGTTCCTGGGTTTGAAAACTTGAGAAATTGACCAAGAGAATCAGTAGTCTTTATTGAATATTATAAAGACTGCTTTTTTCTTCTAAAATCTTGCCCTCACGCAAAATTTCTACTTGAGCCTTATATAGCCCTTTTTCCACGCTGAATTTTCTTCCCGCAAAATTAAACCTTTCTGCCTTGCGCCGATCAAGGGGCATTTCTTCCCGCATGAAAACCGGCACACCATCTTTGTAAATTTTCAAGCGCATCACATCACCTGCCTCAAGGTTAATTGCCCATCCCCAAACAACCAAAGCGTTAGAATTAAGAGTTGGCAAAGGCATTTTTCCAGTTCTTTTTAAAGCCTGAAAGTCAATGCGTCTGTCTGTTAATCCAATGGAAATAATATCATCGCGCGATTCCAAAAGCGCTTTTGTTAGAGCAGGACCAAAAGGCGTTTTTTCAACTATTTCAGCAGAACAGGAAGCCTTTTTAGCTATTTTACCCGATAAGGGGTCAATCAACTGTCCATTTTGTCTTAAACTTAAATGCACATGCGGAAAAGCTGAAAAGCCCGACAGGCCCATATTCCCCAAATGAGCCCCTCGTAAAACACGATCTCCAACCTTTAAGCGGAGCGACCCTTTTTTCATGTGACAATATTGGCTGCTCATACCCTTACCATGATCAAGAACCAACCCATTGCCACATTCCCTACCCTGAATATATTGCGGCTTACGACCACCGGTTATCAGGCGATCTTCCATCGTATTTCGCACCCCTTTAACCACACCATCCTGAATGGCAAGAATGGGAATGTTTTTGGTCACATCGTCAAGCGTTATGACGCGAATATCAATGCCTTTATGCCCATTATAGCCATCATCTCCGCAAAGCGTATCAACAAAACCATCACTTTTTTGGTCCAGATCGATCATATTTTGTAAAAAACATGTTTTGCCAATTTCACAGTCAATTGGCAGATCAAAGGCTAGCTCTCCGCCATAAACAAAGTGGGAAACTCCTATAAAAGCACCGGCAAAAGCGGCAAAAATTGTCATGAACCTGCATTTCATCATAAAATATTTTCCTATTCTGCCCATTGCCCAAAAGCCGATACTTGCCTTCTTATCCATCACACAGTATGCATGGCCAAAACCTAACTTCCATGACGATAATTAACAAATAAATGGCGAAAGGATAAGGCCATGGCAACGCATAAAATTCTTCTTCTTCCAGGAGATGGTATTGGTCCTGAAGTTTCAGACGAAGTTTCAGCCATTATTGACTGGATGAATAACGCTGAAATTATGGATGGCGCAACTTTCGAAGTTGAAAAATATCTTGTTGGTGGCGCTGCCTATGATGCCCATAAAGTTGCCATTTCTGAAGATGCCATGAAACTGGCGCTTAATGCTGATGCTGTTTTATTCGGTGCTGTTGGCGGCCCAAAATGGGATGATGTCCCCTATGATGCCCGCCCAGAAGCAGGTCTTTTACGTCTTCGCAAAGATCTCAGCCTTTTTGCAAATTTACGACCTGCCATTTGCTATCCAGCTTTGGCAGATAGCTCCTCCCTTCGCCGTGAAGTCGTAGAAGGCCTTGATATTCTTATCGTTCGGGAATTAACAGGCGGTGTTTATTTCGGCGAACCAAAAGAAATTGTCGACCTTGAAAATGGCCAAAAGCGCGCCATCGACACACAGGTTTATGATACATACGAAATTGAACGCATCGCAGAAGTGGCATTCGACCTTGCCCGCACCAGACAAAACAAAGTCTGCTCAATGGAAAAACGCAATGTTATGAAATCCGGCCTTTTATGGAATGAAGTTGTAACAGCAATACACAGACAGAAGTTTTCAGATGTTGAACTTTCTCACATGCTGGCTGATGCAGGGGGTATGCAGCTGGTGCGTTGGCCAAAACAATTTGACGTTATTGTAACTGATAACCTGTTTGGCGACATGCTTTCAGATGTTGCCGCCATGCTAACAGGTTCACTTGGCATGTTACCATCGGCCTCTCTTGGCGCGCCTGATAAAGAAACAGGCAAACGCAAAGCCATGTATGAACCGGTTCATGGTTCCGCTCCAGATATTGCCGGCCAAGGAGCCGCCAACCCAATAGCAATGATTGCCTCTTTTGCCATGGCCTTGCGCTATTCCTTTGGCATGGTTGAACTTGCAACATGCGTTGAAAAAGCCATTGCTACCGTCCTTGACCAAGGCATTAGAACAGGCGACATTATGTCTGAAGGCATGACAAAAGTTGGAACCAATGGCATGGGCGCAGCTATTCTGGCTGAAATCCAGAAAGATTATGACAAATAAGATTCAGGCTTGAATACATTTTAAAAAGGCGGGCTTTCCTGCCTTTTTAATTTAGGTCTATACGTCAATCAAGTATTACGCACTTATAGCTAAACCACTTTAAAAGGATTACGCTATATTACGATTATGGAACAGACTTGTTTTAGGCTCTTTGTGTGATAAGGATAGAGGTAAAAACTTCCAAAACCGTATGGAAATAATGGCCTCATCTCATACCAAACCTCGTAAAATTTTATATTTCGTCACAGTTGATTGGTACTTCTTATCGCACCGTTTACCTTTGGCAAAAGCAGCCCTGAAAAAAGGCTTTGAGGTTGTACTCGTAACAAAAATTGAGCGCAGTCAAACCGATATCACCAAACATGGCATAAAGGTCATACCCATAGATATTAACCGTTCAGGCCTTAATCCCCTTAAAGAACTGCTTACAATTGCAAAAATCTGGAAAATTTATCAAAAAGAACGACCGGACATCGTTCATCATGTTGCTTTAAAACCTGTTTTATATGGCTCTTTCATCGCTCGCCTTCTCAAGGTGAGGGGTATTGTCAATGCCCTTGGTGGTCTGGGTTATGTTTTCAAATCTGAAAGCTTGAAGGCAAAAATTCTACGCCCCTTTATTAATCAGGCATTACGCCTTGCCTTGTTAAATGGAAAATCACGCCTTATTTTACAAAATGAAGATGATAAAGCGCTGATCATTGAAAAACACTTGGCAGATAGACACGCTATAAAACTCATAAAAGGCGCTGGCGTTAAAGTTGAAAATTACACAGATAAACCGCACGACTTTAAAGATGACCCTTTAATCATTTTGCCATCTCGTCTTTTGAAAGATAAAGGCATTTATGAATTCATGCTGGCGGCACGTACCTTCAAGTCGCGTGGCAAAAAAGCTCGTTTTGCCCTTGTGGGAACGCCAGACCTTTCAAATCCCAATTCTGTTTCTTTGAAAGAAATTCAACAATGGGTAGACCAAGGTGTTTTAGAATATTGGGGGTGGCGCAAGGATATGCCAGATGTTTTAGCGCAAAGCTCACTTGTTTGCCTACCAACTTTTTATGGGGAAGGTTTACCCAAATCACTCCTTGAAGCCGCAGCAAGCTGTCGCCCCATCATCACAACTGATATTGCCGGGTGCAGAGAAATTGTGAGACCAGGAGTTAATGGCTGGCTCATCAAGCCCAAAAGTGCTAAAGCCCTAGTAAGCGCGCTTGAAGAAGCTCTCGACAACCCGGAACTTTGTAAAAAATACGGATTATCGGGTCGTAAAATCGCACAAGAAGAATTTACAATTGAACGGGTCATTAATGAAACGATGCAAATCTACGATGAAATCACCTAAGATGATAACATGTAAAATGTAAGCATGCCAACGAGTGTAGCAATACCTGGATCCCGCCGAAACCACATGGAACTCCCAGCAGCCATAAGGCCGCCTGCGGCTGCCAGAATCTCAAAGGTTTCCTTGAACTGAGAAAAGTTAGGCATTATGACTACGATGGCCATGGCTGCCAATAAACATGGACCGAGGCGATCTAGCCACAATGGTCGTGATTTATTCTGGTCGTTCGATTTAAGCCAAAGCAAAGGTAGAACACGTGTCGCGTAAGTCGCGACTCCAACAATCGCAATAGTGATCCAAAGGATATTCATCCTAGTTTCCAATCTGGAATAAAAGCAGCAAGAGCCCCCGCAGGTATCGCGAATTCAGGATACCCAGAAAAAATCACAAATGCTGCAACTGCCGCGGAATATAACATTTGCCCAATAACAGATCTGCGCGCCGTTGACCAAACCAGCCCCACGAACAATGCAGGAAGAGCGAAATCGAGCGCGGCCCCGATATCAGGAGCGTGGGAGTGAAGTATATCACCAACAGCACACCCTATAGCCGTCCCGATAACCCAAACCCCAAGTGCTGAAAGCGCCAATCCTATGAGAAATTTAGCCGGTAATGGCTTATCATTAGCTTCGTACGCTGCTAGGGTAGCGGCAAATACTTCGTCCGTTAGACCATAAGCAAACGTTACACGACCTGTGACAGATGCATCAAGCCGCCCCAAAAGAGCGGCTCCGTAAAGAATATGTCTAAGGCTTGACGCGATTGCTAAAAGCGCCAAAACGATCAATGAAGCGTTCGAGGTAAGGCCGCTAAGAAAGAGCGCCTGATTTGCCCCCGAAAACATAATCGCTGACCACAACGCACTGCCAAAGACTGAAAAGCCCAACTGAGATGAAGCTGCGCCAAGAGCAAAAGCCACCGGCAGATAAGCAGCCGCAATAGGTGTCGCGGCGCGCATTCCTGCACGTAGATCAAGAACGGCTATCATATTGCCTCCATAACGATAAGGTGTGTCCCTGCATCTTCGAAGTTGTCTCCATCAGTGGCATAAATTCGATGATGGTTTGTAATTTCAAAACCGTTCATTCGAGCAAGTGCTTTAAAACGTTGAGGGAAGGTCTTTTGTTCAACTTCGTAATCGAACCCGGCGATAAGGGCCTGTAGTTCCAAAAGATGGAAACGAGAGAATACAGCTAGCGGGTGTGATGGTTGGATCGGACGCTCAACTGCCGTTACCTCTTCATATAAATCTCGGATCATCCGGCGGGCAGCCTTGCTGCTACCTGAATAGGCCATTCCCATTGCCCTTGGCAGCACTTCTGCTAGCCGCTTTGCAAGTTGAATATCACCATTATCAGCTTCATTTGGTATCTCGACTAACGTGTCCAGTATATACCAAAGATGATGGCGAATCAGGTTGACTTCACGTTCCTCGCGGCTAGAAAATTCTGAAATCATCTCATCTGAAATCAGCACACGACCGCCATATACCATCTGCTCACGGATGGCGGAAAGAAAGTCGGATGTGTCTAAGTGATGCGATGCACCTATCGACACCGCCACCTCAAATTCATCCTTACTTCGTTCAAGATCCGTAATGGAAACTTGCCGAATTTCCACGGCAGGGTCTCCAGCAAAACGCCGCGTTAAATGTTGAACGGCTATTTCGCTTGGGTCTATAGCAAGTGCATGCATATCTGGGCGAAGTTCCCTAAGCATCGCTAAGGGAAGTCCTGGGCCAATTCCAACATCCAAAAACCTTAATCCGTTTTGTGTGGGGAGATAACACGCAAGTGCTAGTGTTTGTCTAGCATAAGCAGGGTGCACAAGTTCATATGCCTCATAAGCATCAACATCAATACGGGCTTCAAACAGACGCTCTTCATCAGTATCCTTCAGTGATCGTGAAGGGGCAATTGTCCCAAGCCCAATCGGCACCGTTGGTGTTCCGTTTCGTGTTAGTATTTCCGCTGCTAAAGAAGATTCTGTGACAGATGAGGTCTTACATACAATATCATGAATGTGATTTAGATCCAACGTTCCAGCCTGCGCTGTAGCAAGTTTTGCAAGTTCAATACATCGTTTCGTTAGTTCCCCGTCTATAGAATTGGAGATAGATGGTAGGCGTTGCAACTGCGGTGTTCTGTAAAACGAAAGAATACCAGGCGCGGTGTCAGAGACGACAAAACGACGGATTGATGGATTAGACGGAATCGTTGCAATTTTTTTACGAAGATCACTCACTGCCTTTTCAAGCTTCATCTGAATTGGAAGCTGGAATGTCTTGGCGCTTACTCCAAGGCCATTTTGGACTTCAATCGTTGTGCGAGCCATTAATGATGCGACTGCATCCCAATCGGTTTTATTATTCGGCCAGTTCAATTCCTGATCAGGTGATAGGCTATTATCCAGACGCGGATATACTACAGTCACAACTGCCCGTGTGTTACTGTGTTCAGCAGAGTAAATATGCGGTACATCTGCCATAAATGAAATAGATTGTCCGGCCTTGAGAAGACTCGGACAATCCTGTGGTCCAACCAATAATTCTCCACAAAGAACAACAACATGCTCTTTTACACCTGAAACGTGAGGTTTGGCTTTGTGGACTTACCCGTTTAAAGTGGAGAGCCTTTCTTGTTTTTTGTTTGCGTTTTTCTCAAACGCATTGGGTGATTGATACCCCAAAGCCGAATGTCTCCTTTTCGGATTGTAAAATCCATTGATGTATTTTCCAAGTGCG
>CALHLB010000089.1 GCA_938034375.1 uncultured Alphaproteobacteria bacterium | reverse complement strand
AATTGGTTAATTGGTTAATTCTTTCTTTCTGTGAACCCCTTGTTAATTACAAGCAGATACACTTCACCCCAGTTAACCAAATGGATAGCATTAGATGTTAAACATATTTTCGAATAATCGCGGCGGAGCAACGCTGGAATACACTCTTTTTCTCTGTGCAACAGCAATTCTTCTTGTTGTTGCAATTGCATCTTTTGGCGCTCAATACAGGCCAGATGTTGTTGCTTGGCATCAGGGAAATGAAAGTGTTGAAATAGATTCAATCGCTGTTGGTTCAATTCGTACTGAAAAAATAAAAGATGGCAAAAATTATCGCGTTATAACAATGCCTGCAAACCTTAAGACAGGTGGAAAAATTAAATGACACATAAAATGAAAAAACTCGCAAGTGCTTTTGCAAATGCAAAAAAAGGTGCAACAGCCATTGAATATGCATTGATTGCTGCTTTAATAGCTGTCGCAATCATTGGCGGCGTTACATTGGTTGGCGGCAGTTTGCAATCAGTTTTCACAACAATTTCGACAGCTGTTACAAACGCCGTATCGGGCTAGTAATTCCTCATCATCATATAACGTAATCCTTTTAAAATGATCTTCATTTTAAAAGAAAAGATGAGCATAAACAAAAGGATATCGCTAAACCATTTAATCATTTTAAAATGGTCTAGCTATATTAAAATTAACGCGCATTAAGAGCATCAGCCAGAGAAACTTGCCCACTACCGGGTTTTAAAGGTTTTTGCTGGCTTTCATGCGCGGCCCACCCGCAAAGAGAAATAATATCAAAAGTTGCACGAATACGACCATCCTTATCGGAAAATTTTTCCTGATAAATTTCAGCCATTTTTAAAAAAACTTCTTTGCGGGCAAATCGCTGTTCACGACCATGCAAAATATTGCTGGCTCCCATGGCCCGCAAATCCCGCATCAAATTAAAAGCTGTATCATAGCGCACTGTTAGTCGATCAACATCACTAACAGGTAAAGTAAATCCAGCCCTTTGCAACAAGCCGCCAGCATCGCGCACATCAATAAACGGCAAAATTCTATTATGGGCATTGCCAGTTAAATGCACTTCAGCCTCAAGGAAAGATTGACGTAATTCCCTTAAACTCTCTCCACCAATTAAGGCCCCTAAAAAAAGACCATCAGGACGTAAAGCGCGCCTTGCCTGCACCAAAAATCCTGGCAAGTCATTGATAAATTGCATGGTAAGAGCTGAAACAAAAAAATCAACGCTCATTGGGCCGAGAGATAAAGTCCCGTCTTTTTCTACCCAATCCGTATTAGCCTCTAGACAAAAAGGAACCGATTTTGATTGATAAACCGTGTCAATTTTTTCAGATTTTAAAAGGCTATTATAAACACTCTCATCAAGAGAGCCTGCAACAATGCCAATACCAAAATTTTTCGTAATGGTGGATAATCTAAGAAGAAAATCTTCTGCCACATAACTCAATAAAAAATTCGCCTCTTTTTGCGCCCCTTTTTGCAAAAGCGTTAAAACGCGCATTCTTTTTTTCAAAAGCGCTTCTTCATCCATTATAAATGGTTGCGACACTCAAGGCTCCTGCTTAATATCATTTCATACTCTTTGTTTTATTCAGATAAATGAGCTTTTCAATCCCAAATGTTTCCTATCAAAAAAAATTTCATACCAAAACTAAAGCAAGCCGGCTCTTCTTTTTCCCGCTTCATTTTACCACCAAGATGCCTTGCTTGCGAAAGTTTAACGGCCAATCAGGGAGGATTATGCACAAATTGCTTTAAAAAAATGGCCTTTATCACCCGCCCTTTTAATGACAAAACAGGGGACCCTTTACCTTATGAAGACGCCATAGATGATGTCCATTTACAGGATAAAACCGCTTATAGAAAAATGCGTGCGGCATGTCTTTATGAAGAAACGGCCAGACGGCTAATAACATCATTAAAATATAAAGATAGACTTGATCTGGCACAGCACATGGCTCGGTTGATGTTTTTAAACGGTCAAGATCTTTTAAAACAGGCCGATATTATTATCCCGGTTCCTCTTTATAAAAAAAGGCTTACAAAAAGGCGTTTTAACCAAGCAGGCGAGCTGGCACGCCATCTTGCTTTACAAAGCAACTGCCATTTTCACCCCGATATATTAAAACGCATCCGTTCAACAAAACAACAAACCAGACTTTCCATGCATGAACGATTAAAAAATGTTGAAGGCGCTTTCCACATAAACCCGGAAAAAAGACAGGCTATCAAGGGGCGAAAAATCATTCTGGTTGATGACGTTGTCACCACAGGCGCGACAATAGAAGCCTGTTGTCGCGCACTTTTACGTGATAACCCTTGTTACATAGATGTTTTATGTTTTGCAAAAGTTGTAGATTACGCAAAAGGCCCCACATAAAGACCTATCGCCTAATCTTTCAAAATGATTAAGTTATATTAGAAGTATCAGGAAATCTAAAATGCAAGATGTTACAATCTACACCCGCAAATTTTGCCCTTATTGTACCGCTGCCAAAAAGCTTTTAAAAGCTAAAGGTGCCAAATTCACTGAACATGATGGAACGATGAACCGTAACATTCGTTCAGAAATGATCAAAAAGTCCAATGGCGGCAGCACCTTTCCGCAAATTTTCATTGGCAGCACACATATAGGCGGTTGTGATGATCTTTACGCACTGGAAGATGCCGACAAACTAGATGCACTCCTTTCCTGCAAAACCTAAAGTCAGGACCTAGAAGAAAGTTCCATGTTATCATTTAAAGCTTCTTGTATTCAGCTTTGTTCCTCGCGCACAGTAGATGATAACATTGAACACACACTCTATCTAATCGAGAAAGCAGCCCTTGAGGGAGCCTCTTATATTCAAACACCAGAAATGACCCACCTGGTTGAGTCAACGCGTGTTGAACTAATGGCAAAAATTCACCATCAAGACACGGATGAAGGCGTTAAGGCATTTCAAAAACTGGCAAAACGTTTAGGCATTTATCTTCATATCGGTTCTCTTGCTATTTTGCGACAAGATGGAAAAGTTGCCAATCGTGGTTTTTTCTTCAGCCCTGAAGGCGCACTTTTAAGCACCTATGATAAAATTCATATGTTTGATGTTGATCTTGATGGGGGAGAAAGCTGGCGAGAATCCAATACTTATCAAGCAGGAGAGCTCTCCCCCGTTATCAAAACAGAACTGGGCAACTGGGGTATGGCCATTTGTTATGACCTCCGCTTTGCAGGGCTTTTTCAAAATCAAGCTCAAAAAGGGGCTGAAATCCTAACCGCGCCCTCCTGTTTTACAAAACAGACAGGCAAGGCCCATTGGCATATCTTAAATCGCGCCCGCGCCATTGAAAACACAAGCTTCATGATTTCTGCCGGCCAGGGCGGAAAACATGAAGATGGCCGTACAACTTTTGGCCATAGTATTATAATAGACCCATGGGGGAAAATTTTGGCGGAAGCTGATAACGACAAACCAGGATTTATAATAGCAGATATTGACAAAGAGGTTCTAAAGGCAGTTCGAAATAAAATTCCCTCTTTGACCCACTTGCAAAAGTTTGATACTGCATGCACTTAATACATGAACTGTTGGCTGAGAAATACCTTGATTAAATATACCTTAAAATGCGCCAATGACCACATTTTTGATGGCTGGTTTCAAAATTCATCTTCTTTTGATAAACAAAATCAGGATGACCTCATTCACTGCCCGCAATGTGGTTCTACCATGGTTGAAAAAACATTGATGGCCCCAACAGTTACTGGCACAAAAGCCCAAAAATCTGTTGCAATGCCAGATTTATCGATTCCTGAAATTTCAAATAATGAGCCAATGGAAGGCAACCCCGCCTTAGCCACAATCCCAGAACCTCTGGTTCATGGTGACAAAACAGTTCAGGCAGTTGTTGAAAAAATGCGTGAGCTGCGCCAGTGGGTAGAAAAAAATACAGATAATGTGGGTGATGACTTTGCCAATAAAGCCCGAAAAATGCACTATGGTGAAGAAGAACGCCGCGGCATTTATGGCAAGGCAACCTTTGAAGAAGCCCAGGATCTCATAGATGATGGCATTGACTTTTTGCCCCTGCCAGCTTTACCAGAAGATAATAATTAGGGTCAGGATGGTTCAGATTTTCTGCCAGCCAATATCATATAATTGACATCCATATCGGCTGAAAGCAACCATCTGTCAAAAAAAGGATTATAGGCCACACCGGTTTCATCAAGAACGGCAAGACTGGATTTGGAAAATTCTTTCCTTAATTCATCGGGTGTAACGAGCTTGTTGTAATCGTGTGTGCCAATTGGCAACCAACGCAATACTTTTTCAGCCATAAAAAGCGCTAAAAAACGGGCTTTAGCTGTTCGATTAATTGTTGATACAAAAGTTAACCCTCCTTCTTTCACCATCTCATTACAACTTTGCATGTAAAGACTAACATCAGCCACATGCTCAACAACTTCCATATTAAGAACAACGTCAAATTTTTCACCATCAGTAGCAAGAAGTTCAGATGTTGTTGCGCGATAATCAATATCAAGCCCTGTTTCTTGGGCATGAATTTTTGCAATTTCAATATTTGTGGCAGAAGCATCTGCACCAATAATTTCAGCCCCAAGACGCGCCATAGGTTCACTTAATAAACCACCACCACATCCAATATCCAAAAAGCGTAACCCTTTAAAAGCTTTGGCATCTTTTTCATCTCGACCAAAATGATTGCAAACCCGTTCTTTAATATAGGCAAGACGGACTGGATTAAACTTGTGAAGCGGGCGAAACTTTCCTGAAGGGTCCCACCATTCTGCCGCCATCGCAGAAAAACGGGCAACCTCTTGTTCATCAATTGTTGTTTGGCCGTTCATATTACAATCTTCCATCCATTAAATCCATCAATAGAGAAACTGCATCATTTTTAAGCACAATCAAGGGAAATATTTCAGGTATAATAATTTTTAATTGACTAAAAATGAAATATAACAACATCTCATTGTAACATATAGGCAGCATATTAAACACAACAAGGTTTTACACGATCAGGGAAATGGCATGGGCCGCGCCAACAAAAAAGAAACACTCGTCCAAACAGCAACAAAACTTTTTACACAAAATGGGTTTGTAGCAACCGGCGTTAACCAGATAACACAGGAGGCAAACATTGCCTCCATGACCCTTTATAATAATTTTAAAAATAAGAATGATCTCATTCTAGCTGTTTTAGAACAACTATCCCGCACCCTTTTATCAGACTTGAAGGAAGAACTGGCTTCTCTTCAAAATGACCCGAAACGCCGTATTTTGAGTGTCTTTGATTATATTGATCAACGGATCGAGAATGAGTTTAAAGAAAATGACGATTTTTTTGGCTGCACATTTTTAAAAGCTTCCCTTGAATTTGGTAGCCTGAAACATCCTGTTCACAAATCAGCAGTTCACCATAAAAATTCTTTTACAGAAATCTTTCAAGAAAGTCTTGAAACACTTAAAGTCGAAGACCCCCTGGAAATTGCGCTCTCCCTACAGCTTTTAATTGAAGGCGCGCTCTCCCAAGCGCAATTATTTTCTGATAGGCAAAGCGTTAAACGAGCAAAAACAATCGCTCAGAAAATTCTGGAAAGTTAATTATCCCCGCCCACGATAAGGGACAACATTTTGATCTGGCAACCAAACCCCTTCAGGGGCATTGCCTGTTTGCCAGAAAACATCTATGGGCATACCGCCGCGCGGGTACCAATAGCCCCCAATACGCAGCCATTTTGGTGAAATCGCTTCAACAATCCGTTTGCCAACAGCAAGTGTGCAATCTTCATGGAATGAGCCATGATTTCGGAAGGAACCTAAAAAAAGTTTCAAGGATTTTGATTCAACCAAAAAAGCGTTGGGTATATAATCAATGACCAAATGAGCAAAATCGGGTTGCCCTGTCATGGGGCAAAGCGATGTAAATTCCGGCTGAACAAAGCGCACCACATAATCGCTTCCCACATTATTGTTTGGCACCTGCTCCAAAACGGCTTCATCAGGATTTGACGGCAGCGCCGTCTCTCCCCCAAGCATTGTTAGGCTTGATGTATCTGTCTTTTTAATATCCATCATGACCCCTTCAAAAAACCATTAATAATTTTAGTGCCTAAAATGGCGCATCCCGGTAAAGACCATGGCAAGACCTGCTTCATCGGCGGCTGCAATAACTTCATCATCCCGCATAGAACCCCCAGGCTGAATAACGGCAGTCGCCCCTGCTTCAGCTGCTGCCAGCAATCCATCAGCAAAAGGGAAGAAGGCATCTGAAGCCACAACAGACCCTTTAGCCAGATTTTCACGAAGACCGGCGGCACGTGCTGCATCTTCCGCTTTTCTAGCGGCAATACGCGATGAATCGACCCGGCTCATCTGGCCAGCACCAATGCCAACAGTCGCGCCATCTTTAACATAAACAATCGCATTTGATTTGACGTGTTTGGCAACACGGAAGGCAAAGCGTAGATCTGCCATTTCTTTAGCTGAAGGCTCTCTCTTGGTAACAATCTTCAAATCAAGATCATCTACCAGCCCGCTATCACGATCTTGCACCAAAAGCCCGCCTGCTACAGATTTAACCGTTAACAGTTTTTCTCTTGGGTCCGGCAATCCTCCCGTTAAGAGGAGGCGTAAATTTTTCTTGGCAGCAATAAGTACTTTTGCTTCATCTGTTGCATCAGGCGCAATAATGACTTCAGTGAAAACTTTAACGATTTCCTGTGCAGCTTCTTTATCAATCATCTGATTTAAGGCAACAATACCGCCAAAAGCAGAGACGGGGTCGCATAATAGAGCCTTTTCATAGGCCTCTTTTAGGCTTGCTCCTTCTGCCACACCACATGGATTGGCGTGTTTAATAATCGCAACAGCTGCCGTCTTTTCAGGTGCAAATTCCGCAACCAACTCAAAAGCAGCATCCGTATCATTGATATTATTAAAAGAAAGTTGCTTACCTTGTAATTGTTCTGCTGTTGCAACACCAAAACGCTTTTCTCCAGTTTTATAAAAAGCAGCCCGTTGATGCGGGTTTTCACCATAGCGCATAACCTCTGACAAAGTGCCGGAAAAACTTTTCTTTTTCTCCATATCCAAAGAGAGCTGATTACAAAACCAGTTTGATACAGCCACATCATAAGCCGCTGTTAATGAAAAAGCTTTAGCCGCCAACTGTTGGCGCAATTCATAACGCGTACCACCATGTGCAGCCATATCCGTTAAAACAGCATCATAATCTTTAGGGTCCGTTACGATTGATACATAAGCATGGTTTTTAGCAGAAGCGCGCACCATTGCAGGCCCGCCAATATCAATATTTTCAACACAGGCAGCATAATTGGCCCCTTTTGAAAGGGTTTCTTCAAACGGATAAAGGTTAACAACAACCAAATCAATCGCTTTAATGTGATGTTCCATCATCGCTTTTGCATGGTCCTCATGGTCACGCACAGCCAAAAGCCCCCCATGTACAAGGGGGTGCAATGTTTTCACCCTACCATCCATAATTTCCGGAAAACCTGTCACGTCTGATATGTCAAGAACCGGCAATCCGGCTTCTGAAAGTGTTTTGCGCGTTCCCCCTGTTGAAACAAGTTCCACGCCGGCTTCATGCAATTTTTTGGCAAAATCAACAATGCCCGCCTTATCTGAAACAGATAAAAGCGCACGCTTTACAGGGACCACCTGTGGAACTTCAAAGGAAATAGCAGAAACAACCATGGAAAAGAGCCTCTATTAAAAAGATCAGGATTTATCTAAAGGCGCTAACACATAGATTTACCAGATTCAAGAAAGCTTTTGCAAAGCCCAATCTATAACAGAGTTTTCACCCAGTTTGCCTGAAATAACAATTTGGCTTGTTTGACGTGTGCCATAAAGCTTTGAAAAACTGATACTTCCTTCTAACTGAACATCCATATTCAAACAATTAAACAGCCACCGTTTCCCAGATTTTAGAATAAGCTCAACAGTTCTACTAGAAGATTGCTCTGCATTGATTTGGGAATGGAGGTGAAAACGGATATCAAAAATAAGAGGATTATCAGTTGCAATCTGTCTATCCCGCATTGTAACAACACTGTCTTGTCCAGAAAGAAAAAAGCCATCATTAGAAAGTGTAATAGACCGACAGTGCTTCAAACCAAAGCGCCGCGCATAACCATCATGGCTTGCTTCAATGTTAACAGACTCTTCAGAAGGCCGCCGTTTCACATCAATATGCATGGGGCCTGATAAAAAAGGCGTTTTTAAAAATTTAGTCAATTTATCATTTTTTATAAACGTACAGGAAGATTGCCCAGCAATGGAAAGCGTTGAATGAGCCGCTGTTGAACGCACAACCCGCGCAATCTCATGAACCTGCAAATGATCGCTACTTAAGGCCATATGCCCACAGTTTTTGATGATGGGTTCCCTGTCTGCACTTAATTCAAAAGACAAAGCACCTGCATGCATCGTTTTTTCCAGCCCAAAAGCTGGTAACGCACCCGTATCCATCAAGACAACGACATCTCCGCCATATAGTCGTTGATAACCGGAATGTGTCGCATTTAAAACAGGATCACCAGCCGCCTCATCAAAAGAGAGCATGGTTGCCAAAAGATCACCAGGCGTTTCGCCCATACCATTAAAATTGGCAAAAGTGCCATCCCCCAGTCGAAAAAAGCGTAACATCGGCATCATTCTATCCATAGCCCGCAACAGCGCCTCTCCTGGCGCAATATTACGAGCTAGAATTGCCTGTTTAAGGGGTAGTAAAAGAGCTAAAATACGGATCAAAATCTCTGGGTTACGGCTAATATGTCCACCATCGGGTAAAATTTGTATCGATAATTCTTTATCAAGCCGCTTCAAGGCACTCTTAAGCGTTGAGAGTCTGGACGAAAGCCCTATAGCGGCATAGGAAAGTGCAATAACAATCAAAAGACGCGGGAAACCAGGCTCGCTACTTTGTAAGGACAAACGTAGATAGCGCACCTGCCTGGCAAGCGAGCGCATATACCGCCTGTAAAAAGCGTGGTCTGCCCCCTCAACAAGCATCGGCGCATGAACAAGCCATGCCATCACCCTGTTGGCTGCAACCTCAGGGTACCAAGCCACAGATCCCATCAATTTATTATGACGAATAAAATCATCAACAAGTGCTTGCGCCTGCATTCTGGCAATATGCGTTTTAGCAGCTCGAAGGTGCTTCAACCATTTAAACCCATTAAGTTTTTGCCGCCATAAAAGCGGCGCAGCACTCTGTTCAAAAGGCGATAAGCCGCCAACATTAACGCTATGGCCCGCAAAGGTGAAATAGCCCTCATAAAAATCTTTTGCCTTAATCGGATCTGCAGTTGTGATATCTTGCGGAGCAATTAATATCTGATCGGGAATAGAGCCAGAAAGGAGCCATTTGAAAAATGGTAATTTATAAAAAAAGCGCACCAGAAGTTGAAAAGCACGAACGATTATAAGCCGCACCAATTTCAAACAGTCTGCAAAAGTCGTTTTAACGCCCATAAATTGTGTATTCCAAGTACCCAAAAACTTTAAATTTCCAGTTTTTTTGACAAAGCATAAGTTCCCATCGCCAAGCTTTATCGCTTTTACAGCATTATACTCTAAAAAAGCCTAATCAACTTTTTCTCTATAATGAAATGTGGATCATATTTTTTCAAACCGGGCGATGAAAAAGCCGTCCATTCCTGTTAAATTTGGATTATCTAGCTCTTTCTGCTTGTTAACAAGAGGCGAAATGTCAGGGCGACAACGCACAGTGCCATTATCATTTAAAAGGTCAGACAAACCACCCACCTCTTTTAGGCTTATCGGCAAAAATTTTAAGGGCAAAGCCTTGTCGCGGATAAAATCAATAACGTCTTCTCCCTCTTCTTTTTGAAGTGAACACGTGCAAAAAACCAGTCTTCCCCCCGTCTTCAGCAATGCAGTGGCTTTTTCCAACAACTTTCGTTGTAAAGGGATTAAGGTTTCTAAACTATCACTGTTTTTAAGCCAGAAGATATCTGGATGCTTTCTAATAGTTCCTGTTGCCGAACAGGGGGCGTCCAGTAAAATATGGTCAAAACATTCTTCACTTTCCCACTTTAAAATATCCTGTTTGCAAGAGGTCACGGGCAAACTAAGACGATTGAGATTTTCTTTTAAAGTTTCAAGGCGCAGGCCCGAAATATCAACCGCTGTTACCTTACCGCCACGATCTGCCAAAAGTGCTGATTTTCCGCCAGGGGCAGCGCATAAATCTGCTATATTTTTATTGCCAACATCGCCCAGAATAGTGGCTGCAAGCGAAGCGGAAAAATCTTGCACCCACCAAAGCCCTTCATCAAAACCAGCTAGTTTTTGCACATTACCAGCATGCGCCAACCGAATAGATCCATTGGAAAGCACATGACCTTCAAGTTTTTCAGCCCATTGCGTTGATGAACAATTATCTTTAAGGCGTACATCAAGATAAGGTTCATGGGAAAGCGCCTTTGCCATTTGCAAACAGATATCCCGGCCATATGCGCGGGACCAGTTTTTCAAAAGCCAATCCGGTAAAATATCCATTGGATTGAGAGCGGATAAAATCTCTTCTTTTTCCCGCGCAATCTGGCGCAGAACCGCATTGATAAGTCGGAAAAAATGTTTGGCCCTCTCGTCTCTTTTCGCAATATTCATCGCCAAACTAACAGCTGCATGGTCTGGCACATCCATAAAAAGAATCTGCGTTGCCCCCGTTAAAAGGATGAAAGGCGCCTTGCCTCCTCTTTTGCCCAAAGGTTTTTTCATGAAACGGGAGACTATTTTGTCGATCTGTCCCTTACGCCGCAAACTGGTTGCAGCAATTGCCCGCGCCAAAGCTCTATCACGATCATCAAGGCCATCATCTGCGCTGCGATCAAGCAGATATTCAAGAGGCTTTTTATCCACAAGCACTTTCATTACCAAATCAAGCGCCCGCGCTCTTGATTGATAGCCTTGCGGTATTTTTTTGCGTGTTGATGACTTTTTGTCAACAGGAGCGTTTTTCAGAGTCTTATCCCCTTTTCAGTGAAACGCTCTTTTAACAAGTTTCAAAAACTTGTCACCTTAAAAAACGAAACGAACAAAATTAACCCCAAGGCCCCTTACGATGGGAAGAACCGGAATTTGGAACAGATGTTCTAGTCGTCATGCGTGAATTTCCCTGCGCATTCCCAAAACGTTCCGGAACGAATTCCTGCTCAAATTCCAAAAGCGCATCAATTCTGTTTTGCGTATCTGGATGCGTTGAAAAGAGGCCATCCATCTTCTGGCCATTCAAAGGATTAATAATAAACATATGAGCGGTTGCCGGATTACGTTCGGCATCATTATTTGGAATTTGCGCTGCACCATTGGAAATTTTAACCAAAGCAGAAGCAAGTCCACGCGGATTTCCACAAATCTCCGCCCCCCGTCTATCTGCAGCATATTCACGCGTGCGGCTAATTGCCATCTGCACCAAAGCCGCAGCCATAGGGGCCAAAAACATCATCAAAATTGTACCAATCAAACCCAGAGGATTATTGCGATTATTGCCAAAAAATAAAGCAAAATTAGCCAACATGGAAATAGCACCGGCAAAGGTCGCCGTAATCGTCATAATCAACGTATCACGATTTTGAATATGCGCCAGTTCATGGGCCATAACGCCTTCAATTTCTTCGTAAGTTAGCATATTCATCAACCCGGTTGTTGCTGCAACAGCTGCATTTTCAGGATTTCGCCCAGTTGCAAAGGCATTAGGTTGTTGCTGCTCAATAATATAAACTGCCGGCATAGGTAAACCGGCATTTTTTGAAAGACGGGCCACCATATCATAAAATTCTGGTGCAGAGCGCGCATCCACTTGCCGCGCATTATGCATGGAAAGCACCATTTTATCGGAATTCCAATAGCTGAAAAGATTCATAGCAATAGCAATGACAAAGGCAATCATCATACCGCCAACGCCGCCCAACATAAAACCAATAGTTACAAAAAGCCCCGTCATCGCGGCAAGTAAAATGGCTGTTTTTGTATAATTCATGGAGGTTTTCCCAAATCTTTCATGATAAATTCATGACAAAACCGTTTCAAAAGCTATATGGTAACAGAGGACGTTTTAAACAAGCAAACAGGCTGAATACTTTATGAAAAACGAGATAAAAAAAGAATTATCCGCTGCCGCCAAACGAGCTTTAGCTGAAGCTAAAGAACGCCGCCAAAAAACACAACAAGAACAAAGACCAAAAGAAATCAACGGACGCAACGGCCCAGAACCAACCCGTTTTGGTGACTGGGAGAAAGACGGTATTATCTCAGATTTCTAAAATTAAGACTTGATTCCTAGGAATATTAGCCTAATAATTGTCTCATGATGAGACGATTCGCATTAATAGCATTTTTTATTTTTACCGCTTTATCAAACAGCATGGCCTATTCAGCTCAAAAGCGGCTGAAAGGCCCTATACCAGCAACATTATTACGAGTGATTGATGGCGACACAGTGCGTGTTCGCGCGCACATTTGGCTTTACCAAAGCATTGAAGTTTCAGTAAGATTGCGCGATATTGAAACACATGAAATGGATTCAGATTGCCCCAGCCACAGGCCAAAAGCAGAAAATGCACGCAGTCGTCTGATAGAACTTTTAAAGTCCAAAAACAATAACAAAAAACTCACATTGCGTCATATTTCAAAAGGTAAATATGCTAATCGTGTAATTGCTTATGTCGATAATCATCATGGCCAATCGGTTGGTGATATTTTATTACAGGAAAAATTGGCACATCCTTATAAAGATAGAAAAATTGCCCGTATTTGCTCATAATCTATAAATCAGAGATTTTGACCAATTTCCAAAAAGCGTTCGCGGCGCTGTTTTCTAATTTCTTCTGGTGATAAGCCCACAAGTTCCTGCAAAGCATTTTCAATTGCATTGCCAACTTGGTGAACTGTTTGTGCAGGCTCACGGTGGGCGCCCCCAACAGGTTCCTCAATAACTTCATCAACAACACCAAGTTCCAATAAATCTTCCGCCGTAATTTTCATGGTACTGGCAGCGTCAATCGCGCGGGATGAATCACGCCATAAAATGGAAGCTGCACCTTCCGGCGAAATAACGCTATAAATTGCGTTTTGCAACATCATTACACGGTTTGTAGCGGCAATGGCTATTGCCCCACCAGAGCCGCCTTCGCCCACAATAACGCTAATATTGGGTACACCCAACAGCAAACACATATCCGTGGAACGGGCAATGGCTTCTGCCTGTCCTCTTTCTTCTGCACCCACGCCAGGATATGCGCCGGCTGTATCAACCAAAGATAAAACAGGCAATTGAAAACGGTCTGCCATTTCCATAATGCGTACTGCCTTGCGATACCCTTCAGGGCGCGCCGAACCAAAATTATGCTTAATGCGTGTTTGCGTATCATGGCCCCGTTCATGACCCATTATAGCAACAGGTGTTCCACGAAAGCGCCCAAGACCTGCAAGTATGGCTTCATCATCCCCAAATTTTCTGTCTCCAGAAAGGGGAACAAAGTCATCAATCAGGTTTTTTACATAATGCGTAAAATGTGGTCGATCCGGGTGACGAGCAACTTGCGTTTTCTGCCATGGTATCAATTTTGAATAAATATCTGCCAAGGCCTGGTCTGCCTTTGCCTCAAGGCGAGACACTTCATCTTTTATGCCAACGGCATTTCCTGCCTCTTCCATGGCTTTAAGTTCTTGAACCTTACCAGCAAGGTCTGCAACAGGCTTTTCAAAATCAAGATATTTCATGATAGCTTTCTTTCAAAGTGATACTCGCACTTTCTTTCAAAATGTGTCATCTCAATGAACGCCAAGAATGTCAAGGAAACATTACTCGGATAAGGGGTGTTTTTCCTCTACCAAAGCACGCAAGCGTTCATCCAGGACATGAGTATAAATTTGTGTCGTTGAAATGTCGGCATGACCCAAAAGCTGCTGAACCGCCCGTAAATCAGCGCCGTTATGCAATAAATGACTCGCAAAAGCATGGCGCAAAACATGGGGTGAAACTTTTTTAGGGTCAAGACCAGCCCTTAATGCCAAATCTTTCAAATCCCTTGCAAAAGCCTGTCTTGTAAAATGCCCCTGTTTGCCAAAAGAAGGAAAAAGCCACTTTGATTTCTGCCCAAAATAATTGGAAGACATTAAAACATGCTGGCCCATGGCATCTCGCGCTCGATCACTTAGAGGGACCAGCCTTTCTTTGTTTCCCTTACCAACAATCAATAAAAACCGATGATCCTGCCCAATACAGGATGAAGGCAGACTAACAAGTTCACTCACTCTTAAACCTGTCGCATAAAGTGTTTCCAACATGGTATAAAGCCGCAAACAACGCAAATGGCTTGCTTTTGACCCTTCTTTAGATAGAGCTTCTCTTTCAGCCAGACCAATCAAGCTTGTTACATCTTCCTCATGCATGATTTTTGGCAAACTACGCCCAAGTTTTGGCGCCTCAATCCCGCTTGAAGGATCATCCCCCCGCATATTTTCCAAAAACAGGAATTTATAAAACTGCTTCAAAGCAGAAAGCCTGCGCGCAATTGAAGAGGCAGCGAGGCCTTCTTCATGGGAAAAGGCCAGAAAATCACTTAATTCATTTTTTTCGGCAGTCTTAAGTGTTAATTTTTTGCGCGCCAAAAACCCGTTATAAGCATCAAGATCCCTTTGGTAACTTTCAAGAGTATTTTTTGAGGCACCACGCTCAACATTGAGCATTTCAAGAAATAGCTCTATCAAAAAACTATTATCATTCACGGGTTCAGTCGCTTAGATGGAATGGAAATGGTCATTGTGCGTTCATTCGGCTCCACAAAAAAAGCCAAACTCACCATCGCACCAAAACCCAGGCCAGCGAGTAAAATCAAAGTAAAAAGAAATTTAAAAAGACTTGGCATTTTTCGAACATTTTTCACGGCGTTATAAAAAGGCATCAGAGAAATAATAAAATAAATCCCATAAGATACCTATAATGCATATAAACCGATAAAGCTCCTTTGGCCAAGCTATAGAGCAAAAAATACCTTTCGAAAGCGCAAAAAAAGCACTAAGAGGAATGAAACAATCGTGGACTGGCCCTTTAAAGCATGAAAAAAATCATCGAACCCAATGATGCCTACCGCATTCGCAGCGCCTTGAAAGGGCGCAATATCGTTTTTGTTGGTATGATGGGGTCTGGTAAATCTGCAATTGGTAAAAGGCTTGCCCACAATCTCGATATATCATTTATTGATGCAGATAATGCCATTGAAGAAGCAGCAGGCATGTCAATCAGTGATATTTTTGAACATTATGGTGAAGAGTATTTTCGTGACGGCGAACGTAAAGTTATCGCACGCCTTATTAGTGAGGG
>CALHLB010000088.1 GCA_938034375.1 uncultured Alphaproteobacteria bacterium | reverse complement strand
CTCCTGAAGATATTCGAGGGATGCAGGCAGCCTCAGCAATTGTGACGTTAAAAGGTGGTTTAACCAGCCATGCAGCCGTTATCGCGCGTGGAACGGGTAAGCCATGTATTGTAAGTCTTACTGGCGCCCACCTTGAGGTTGAAGAAAAGCTATTGAAAATTGGCTCCCAGACTTTCAAGGAAGGTGATTTTGCTAGTGTTGATGGGTCAACCGGGCTTCTTTTTAATGGTAAATGCAAACTTCATCCTCCCGCCGTTTCGGGCGATTTATCTCAGCTTTTAGAATGGGCTGATGAATTGCGGCGTATGAAGGTCTACACGAATGTTGATACGCCCCATGATGCAGAAATTGCATTACAATTTGGCGCTGAAGGCATTGGGCTTTGCAGAACAGAGCATATGCTTTTTCAGCCTGAACGCCTTTCTGCCATGCGGGATATTATTTTATCACAAACAGAAGAAGCAAGATTGGATGCTGTTAATCGTCTTGTCCCCCTCTTGCGTGAAGACTTCATAGAACTTTTTGAGGTGATGCGTGATAAGCCTGTGACAATTCGCCTGTTTGATCCACCGTTACATGAGTTTTTACCAAAAGAAGAAGAAGACATTGTTGAGCTTTCAAAAACAATTGGTATGGACTTAGGAAAACTGCGGTTTCGTATTAATGAATTAAGTGAAACAAATCCAATGCTTGGAAATCGTGGGTGTCGCTTGTTGATTTGTAATCCGCAATTAGCCAAAACACTGGTAAAAATTCTGTTTGAAGCGATTTTGGAAGTTAGTAGAAAGCATGCCATTACCATAAAGCCAGAAGTTATGGTGCCGCTTGTTGCTCTTAGTCGTGAATTTATTGCTATCAGTCGCATGATCGATGATGTCGCGCAGGATATTGATCATAAATATCAATCCAACCTGCAATATAAAGTTGGTTCTATGATTGAGCTACCTAGAGCCGCCATGATTGCAGAGCGCATTGCCAGTGAAGCGGACTTTTTTTCCTTTGGCACAAATGATTTAACGCAAACAACTTTTGGAATTTCCCGCGATGATGCCGTGGCATTTTTAACCACCTATGAACAAATGGGCCTCATGGATATAGACCCCTTTATTTCCATAGATGAAGATGGCGTGGGGGCCGTTATTGAAATGGCAATCATTAATGGACGAGGGGCAAATCCTGATTTGCAAATAGGTATTTGTGGTGAGCATGGGGGCGACCCACGTTCTATCCACTTTTTTGAACGTTTGGCGTTGGATTATATTTCTTGCTCACCGTTTCGCGTGCCAATTGCCCGCCTTGCAGCCGCGCAAGCCACGCTTATGCCTTAGGGTCTTTGACCTATTTGGCGTTTGATAGGGCAAGAGATACAGTATAAAGGCTTGCCGATTGCGGTTTATCCCCCATTCAAAAGGGTTTGTGCTGTAGGTCGCCGCCCTATCAAGCGTCCTCTGGATTGGATAAATTTGCGCGGACTACTTTGTTATAAGATTTTGAAAACCAAAAGGTGTCCTAAAATCTTATACCGTGTAGCCGAACAAATTTCTTCCAACCAATCATCCGTTAATTAATAGGTCCAGACCCTAAACTTTATAAGCCCACAAAATATGAATGCGTTTGATAATATGCAAGTTGAATAGTTCAGTGCAGACGAGCTTATTTGCAAAGTTAACTATTAATTTAGGATAATAGCACATTCTTTACATTAACAAGGCTTTTGTCTTTTTGTGTTGAGAGTATGGTTTCGTGTTGCGTTTGAGTAAAAAAAGACCTTTGGGGTCTATAAAACTGAAAAGATTGTCTTGCAGTGTGCTGGCACTTTTTGTGGTGACTATTCCAACTTCCCTATCTTATCAAGATATAAATTCTTTTCTTGGATTAAATGCTCAAAGCAACAGGCATCTGGCTACGCTTGTCAAAAATAAAAATGGACTTGAAGTCCATAAGGCCGGCAATATTTCTTTAAAACCAATTATCTTAAGTGATAAAAATAAGCGTTTTTCTTTTGATGACTTTGGAAAAAAAGAGGTTTTTCAGGTTTATTTTTTTGCCAAAACGCCTGAAGAAGCCCAATCTTTAGTAGGACCTGTCATTGCTGCACGAGAAAGTAAGGGCGATTTACCTATTAGTCAGTTAAAACGTGTTGCCGCAAAGCCAACATTTAAACTTGCTTTGGCAAAGGGTCTAACATGGGGGCTACCCGATCAAACGCTATTGCCGAGAGTCACATTAACTCAAGGCGTTACAAAGCATGAAGCAAGTAAGAAGCAACGCGTAGCCGCTAAGAAACAAAAAGCAGGCAAGCCTTTAGCCTTAATACCAGGGGCGGCGATTGCCGCTTTGGAAAAACAGGCGCATGAGAAAGCAAAACAAGCGATTGATAGTTTTAAAACAGCCTCAATACCTAAGAACGAATTAAAAAATGCCTATATTGGTGATTCAAAACAGGATCCTAGAGAAATTTTAAATGAGGTTATAACAAAGCCCAATCAAAATTTATCGCCAGAAACGCCGCTGGCAGTAGCGCTGGATGACAGCCCATTTGTACCATCGCCTCGTTTGAAGCCGGAAGTCGATGTGGTGTTAGCACCTCAAATTAAAGATACAAAAAAACTGCATTTTTGGGCGCGTTTCCGTCTTCCTGGTTCCGTTCATAAAAGGCAACAACAACGTTGTTTAGCAACGGGGATTTATTTTGAAGCCCGTGGCGAAGTGGATGAAGGACAAGCAGCTGTTGCACAGGTTATTTTAAACCGTGTAAAAGCGCCATCTTATCCAAATACGATTTGCGGGGTGGTTTATCAAAACAGGCATTGGCGCAACCGTTGCCAGTTTTCATTTGCTTGTGACGGTATTTACGACCGTATTCGGGATAAAAAAGCCTGGGAAAAAGCGGTCCGTATTGCACGAGATGTAACAAAAGGCAGAATTTATCTGAAAAAGGTAGCAGATTCAACGCATTA
>CALHLB010000087.1 GCA_938034375.1 uncultured Alphaproteobacteria bacterium | reverse complement strand
ATATTCTAATCGTAAAGCGTAAGCCTTTTAAAATGATCATCATTTTAAAAAAAAGGCTGAGTGAAAACAAAAAAATAGTACCAAAATCCATTATTATTTTATATGAGTTTGGCTATAGAATAATGATTTCGATTCTTTCTTCATTATGATAGTGTCAAATTGCCCCTAAAAATATTCAAATAAACGAGGAGTAATTCATGAAAAAAACTTTATCACTTATTCTTCTGGCACTTTTTACCTCTTTCACACTTTATACGCCTGTCCAGGCTGATGCACTGGATGATGCTATCAAAGCCCGTATCTCCTATTATCGGTTAACGGCCTTTAACTTTGGTCAACTCGTTGCCATGGCAAAAGGTAAGAAAGATTACAATGCTGAAAAAGCTAAAATTGCAGCGAATAATTTGAAAATCATTTCATCGCTCAATATAAGCGCTCATTACCCTGCTGGCTCTGACAATGTTTCTAAAAAAGGAAAAACACGCGCCCTGCCTAAAATCTGGGAGGATGGCCAAGGCGTTGGAAAAATTGGCACCGCCTGGGTAGAGGCTGTAGCAGCTCTTGCAGATGTTGCAGGTGATGGAAAAGCAGCCCTTGTCCCTGCCGTTGGTGCTGTCGGCAAACAGTGCAGTGCCTGCCATGAAGGTTATCGCGCAAAAGACTTTTAAACCATTGATTACATGAAAAAAATTATACAAGAAGGGCATTCATCGACACCTGAAAAGGCTGCCCTTTTTCACAAACAGAAAATATGGGACTTACCAACACGCCTTTTCCATTGTGTTTTGGCAATCAGTGTCTTTGCTGGCTGGTATTATGGCGAATATCGCGACTTCACGACAATAGAATGGCATTTTTATATTGGGCAATTCATTGGTGTCTTGCTTGTTTTTCGCCTCTTTTGGGGTTTTTTTGGTCCAAAACCAGTTCGCTTTAAAACATTTACGCCAACACGCTTTCAAATTATGACCTACCTGAAAAACGCGGGAAAAAGGCAACCCACAGGGGCAAAAGGCCATAATCCAATTGGCGGGCTGTCTGTTATTGCCCTTCTTATTACTTTATCTATGCAGATCATAACGGGTTTTTATTCAGAAGATGATGGACTTTTTGCCTCAGGTCCAATGGTGCGCTTTACTGAGGCTGAATGGGTTTTAACAGCAACATCTCTGCATCACTATCTTTCAAGATTATTGCTGGTTCTTATTGTACTGCACCTTGCAGCCATCGCTTTTTATTATTTCTGGAAAAAAGAAAATCTCATTTCTGCAATGATAACAGGCATTAAAAAAGTCCTTAAAGATTAGCCCTTTAGCTGTTCTCTATCAATGACATTGTCATGTCCCTGTGACTTAATTGCAATTTTACTTTTGTTAATCTTGACAATTTTTAACGTTTCTTTACAAGAAGAAACAACATCTTTAACAGAACGTGCCAAACCAGGGCAAGCAACGGCAGCTAAAGATGCATCAACCACCAGCATTTTACCCTCAAAGGATACGCCTTTAGAGAGCAAAGTTGAAAGTTTTTGCATCAGTTTTTCCAGATCATATTTTGCAGGTATTAAAATGCAAAATTTATCCTCTTCATAACAGGCAACATATCCCTTACCAGAAAGAGCCGCTTTTAATTTGCGACCCAAAACATCAAGAATTTTATTCTGGTTTCCAATATTTTTGGAAAAATCAGGCAAATTTTCAAACCCGATTAAGATAGCAAAAAACGGTACATTCTGCTTCAAGTTTTTTGATAAAAGTTCATAAATCTTTTTTTCAAGGGCTGCTTGATCTGGCAAAGAAGAAGGGTTTAAATAATCACCTATCTTTTCAAGCGAGTGGACATGAGTTAACAGATCGATAAATTGAGTATTAGATAATTCAGCAAGAGAATAACTTAAATCGCGTGCCAGTTGCCCATCCATTTTTATGATCGTGTTATCAACCGCCATCTCAAAACGGCGCATATTCAAGCCTTCATTAAGATCTTTTTCTAAAACATTTACCAAAGCAGAACGTTTATTAAGTAGCGATTGCGTGGCCACACGTTCAGCAAATAAAAAGGAATGATGAATAAGCGCAACGGTCACAGCCAATGCCCAAACCCCTTGTAATCCTGTAAGAGAAAGAAAAAAGTCATCCTTTGTTAAAGCCAGCGATAAAATCGTGAAAATGGTAAAAACACTGATATAAACCAGTGCTGCCTGTCGAAGAGATGCGAGAGAAAAAACCCCGATACCCATCATGCTAATCATGACACAAGCAAGGGCAAGCTGCTGTTTGAATTCCGCATTCGGAAAAAGCAAAACGGCAGCAATCCCCCAACAAAAGGAAAGCGCAAAAGCATTGATAACTATGATACGGTTTATTGATTCTGGATCATGATCTATAAGATCTTTTTTATGACGTCGCCAACAATCCAGATTATTCAAGATAACAAAAAATAACAGGCTGCCCCAACCCCATACAATTATTTGAGAGGTCGATTGATAAAAAAACCAAATGATAAAACCACCGATCAAGGCATGAATAGCCATCATG
The DNA here is from genome assembly GCA_938034375.1 of uncultured Alphaproteobacteria bacterium. GTDB lineage: Bacteria > Pseudomonadota > Alphaproteobacteria > Rhizobiales > JACESI01 > JACESI01. The sequence goes on along the minus strand of CALHLB010000087.1, from coordinate 2,803 downwards.
CCGGGCGTTAGCCGAATAATTGCTTGCAATTGTTCACAGCGAAAACGGTCTGCAATATCAGAATGGTCAACAAGAGACTGATTTATTTTATTTTGCCTTCTTCTAAATGTCATATAAATCAAGAAACGCTTCGATTCGTTATTATAAAGAATACGCTAAAAGAACTAATAAGAAATAAAAACCAGTCTTCTTATAAAAATACGGAAAAAGAGAAATTAACGTTAGTCGCGCCCCAGTAAACCCTTAATGCGATTTTTAATTTTTTTCCGAGCATATGTTATATCTTCACCCGCCCCTTCAACACGAACACCAATATCCTTAATAAAAGGATCTAGTATATGTTTTTTAAAAGCTAAAATGCTGCGTGCAATAAAAAGAAAAACCAAAGTCAAAACTGTTAGAATAATTATATTAAACCACGGGAAAAGTTTAGTATCTGGTCCATCTACCACCTCAATATTAAGAGTATTGGGAAACATGGAAAAAACTTTAATGCGCCAACCATAATGTTCAACGGCAACCCACTTTTCTTCTTCTCTTGCAAGGGCCTGTGCTTCAGCAGCTAAATTGCTGCTATCAAATTTAAAATAAGGTGGCCATCCCCAGCCCGTGTCTTCATTCCTATAAACGATAACATCGCCATTATAACGCTTGGCGTTTATAAGGCGAACATCGCGGTTTAGTTTTGTCGAATCTTTCTTAAGGTCTGTCCTTTTAATATCCGTCCCGACAATTTGAACAATGTCGCGGCTTGGCAAAGTATAATGAAAAAAAAGGACAATGATAAAAAAAGCTAAAAGCCCAAATATCCATTTAAACAAAACTTTTCCCCTTGCCCAACAAAAACCTCATCCTGTTTTGATAAAATTCAGGATAAATGGAAGATACAATAAAATCAGGCAACTGCACGAGAAAGCGCGCATTGCGACCAAAGATCACTAAGTGCCCCAACGAGATGGTCGATATCACTATCGCTGTGGAAGGGGCTTGGTGTAAAGCGCAAACGTTCGGTTCCTTTAGGAACAGTTGGATAATTAATAGGCTGAACATAAATACCATAACTATCCAAAAGAATGTCACTAATCCATTTACATTTTACAGGATCATTGACCATAACAGGCACAATATGGCTAGGGTTGGCAAGATGAGGAATACCCATCGCATCAAGTTTATTACGCAGAGTTTCAACTCTATTTCGATGATAATCGCGCTCTTTATCACTATTTTTAAGGTATTTTATACTTGCCGTTGCTCCTGCGGCAATGGAGGGAGGAATAGCTGTTGTGAAAATAAAACCGGAAGCAAAGCTTCGGACAAAATCACACAAAGCTTCAGAACCAGAAATATAGCCGCCCATAACGCCAAAGGCCTTGCCCAACGTCCCTTCAATGACGGTTATGCGATCCATCAGCCCTTCCCGTTCGGCAATACCACCGCCGCGAGGCCCATAAAGCCCAACAGCATGAACCTCATCCAAATATGTCATAGCCCCATGTTTTTCAGCAACGTCACATATTTCTTTAATGGGCGCTATATCACCATCCATTGAATAAACAGATTCAAAAGCAACAAGCTTGGTTGTACCTTCTTCTGCTTCACTGAGCAATCGATCCAAATCCTCAACATCATTATGTTTCCAGATTTTGCGGTTTGCTTTGGAATGTCGCATCCCTTCAATCATGGAGGCGTGATTAAGCGCATCTGAATAGATAGTACAATTGGGCAATTTTGTACCCAAAGTTGAAAGAGCTGCCCAATTGGAAACATAGCCTGATGTGAAAATAAGCGCATCTTCCTTACCATGCAGATCCGCCAATTCTTTTTCGAGCAGAATATGGGAATGATTTGTTCCTGAAATATTACGTGTTCCACCAGCACCAGCACCATATTTATCCAGCGCATTATGCATAGCCTGCAAGACATCTGGATGCTGACCCATTCCCAGATAGTCATTGGAACACCAAACAGTTACATCCTGAACATTACCGTCTACATGCCGCTTGGCATTAGGAAACTCCCCTTGTTGACGTTCTAATTCAGCAAAGACACGATAATTACCCTCTTGGCGAAGGTCATTAAGTGCATCTTGAAAAAAATTTTCGAAGTCCATTTGGTTAACCCATTTAGAATTTTTCTAAACATAATCCCTTATAAAAGGAATGAACAGTCAAGAATCCGTATTTGGTAAATTTTCCTGCCTTATATCATTTTTTTATCGTTTTGTGATGTGTATGTCATAATTTTTTTATCGAACAATCATCAACATGAAAAAGTCCCCGATTAAAGAACCTAAAACCATGTCTAGCGCCCCCCAAAAAGATAAACGTCAAAACGTAGAAATTAAGAAGTCGGCAGTCTGTTCTGCTCATCCATATATTTTCTTGTTTGTTTTTGCAAAAATCGGGATTTTATCTTTCGGAGGTCCTGCTGCACAAATCTCTTTGATGCATCATTACCTCGTTGATAAAATGAAATGGCTAACCGAAAAGCAATTTTTAAACGGCTTAAGTTTTTGCATGTTACTGCCAGGTCCTGAAGCCATGCAATTGGCAACATATGTGGGCTGGCGTCTTTATGGTATTTGGGGCGGCCTTATAGCAGGCCTTCTTTTTGTTTTACCAGGCGCTGCTATTATTTTGGTTCTCGCTTCTTTTTACGTTTTTTATGGAACGGCGCCACTTGTTACATTGTTATTTTCTGGCGTTAAAGCTGCAGTTATAATGATCGTGCTTGCCGCTCTTATTAAACTTTCAAAAAAAGCCTTGCTATATAAATGGCAATGGTTGGTTGTCCTTTTTGCATT
>CALHLB010000086.1 GCA_938034375.1 uncultured Alphaproteobacteria bacterium | reverse complement strand
TATGACCCACATTAAAACGGCCTGCAACAAAAAGATTTTAATATAACTTTTCCACCAAAAAGCCTCCCCATTTTTATGACGCATAGTGCGGTAACGTTGATCTTCATTCGCAGTTTTATTATGACGAATGCTTATATAAAGCCCAAGTCTTATAGCCCAAGATATTGTTAATAAAAGAAAAATAACCTCTAAGATATTGTTGTTACCAGAGACGATAAAAGCGAAAAACGTTATAATTGCAAAGCCTGGACCCCAATAAATATCAACTATACCGGCGTCTTTTTTTAATAGGCTTAACAACCAGAAAAATGAAAAGCATGTCAATGTTATAAGAAATGTTGATGAAAAAAGCGTGATAAACGACATGGTCTTCCTTTTCTAAATAGGGCGTGACAAAAATAAAACAGCCTTTTATTGATTGCGCTTTAATCTTTTTTTGAACAAAATACTCTCGCATTTTTATTCAGAATGATTAATTAAGACTAAGAGTAAGCAGTCTATAGGGCGTTAGGTTTTAAGGTAGGAGCATTAAGTTGAACGGCAAGTTTTCACGCAGATCTTTTCTTGCAGCGGCTGGCACTGCATTGGTTGCACCCTCTCTTGCACGAGCAGAAGACCCTATATTGCAACTTTTGCAACGTGAAAACAGCGCTGAATGGTCTGATGGCTTTGATTCTGTTTCTTCTTCAATAAAGGTAAGGGATTTTCAACCAACCTTATCAGCCAATTCAGTTATCGATGTTGAAAAAGCACTGGGTCTTTATAGTAAAATAGTAAATGAGGGGGGCTGGAACAAGGTTCCTGCAACCAAGAGATTAAGATTAGGTGCCAGAGATAACAATGTTGTTGCTTTAAGATCAAGATTGGCTGCCTCTTACGATCTTGATCCAGCACTTACAAAATCTGATGTGTTTGATACTTATGTTGAAGCTGCAGTTAAAAATTTCCAGGCGCGCCATGGTATGGCTGTTGATGGTGTCATTGGAACGTTAACTTTATCTGCTCTTAATGTTCCTGCCCAAATTCGTTATCGCCAGCTGGAAACAAATCTTGTACGTTTGCGCTCTTTATCGGGTTATTTAGGCAATCGTTTTGTTGTTGTTAATGTGCCTGCTGCTGAAATTGAAACAGTTGATAGTGAACGTGTTCATTCGCGTCATACTGCAGTCGTTGGTAAGATTGACCGTCAAACACCTATTTTGAATAGTAAAATACATGAAGTGAATTTTAATCCTTTCTGGACAGTGCCGGTTAGCATTATCCGCAAAGATTTAATTCCACTTATGCAAAAAGAGCCTACTTATTTAAAAGATCAGCAAATTCGCATTTATGCGCCAGATGGTAGGGAGCTTCAATCCAATCAGATTGACTGGTTTAGCAATGAGGCCATTAATTACCGCTTCCGCCAAGATCCGGGGGAGCATAATTCTCTTGGTCAGATGCGAATAAACTTTAATAATCCGCATTCTGTTTATTTGCACGATACGCCAAATAAAAATCTGTTCGGTAAGGAAGTTCGTTTTCACTCTTCTGGATGTGTCCGCGTGCAAAATGTACGTGAATTTGTGCAATGGCTTTTGAAGGATACATCAGGTTGGGCGCGCTCTAATATCGACCAAAAAATCCGGTCTGGTGAACGCATTAATGCTAATATTGCCGAACCTGTTCCGCTTTATATTACATATATCACTGCCTGGGGCGCGCCTGGTGGGGTTGTTCATTTTCGCGATGATGTTTATGACCGTGATGGTTTAGGGCCAATTGCTCTACGATAATTTCATCTTTCTTGTATTGGGTGATTTACCTGGTCTATCGCACTTGGTAAATTGCGTTTTAGAAAGGGTGAAAAAATGGCGCAAAATGAATTCTATATTGAGTTTATTACAATTGGACCACAAATTAAGGTAACAGCTATTGATCCTGAAACTGGCTTAGAGGTTAGCATTATTGCGCCAACATCAGCAACTCAGCAAGAGATGACACGTGTCGCTGTTGAAAAACTCAAACGCCGTATTGAAAGGGAAAGTCAACCTCAAAAAGAGCAAAAAAAGCCCCCCAAAGAGGATGATAAAGGTGGTATACTTGTGTGAAATACAATTTTTCAATCGTTTTTTATTTCTTTTAAAGTAGGGAGTGGCAGATAAATTGCAATTCGAAAAATTTACTCAAATTGGTACCATATCGCTATTGGACTTAAGGTCGTGAGCTATGATAAGAGCATATTTCTATTCAGGGTGCTTAGTCTGATTGTTGATATTCATGCATATCAGAAAAAGTAACTGGTAATTTCAATGACGTCTTATCCAAAGCGTCCTGCATCATATCCATGGAGATATTTATGTCCGTTACAGAACAAAATGAGCAAACTTCCTTGCATGAAACTTTCTTCTCACAGTCTTTGGTGAAAGGCGATCCTCTTATAGCTGATGCTATTAAAAAAGAGCATGGTCGCCAGTCGCAGGAAATTGAATTAATCGCTTCAGAAAATATAACTTCGCGCGCTGTATTGGAGGCGCAAGGTTCTGTTCTAACGAATAAATATGCAGAAGGGTACCCAAATCGCCGTTATTATGGCGGCTGTCACTTTGTTGATATTGTTGAGGAAGCTGCTATTGAACGTGCCACACGCCTTTTTGACTGTGGTTTTGCCAATGTACAACCAAATTCTGGCAGTCAGGCAAACCAGTCTGTTTTATTGGCCTTGCTTAAACCAGGCGACACCATTTTAGGCATGAGCTTGGATGCTGGCGGTCACTTAACTCATGGCGCAAAACCTAATCTATCAGGTAAGTGGTTTAATGCGGTTCAATATGGGGTACGTGAAGAAGATGGCAAGATTGATTTTGCTCAAGTACGCTCTCTTGCTTTAGAGCATAAACCAGCAATGATTATTGCAGGCGGTTCGGCTTATAGTCCGATTATTGATTTTGCAAAATTCCGTGAAATTGCTGATGAGGTTGGTGCATATTTCCATGTTGATATGGCGCATTTTGCAGGTCTTGTGGCAGGCGGTGTTCACCCAAGCCCGTTTCCACATGCACATGTAGCAACAACTACAACACATAAAACCTTGCGCGGTCCTCGTGGTGGTATGGTTTTAACCAATGATGAAACAATTGCTAAAAAGATCAATTCCGCTGTTTTCCCAGGCCTTCAAGGCGGCCCACTCATGCATGTTATAGCCGGTAAGGCTGTTGCTTTTGGCGAAGCACTTGAACCTGCTTATAAGGGATATATCCGTCAAGTTGTTGATAATGCAAAAGCGCTGGCTGAAAATCTTAAAAACAATGGTTTCGACATTGTTTCAGGGGGAACAGATACTCACTTGATGCTTGTTGACTTGCGTCCAAAAGGCCTAACCGGCAATATAGCTGAAAAAGCACTCGGTCGTGCCTTTATTACTTGTAATAAAAATGGTGTTCCTTTTGATCCTGAAAAACCAACTGTTACTTCTGGTATTCGCCTTGGAACACCAGCTGGCACAACACGTGGCTTTGGTGTTGCTGAATTCCAACTCGTTGGGGATTTGATAACTGAGGTTCTTGATGGGTTAAAAGAAAATGGCGCTGATAATAATGGTGCAGTTGAAGCCAAAGTTAAGGAAAAAGTTATTGCCTTGACAGACCGTTTTCCAATTTACAAGCTTGATGAATAAGGGGCGATAAAAATGCGCTGTCCATTTTGTTCCAGCGATAATACGCAAGTAAAGGATTCTCGCCCAGGTGAAGATAATACAGCCATTCGCCGCCGGCGCGTTTGTGCCGATTGTGGGGGGCGTTTTACAACCTATGAACGGGTTCAGTTGCGTGAATTAACGGTGGTAAAAAGATCGGGCAGGCGCGTTCCCTTTGATCGTGATAAATTAACCCGCTCTGTTCAGGTTGCCTTGAGAAAGCGCAATGTTGACCCAGAGCGGGTTGACCGTCTTGTGAGTGGTATTGTGCGTCAACTTGAAAGTTCAGGCGAGGCAGAAGTTGCATCAGATCAGGTGGGCCATCTCATAATGGAGCGCTTAAAAGAGTTGGATGACGTTGCCTATGTTCGTTTTGCTTCTGTTTATCGAAATTTCAGAGAAGCCAAAGATTTCGCTGTTGTTTTAGATGAGCTTGACTATGATGATGCCAAATTAAATGAGCATGAAAAAACAGATTTCCATTTACTGGAAAAGAAATAGGCTTATCAGCCTTTAAAGTGAATAAACGTGGCTAGGCATTCCTTCTCTTCTAATCTTAGCAGCAGTGAAAAAGCTTTTCTCAAGGCGGCAATAAGATTGGGCAAAAGCCGCGTTGGAAAAGCATCGCCTAACCCATCTGTTGGTGCAATAATAGTTGTAGAAGATGAAAAAGGCCCGATTATTGTTGGGCGAGGCGTTACCGCTGATGGCGGGCGTCCCCATGGTGAAGTTTTGGCACTTCAACAGGCTGGTCCGTTGGCAAAAGGGGCGACATGTTATGTTAGTCTAGAACCTTGCGCCCATCACGGCAAAACACCGCCTTGTGTTGAGGCGCTTCATAAAGCCGGTATTGCACGTGTGATTATCGCGCTGGAAGATCCAGACCCCAGAGTGTCTGGCAAGGGAAGCGATTTTCTGCGTGAACACGGCATTGAAGTTTTTGATCAAGATTATGTAAAAGAAATTCGTGAAGAAGCGAAAAAAGCCAATAGTGGGCATGTAAGCCGTATTGTAAATAAACGCCCTTATATAACGTTGAAACTCGCACTTTCTCAAAATGATATGATCGGCATTTCAGGTAAAGGGATGGTGCCGATTACGGGCGCCCTGTCTCGCCGTATCGTGCATGGTATGAGGGCGCGGTCTGATGCTATTCTTGTCGGCGTTGGAACTGTTTTGGCCGATAACCCTGATTTGACATGTCGCCTTAATGGTATGGAAAGTTGGTCACCCAAAAGGTTCGTGCTTGATAAGATGGCTGAAACCCCTTTTGATGCAAAGCTTTTTGATAAAATTTCAAAAATACCGCTCTCAATCATTGTCGGGCCAGGTGCCCCTTTGAAAAGAGTTGAAAAATTAAAGCAAAATGGAGCGGAAATACGCACACTTCCAACGCCGGAAGGCCGGTTTGATTTGTTATCTCTTTCCCAGATGATGGCCAATGAGGGTATTACACATTTAATGGTTGAAGGTGGAAGCAGTGTTTCTTCTTCCTTTTTAAGCGCCAATTTGGTGGATAGAGCCTATATATTTAAAGGAAGTTCTCAATTAGAAGGAGAGGTAATCCCTGCTTTTTCTGGTGGTAGTGATATTTTTGAAGTCTTGCAGGATAATAATCTTAGACCAACTGAAACAACAATTTTTAAAAATGATCATCTTACGCAATGGGAGCGTTGAACAATGTTTACCGGCTTAATATCTGATTGCGGTGAAATACTGGAAGTCAAAAATTTAAGTGCCGGTAAGCGCTTTAAAATCAAAACAGCCTATAACGTGCAAACGATTGAAATTGGCGCTTCCATTGCCTGTAATGGTATTTGCTTAACTGTTGTTGAAAAAGCCAATGAAAATGGCCTGAATAGTTTTATCGTTGAGGCGTGGAAAGAGGCGCTGGATTTAACAACTATTGCATCGTGGAAAGCTGGCGATACCATCAATCTTGAACGCTCCTTAAGAATGGGAGATGAGTTAGGAGGTCATATGGTAAGTGGCCACGTTGATGGAACTGTTAAAATCATCTCAATAGAAGAGGAAGGGGACGCCCGACGTTTTCGTTTTGAAGTCCCACAAAATCTTGCCCGTTTTATTATGCCAAAAGGATCTATTGCGCTTAATGGAACATCGCTTACCGTTAATGGGGTCGACAAAAACGTTTTTGATGTTCTTTTAATCAGGCATAGTCTTGATGTAACAACATGGAAAAATCGTAAAATTGGCGATTTAGTGAATGTTGAAATAGATCAAATGGCGCGTTATGTTGTTCGGCTTATTGATCATCAAATGGGTTTGATTAAAAAAGAAGTTGAATAAGCTGGACAAAAGAGCACAACTGTGATGCAAGAGCGCACCTGATATATTTCAAATCCAAGAGGGCGCTATGGCTGGAAAGTCTGTTAAAATTCTCATTGTTGAGGCGCGGTTTTATGATGAAATCGCAGATAACCTAATGCAGGGTGCTGTTTCTGCCTTAAAAGAGGCTGGCGCGGAATTTGATGCCGTTCAGGTGCCAGGTGTTTTGGAAGTTCCCACTGCAGTTGCCATGGCTATCGATGCAATTGAAGAGGGCGGGGCCGATTATGATGGATTTGTGGTTCTTGGGTGCGTTATCAGGGGTGAAACTACACATTATGAAATTGTATCAAATGAATCGGCCCGCGCGTTAATGGATTTAAGTGTTATATCTTCTTTACCTATAGGGAATGGTATTTTAACAGTTGAAAATGAAGCGCAAGCTTGGGCGCGTGCGAAAATGAGTGAAAAGGATAAAGGGGGAGAGGCTGCAAAAGCAGCACTTGCCATGATTACCTTGTCGCAAAAATTTTCTGAGAAACCGGATCTGGCATAATGGCTGGAGAAACGAATAAAAATTCTGCAAAACGTCCCTCTAAGACAACGGCCAATAAACGCGGTGTAGCCAGATTGGCAGCTGTTCAAGCTTTATATCAAATGGAATTGGGTGGTGAAAATATAGCACATATCGTTGCCGAATATGAAAATACCCGTTTAGGAAAAGATATTGATGGGGAGCAATATTTACAAGCAGATCCTGCCTATTTTCGTGGATTGATGAGTGGTGTTGTCGCAAATCAAAAAGAAATAGATCCAATTATCAATCAAACGCTCACACCAGATTGGCCGCTTAGCCGCATTGATACAACTTTAAGAGCGCTTTTGCGTTGTGGCACCTTTGAATTACAACACAAAAAAGATGTGCCTGCCCGTGTTATTATTTCTGAATATGTGGATGTTGCAAAGGCTTTTTTTGAAAGGGATGAACCACGTATGGTAAATGGTGTTCTTGACCATGTGGCCCGCCAGTTTCGTGAAAATGAAGTTGATAAAAAATAGCGGGGGTTAAATGCCGGAAAATCTTGGTGAATTTGACGTAATTGCCCGTTATTTCAAACAGCTTGCAACGAGTAAGGGGGCATTTCAGTTAAAGGATGATGCTGCCGTTTTAGAAGTGCCTGCTGGTAAAAAACTGGTAATTAGCAAAGATATGCTCGTTGGTGGAATTCACTTTTTTGTTGATGATTTACCAGACCTTATTGCCAGAAAAGCGCTTAGAACCAATATTTCAGATATAATATCAAAAGGAGCAGACCCTGCTTTTTATTCTCTAGGGCTTTCTTATCCTGGCATTCTAAAACATGATTTTATATCAGATTTTTGTAGTGGATTAGAAGCTGATCAGGATTTTTACGGCCTCTCTCTTTTGGGGGGTGATACAACCAATTCTCAAAATGATTTTGTGATTTCCATAACAATATATGGCTTTTGCGATATAAAGGGGCCTGTTACGCGTTTGGGCGGCAAGGAGGGTGATTTTCTATATGTCACTGGCACATTAGGTAATAGTGCTTTAGGACTTGAAAGTTTAAAAAATCCGGAAAGGTTTTCTAGCCTTGATGAAAGGGATCTTTCAACACTTCAATCCTTTTATCTATTGCCGCAACCGCCCTTTGGTATTCAAAAACTTATTAATGATTATGCCAATGCCAGTATGGATATTTCAGATGGTCTTTTGGCAGATTGTACGCACCTTTGTAAAGCGAGTAAATGTTCAGCAACACTCCATCTTGATGCGCTTCCTTTTCACAAAATCGGTGGGCAACTTGCTTTAGAAGATCGAGAAATTAAAAATTTACTGGTAAGGGGTGGAGATGATTATCAATGCTTAATGGCAGTTTCTCCTCAAAATGCAGCAGCATTTGAAAACGCAGCGCAAACAGTTAATATTCGCGTTTCGTGTATTGGAGCCTTAGAGGTGCAAAAAAAAGAAGCATTATGCCTCTTGGAAGATGGGATCCCAAGTTCTATTGTGCCGCGCGGATATGTGCATTTTTGAAATATCTTGGATGGAATAAAAGAGACTATTAATGGCTGTTACAGATACTTTTGTTAAGCAAGACGCGGATGATAAAAAAGCACTGCATAATATCGTTGTTTTAACGCTTGCCCAAGCGCTTAATTATTCCCTTGCGCCGCTTTCGATGGCTATTGGTGGTTTGGCCGGAAATTACCTTCTTGGAGCTGATAAAAGCCTTGCGACCTTACCTGTGAGTTGTTTTTTATTAGGCCCGTTATTTGCAGCTTATCCAGCCGCAATGTTGATGAAAAAAGCAGGCCGCCGACTAGGTTTTATGTTTGGTTCCTTTCTTGGTTTTCTAGGGTGCGCGCTAGCCACATATGCTATTTTGATTAATCAATTCTGGCTATTTTCGTTTTCTCTTCTTTTTATTGGCTCTTCCATTGCTTTTGCACAACAATATCGATTTGCCGCGGCTGATTTTGGCTCGAACACCATAAAAACACGCGGCCTTTCCTGGGTAATGGCGGGGGGGGTGGTTGCCGCTATCCTTGGCCCTCAAATGGCCATATATTTTATGGAGTTTTTCTCACCCATCGTTTTTGCCGGCTCTTTTATGGGTGGTATGATTTTATCTGGTCTTGGTTTTTTCTCCCTATTATTTTTAAAATCCGCACCTCTCAAAGAAGAAAATAAAGAAACGGTTTTAAAGCCAGCGCGTCCCTTACTAACCATCATAAAACAGCCGTTGTTTTTAACATCGCTTATCTGCTCTGCTACAAGCTATATGACCATGTCTTTGGTTATGACGGCAGCTCCTTTAGCCATGATTTTATGTGGTTTCACATCTGAACAATCAACAACGGCCATTCAATTTCATATTATAGCAATGTTCGCGCCAAGCTTTTTCACAGGTTCTTTAATACTTAAATATGGTCATATGAAAATCATTGGATTTAGCCTTTTTCTCTTTCTTGTCTGTTCCATTATTGGGCTTTCAGGCATAGAACTTAGTCAGTTCTGGGCCGCGCTTATTGCTCTTGGTATTGCCTGGAATTTTGGGTATGTTGCCTCGACAAGTCTTGTTACCAAAACCTATGAACCACAAGAAAAAAGTAAGGTTCAAGGTGTTTTTGATAGTCTGGTATTTGGCCTTGCAGGTGTTACATCACTGTTATCTGGTATTCTTCTTTCAACTGTTGGATGGAATGTTATTTTAGTCATTGTCTTACCACTTTTAAGTTTATGCGCTTTGACACTTTTCTTACAGCGTGGCGAGTTTTCTAAATATGCGCTTTAAAGAAACTACTTGATTAGTTGTTAAGTTTATTGAACAGTTCCCTCTATTAAGGTGTCGTTTACTGAATTATGACGATGCTTAATGTCTTTACCTGTCTTATTGAACTGTCAGGAAAGGCAAAAAGGAAGGAAATATCGGAATGGGAAATATTATTTATTTAGTCATTGCCAGTGGATTACTTTCTATTATTTATGGCATATGGGCGACAAAATCGGTCATGGCAGCAGATAGTGGCAATGAACGTATGCAGGAAATCGCCTTAGCCATCCAGGAAGGGGCGCAGGCCTATCTTACAAGGCAATATTTAACAATCAGCTTTGTGGGCGTTGCCGTATTTCTTCTTGTCTGGTTTTTGCTGGGAAGCATTGCTGCCATAGGTTTTGCCATAGGCGCTTTTTTATCCGGTTTAGCAGGTTTTATTGGTATGCTCATTTCTGTTCGTGCAAATGTTAGAACAGCGCAGGCAGCCTCTCATAATTTAGCAGGCGGGCTTGAAATTGCCTTTAAATCCGGTGCTATTACCGGGCTACTTGTTGCTGGTCTCGCGCTTTTGGGTGTTACCGTTTACTATTTCGTATTAACTGATTTAATGGGGAATGATAATACAAGCCGTGTCGTGATTGATGGTTTGGTTGCACTTGGATTTGGGGCTTCACTTATTTCGATTTTTGCACGCTTGGGGGGCGGTATTTTTACCAAAGGTGCGGATGTTGGTGGTGATCTTGTAGGCAAGGTTGAAGCCGGAATTCCCGAAGACGACCCTAGAAACCCCGCAACAATTGCGGATAATGTGGGAGATAATGTGGGCGATTGCGCTGGCATGGCCGCTGATCTTTTTGAAACTTATGTAGTAACCATTGTTGCAACAATGGTTCTAGCCTCAATCTTTTTTGCAGGCGATGTCGCTGATTTATTGATGCTTTTGCCCCTTGTTGTTGGCGGTGTTTGCGTTATTACGTCTATACTAGGAACATTTTTTGTAAAACTTGGCAGCAATAACTCAATCATGGGTGCTTTGTATAAAGGTTTTATCGCCTGTGCTGCGCTTTCAGCCCTTGGCCTTGCTCTCGTTATGTTTATGTGGGTAGGGGCGCAAACGGAATTTACAACAACTACAGGGACACAATTTAACGGGGCAGACCTTTTTTGGTGTATGTTGGTGGGTCTTATTGTAACAGGGCTTATTATTTGGGTGACTGAATATTATACAGGTGTGGATTATCGCCCCGTACGCTCTATTTCACAGGCATCCGTTACAGGCCATGGCACCAATGTTATTCAGGGGCTTGCAGTCTCTTTGGAAGCGTGTGCTTTGCCAGCCATTATCATTATTGGTGGCATTTTGATAACCTATAGTCTGGCAGGTCTTTTTGGCATAGCAATTACCGTTACAGCCATGTTGGCCCTAGCCGGTTTTGTGGTGGCGCTCGATGCTTTTGGTCCCGTAACGGATAATGCCGGTGGTATTGCAGAAATGGCCGACCTTCCAAGTGAAGTGAGAGCAACAACTGATGCTCTTGATGCAGTTGGAAACACAACCAAAGCTGTCACAAAAGGATATGCGATTGGTTCGGCTGGACTTGGGGCGCTCGTGCTTTTTGCAGCTTATACAGAAGATTTGAAATTCTTTTCAGAAAAAGCAGAAGAAGGCTCTGTATTTTTTAATATCAATGCAGAAACTCTTTTCAACCTATCAAACCCTTATGTAGTAGCAGGTTTGTTATTTGGTGGTTTATTGCCTTATCTTTTTGGTGGCCTTTCGATGACAGCCGTGGGCAGAGCAGGAGGTGCCGTTGTGGAAGAGGTGCGCCGTCAATTTAAAGCCGATTCAGGCATTATGGCTGGCACCTCAAAGCCAGATTATGCAAGAGCGGTTGATATGTTGACCAAAGCGGCAATTAAAGAAATGATTATACCTTCACTCTTACCGGTTTTATCTCCAATTTTTGTTTTCTTTCTGGTGAAGGCAATTGCAACACCTGAAGATGCCTTTGCCGCATTAGGCGCCATGCTTTTGGGCGTTATTATTACTGGTTTTTATGTCGCTGTTTCCATGACAGCCGGTGGGGGGGCATGGGATAACGCCAAAAAATCTTTTGAAGACGGTTTTACAGATAAAGATGGTGTGCGCCATGAAAAAGGTAGTGAAGCCCATAAAGCATCCGTTACAGGTGATACAGTTGGCGACCCTTATAAAGATACAGCAGGGCCGGCAGTTAACCCAATGATTAAAATCACCAATATCGTAGCCTTGCTTTTACTTGCCGTTTTGGCGCATTAAGACGGCAATAAAATTGATGGAAATCTGTTGTTTAACAACAGATTTCCTTGATCTCATAACTCCGCAATTGACCTTTTTTCGATTAATGTTAATTAGAAGAGGCAATTCCTGAAAGCGTATTTTATGAGTGATGACAGTATCTTTGGAAAAGTAACGCCAGAAAAAACAGCACAGCATGTTATACGCCGCATTGAGGTGTTGATACTTGAAGGTGTCTTGAGAAGCGGAGAAAAACTGCCCAGTGAAAGAGACCTGGCTATTGAAATGGATGTTTCGCGTCCAATCCTGCGGGAAGCTTTGAAATCTCTTGAAATGCGGGGCATTCTTGAAACGCGGCATGGGCAAGGAACAGTTATAGCAAATATTACCGGCACACTGTTTTCAGAACCAGTTGCAAAAATGGTGAAAGCCTATCCGCGTACGCGCCAGGATTATGTGGAATTTAGAAGTAATCTTGAAAGCTTTGCCGCTTCACTTGCTGCAGAACGTGCCAGCGCACACGATTTAGCCATGTTAAAAGATATTTTTGCTGGTATGGAGAGGGCGCACAAGAAAAAAAATATCGAAGATGAAGCCCGTTACGATCTTGAATTTCATATGATGATTGCTGATTGTAGCCATAACGTTATTTTGATTCATTCGTTAAGGTCGTGCTATCAATTACTAGCAGAAAATGTTTTGCTTAATCGATCCAAGATTTTTGATTTTCCAGGCGCTAGAGACGCTTTTATCAATCAACATAAAGCAATTTTAGAAGCTATTATAGAGCGCAATCCAGGTTTAGCCGCGAAATCTGCCGCTGCACATATTGATTATGTGTCCAATACCATGGAAAGCGTAGATAAACAGTCTGAGTGGCAAAAAAATGCTGAATTACGCTTTAAGCGTTTTCAAGCGAGTGAAAAATAAAGGGCCAATTATAAACTGGCCCTTTTAGCGTTACGCTAGTTTTACTAAAATTGGAGAGTTGTTTTTCACGCGGTTAAAGAGGTGGATAACGTCCTGATTTACAAGCCTCACACAACCGCTGGAAACCGCTTTACCAATTGAGGCCGCATTCGCAGTTCCATGAAGGCGGTATAAAGTATCGACATTGCCCTCAAAGATATAAAGCGCTCTTGCGCCAAGCGGATTTTTTATTCCAGGAGCCATGCCGCCATTTTTGGCACTATACTTGGCCAGTTCAGGTTCGCGGGCAATCATTTCAGCTGGTGGTGTCCATGTTGGCCAAGCACGCTTCCAGGCAACACGGGCGCGCCCGGACCATTCAAATCCTGCACGCCCAAGACCCACCCCATAACGCATGGCATAGCCATCCTCTTCAACATGGTAGAGATAAAAGTTTGGCGCATCAACAATAAGCGCGCCAACCGGCTCGCTTGTTTTATATATAACCCGTTGACGGCGGAATTGAGGAGCAAGCTTTTCCGGCCTTACTGCAGGAATAGGGAATTTTTCATTTGGCAAGGCACCATAAGATAAAGCAAAGCTTTTATCACTTGCTGGTAATGCACTGGCTTTTGGGCCTTGTGTGGCTGTTGTTGAACAACCAGCAGCAAAAAGGCCTGTTAAGGTGATTGCACCAGAAACAAAGGTACGACGGGAGAGATTTTTTTCTAACATTTTGATTTCTCAACTTTTAATGGGGAACATATAGGAAAACAGAATTGAAAATTCACGAAATGATAATTTTGGCCGTTTCGTGAAGTGTGAAGCAATGAAAGCCAAATAGCTTTTATCCAATAATAGGCGGGCGCAAAGTTATCTGCATCAGGTCTATCAACCGCCATAGTGTTTCAACGCTTTCATGGTGATTAAAATAACTTATGAAAGAAAGAGAGGTTAAAGCTGTGAAAAATTTACAATCTGTATGGCAGGGCGAAAATTCATTTTTTTCTTCTTCGCAACAAGATGGATTTAAATTTTCAGTCGCGCTTTTAGCTGATAGGACAGAAAATGAAAATGAGGTTTCAATGATAGATTGCTTCACGACTAAATTTTTCTTCGCCTGATGTGGCAAAAGAAACGAAAGAAGCAATGCAAATATTAAAACAACCGTTTTCATACGCTATTTCTATTAATCGAGATATTATGCAAAATCTATCAGACCTTGTATTGCTTTAACAGTTTTTTACAATTGTTATAGTGTTCACTTTTTTCTGATCGATAATTAAAAACAGCTAAATTTGTTTCCAAGTTCATAAAAAAAGCGGCATTTTTGCCGCTTTTTTAAAAACGAAAATTAAAAATTTAACTGCAACCACTTGTCGCGCCACATGTGTCGCATTTCAAACATGTGCCATTTCTAACCATTGTAAAATTAGCACATTCTGAACAAGCTTCACCTTCATAGCCTTTCATTCTGGCTTGTGCACGCTGTTCTGCCTGATCAAGAGGTTTAGGCATGAGTTCGGTATCTTCATAAGATTCTTGTGGTGGTGTATCAAAGCCTGAATTGACTTCAACTTCCATTTCTCGTTTGAAGGCTGTTGCACCATCAGTTGCAAGTCCATTTGCTGAAACATTACTAAAAGCTGTTACATTATTTACCTTTTTAATAATTGAAGGTCCGGCATGGCCCTTGGGGTCATTATTGCCTGAGAAAAGTTTCAACGATTGGCCACGTACCAAACCGCGAGAGACAACATGCCCCGCATCGCCATCTTCAGATTTTCCTTTACCCAATGAGGTATTACCAAAATCAGATGTGTCAACATGAGCAAGGTCGTGACGTCCAAGATAGGATATGGCCAGTTCACGGAAGATATAATCTAAAATAGATGTTGCATTTTTAATGGCTTCATTTCCTTGCACCATTCCCGCCGGCTCAAACCGTGTAAAGGTGAAGGCTTCTACATATTCTTCCAATGGTACACCATATTGAAGGCCTAGAGAGACAGCAATTGCAAAATTATTCATCATGGCTCGGAAGGCCGCACCTTCCTTGTGCATATCAATGAAAATTTCTCCAAGCCGTCCATCTTCATATTCACCAGTTGTAACATAGACCTTATGCCCACCAACGCGGGCTTTCTGTGTATAGCCTTTGCGGCGGTCTGGCATTTTTTCCCGTTCGCGTACAGCTCGTTCCACAATGCGTTCAACAATTTTTTCTGTAACTTTTTCAACCTGTGCCGTTTGTGGCATGGCAACAAGCTCTTCAATTGTTTCATCATCCACATCATCCTCATCCTCTAGTAAAGAGGCATTCAGAGGCTGTGAGAGTTTTGATCCATCACGATAAAGCGCGTTAGCTTTCAAGGCTTTTTGCCATGAGCGCATATATGCGTCTTTACAATCATCAACTGTTGCAGAATTCGGCATATTGATGGTTTTTGAAATCGCACCGGAAATGAAAGGCTGAGCAACCGCCATCATGTCGATATGGCTATTGACGGAAAGGAAGCGTCTGCCAAGACGACCACACGGATTAGCGCAATCAAACACGGCATAATGTTCCTCTTTCAAGAAAGGAGCACCCTCCAATGTCATTGTGCCACACACATGATTATTCGCCGCCTCAATGTCTTCTTTTGAGAAACCAAGCGATGAGAGCATATCAAAATTGAAATCATTAAGCTGCTCATCGTTAAAGCCTAATTTTTCACGGCAGAAATCTTCACCCAATGTCCATTTGTTGAAAACGAACTTGATGTCAAAAGCAGATTCAAGGCCAGCTTCCACGGCTTTAATTTTGTCATCTGTAAAACCTTTGCTTTTCAAACTACTGTGATTAATTGCTGGTGCTTGGGCCAAGGAAGCATGGCCAACCGCATAAGCCTCAATTTCGGCAATCTCATTTTCCTTGTATCCAAGGGTGCGTAAGGCCTCTGGCACAGCGCGATTGATGATTTTGAAATAGCCACCCCCTGCAAGTTTTTTAAATTTTACAAGAGCAAAATCAGGTTCAATACCGGTTGTATCACAATCCATCACAAGACCAATTGTGCCAGTTGGCGCAATAACGGTTGTTTGTGCATTACGATAGCCATAAGCAGAACCAAGTTGAACAGCTTGATCCCAAACCGCCCGCGCACGCTCAATCAGTATGGCTTGTGGGCAATCCTTCTCAATTAGGGCGACCGGATTTATGCTCAGTGCTTCATAGCCCGTTGTTTCCCCATAAGCTGCGCGGCGATGGTTACGCATAACGCGCAACATTTGTTCGCGGTTAGGTTCAAACCCCGGGAAAGGGCCTTGCTCTTTCGCCATTTCAGCAGATGTTGCATAACAAACGCCTGTCATAATAGCTGAAATTGCACCGCAAATAGCGCGCCCCTTATCAGAATCATAAGGTATACCAGATGTCATTAAAAGACCGCCAATATTGGCAAAACCAAGACCAAGGGTGCGATATTCGTAAGAGCGTTGGGCAATTTCTTTTGATGGGAATTGAGCCATCAAAACGGATATTTCCAAAACCACTGTCCAAAGACGCACAGCATGTTCAAAATTTTCAACTTCAAAATTGCCTTGTTTATCTTTGAACTGCAAGAGGTTTAAAGAGGCGAGATTACATGCCGTATCGTCCAAAAACATATATTCAGAACATGGATTAGAGGCGCGAATTTCGCCAGCGGCCGGGCAGGTGTGCCAGTCATTAATTGTTGTGTGATATTGTACGCCAGGGTCAGCTGAAGCCCATGCAGCATGGCCAACTTGTTCCCAAAGGTCGCGCGCTTGGAGTGTTTTAACGACATTTTTGGAAATGCGGCCTGTAAGGTCCCACGTTTTATCTTCTTCAACGGCCTTCAAAAAATCATCTGTTACACGAACTGAATTATTGGAGTTTTGCCCTGCTACAGTGCGATAAGCTTCTGAATCCCAATCTGTATCATAAACAGGAAATTCAATGTCTTTATAGCCCTGCTTGGCAAACTGAATAACACGCTGAGCGTAATTTTCAGGCACCAATGCTTTTTTAGCGGCCTTAACTTCACGCTTTAGGGCTGGATTTTTGGTGACATCAAAACAGTCATCGCCTGTGCCAGAACAGTTGACGCAAGCTTTCATAA
Source organism: uncultured Alphaproteobacteria bacterium (assembly GCA_938034375.1). Lineage (GTDB taxonomy): Bacteria > Pseudomonadota > Alphaproteobacteria > Rhizobiales > JACESI01 > JACESI01. The sequence continues at coordinate 6,120 of CALHLB010000086.1, read as the reverse complement.
TGGCTTTCAGATGTTTTGAAACGACTTTGGAGCCGGTAACGAGAGCCGCAACTTTTTGCTCTTCTTTAACTTTCCAATTAATGTAATCTTCAATATCTGGGTGATCGATATCAACAACAACCATTTTGGCCGCACGTCTTGTTGTGCCACCAGATTTAATGGCGCCGGCGGCGCGATCACCAATTTTCAAAAAGCTCATCAGGCCAGAAGATTTTCCGCCCCCTGAAAGGCCTTCCCCTTCTCCCCTTAAATAAGAAAAGTTGGAACCTGTGCCAGAACCATATTTAAACAGGCGTGCCTCACGCACCCAAAGGTCCATAATCCCGCCTTCATTAACAAGATCATCAGCAATGGACTGGATAAAACAGGCATGGGGTTGAGGATGTTCATAAGATGATTTTGATTTGGTCAATTTGCCGGTTTTGTAATCAACATAATAATGGCCTTGACCTGGGCCATCTATCCCGTAAGCCCAATGTAACCCGGTATTAAACCATTGTGGGCTGTTGGGCGCGCAGCGTTGCGTGGCAAGCATGTAGCGCATTTCATCAAAAAAGGCTGAAGCATCATCTTCATCATCAAAATAACCGCCTTTCCAGCCCCAATAAGTCCATGTACCGGCCAGACGATCAAAAACCTGCCTTGCATCGGTTTCAGAGCCATAACGCGCTTCTTCATCAAGCGTATTTAGGGCTGTTTTATCAGCTATTGAGCGCCACAAGAAAGAGGGAACGTCATTTTCTTCTACTTTCTTCAAAAGAGCGGGAACGCCTGCTTTACGAAAATATTTTTGTGCCAGAATATCGCTTGCGACCTGGCTAAAATTTTCTGGAACATCAATGTTTTCCAGCCTAAAGACAATTGTTCCATCAGGGTTTTTGATTTCGCTTGTGGCTTTGTGAAATTTTATGCCTGCATAGGCCTGTTGTCCTTTTTTCGTATATCGTCTTTTTATGCGCACCCTAAGTCTCCATTTCCAACCGACAGGCAAGTTTGTCGGATATTACATTTTAAAGCGATCAAACCGTTGTCACGAAACTGGCTGATTGCATATTTATTGGCCTTTATAGCCATAAAGTCGGTGTCCAGATTTTTAAAATCTGGAACGGTGAAAAACATGTCTTTCGATTCTTTTAAGAAGAATCAGTCAACATGATTTTAGAATCTCTCGATAAATACTAAATATAGTGTTACCAAAGATAGGGTCATCAATATATAGTGGCAACAATAAGGTTTTCCCCTGTTATATTTTTATGCCCATTTAAATGTTTTGGTTGGTGTTAAAGACAGAGTTTTAACAAAGCGCGCAAACACTCCCCTTCAAAAATAGAATTTTTGAAAAGCATAAAAGATCAACTTTTAATGTTGAAACTGCCAAAGCAATTTAACCCAACCGAATGCAAAACTAGTGTGAATCGATTTCAATCGTCAATAGATTGTATGTGAAGTTTTTTTAATATCTAAATATTGTGTTTAAAGTGAGGATAGCGGGGATATTAAGAAATTTGTTGCCTTTTCATATTGCAAGTTTCAAAGCTGTTGGAAAAGCTGATTTTTAAGAAATAACCCTCGCTTTCAAAATATCCAAAATTTGAGATCCATTAAAGAGTTTTGACAATTTTAACCGTTATGCTGGACAATTGTAACGGGATTAGCCATAAATAAATCAATGATGCATTACCAGTTGGATTATATTCATGAAAGATTTTCTACTGCAAATTTTTACATGGTGGAATGGGCAGACATTGGGAACGAGATTTTATACTTGGCGCCATGGGCATTCTGTTGGGGAAGATCAATTTGGTAATCGCTATTACAGAAACTCTGATGATAGCAGGCGCTGGGTTATATATAACGGCCTTGCGGAAGCTTCATCCATTCCATCTGGCTGGCATGGCTGGATGCATCATAAAGTTAAAACGCCACCAAGTAGCCAAGATTATGTACCGTATGAATGGGAATTGCCACATCAAGCAAATCCAACGGGTACAGCGCAGGCTTACCGTCCTAAAAGCTCTCTTTTAAACAAAGAACCAGAAAATGTTGCTTCTGGTGATTATGAAGCTTGGACACCTTAATAAAATATTTAAGATAAACTTCCAAGAGATTGAAATAGAATAGTTTTAAAAGATTTTAAGATTTTGGAAATCAGGAAAGAAAATATGAAAAAGGCTGGCCTTTTTTTTGCGGTTTCCGCCTTTGTTACGAGTTTGAATTCTATAGCATTTTCTCAAAAAATTGAAAATGAGGTCGCTGTTTTTGCTGGGCTGGATAAAATTACCGGCCGCATTATTCGTTTTGATGTAAAAATTGGCGAAACGGTCCAATTTGGGGCTTTACAGGTAACGCCAAAAGTTTGTTATACGCGCGCACTAACAGAAACACCTCAAACGACAGGTTTTGTAAAAGTCGATGAGGTAACATTGGACCGTAAGGTGCAACCCCTGTTTTCTGGTTGGATGTTTGCTGCCAGTCCAGGTTTACACGCCGTGGAACATGCGGTTTATGATGTTTGGCTGGCTGATTGCAAAAGCGCTGATAAGTTTAACCCTGAACCAATTACACCAACTCGTGATGATTTGGGGGGGCGTGGTTTTTATGATGGCCCAAACAGTGAAGCTTTAGAAGCCAATGGTATCACACCAAAACCACAAATACGGCCACCAAGATAATTTATTGGTTTTGAAAAGATTCAATAATTTTAATCGCCTGCTCACCACTAAAATGATCGGGAAGCGCTTTAAAATTAGCTTTTTTCATTATAGCATCTTCAAGTAATAGTTGGTAGCGCTCACGCGGCACATCTATGGCGCCAAATGTTTTTAGGTGAGTTGTCGTAAATTGCGTGTCAAGCAGTTTAAAGCCGCCTGCAATCAGGCGTGCAACAAGGTGTACAAGAGCAATTTTTGATGTGTCTCTTTTATGGGAAAACATACTTTCACCAAAAAAAGCAGATCCTAGCCTAACCCCATAAAGACCACCAATAAGTTTATTTTTCTCATATACTTCAATCGCATGACAATGCCCCATGTCAAATAAATCTTTGTAAAGGGTTCGGATTTCTTTATTAATCCAGGTTTCTTGCCGACCTTTTTTTGATTCAGCACAGCCAGCAATAATATCAGAAAAATTCTTATCTGCAACCACCTGATAAGGTGTTTTGCGAACCGTTTTTTTTAATGATTTAGAAATATGAAATGTATCAAATGGCAAAATGCCACGCTCTTCTGGTTCAACCCAGAAAAGCGCCTCATCATCCGCCCCTTCAGACATAGGAAAGATACCGCAAGAATAGGCTTTCAGCAGTATATGTGGAGTAACCTTGAAAGGCTGATTGCCGCTCAAGCTATCACACCATGTTCATATCGGTTTCTAAAATCAAGATTTTGTTTGATCCAGATAATTTTCAAGCCAGTGAATATCATAATTTCCGTCTTGAATATCCCTTTCACCTAGCAGATCGTGAAACAGAGGAATAGTTGTTTCAACACCATCAATAACAAATTCATCCAAGGCGCGGCGAAGGCGCATCATGCAATCTGTCCTGTTGCGGCCATGAACAATCAATTTTCCAATTAAACTATCATAAAAAGGTGGAATAGAATATCCCTGATAAACTCCAGAATCGACACGCACGCCGAAACCGCCTGGAGGATGATATTGTAAAATTTTGCCAGGCGAGGGGGTAAAAGTTGCAGGGTGTTCGGCATTAATGCGACATTCAATCGCATGACCGGTAAATTTCATCTCTTCCTGAGAAACAGAAAGGCTACCGCCAGAAGCAATACGTAATTGTTCATGAACAAGGTCAATGCCAGTGACAGCTTCTGTTACCGGATGCTCCACTTGCAGTCTCGTATTCATTTCAATGAAATAAAATTCGCCATTTTCATAAAGAAATTCTACGGTACCTGCGCCTGAATAGCTTAATTCTGCAATGGCATCCGCACAAATTTTACCTATTTTTTGCCGTTCGTCTTCATTAAGAGTAGGTGAAAGCGCTTCTTCCCAAACTTTTTGGTGTCGGCGTTGCAATGAGCAATCACGCTCACCAAGATGAATAGCATTGCCCTTACCATCGCCGAAAACCTGAATTTCAATATGGCGCGGTGTAATGAGGTATTTTTCAAGATAAAGTGCATCATCACCAAAGGCAGCTTTTGCTTCTGCTTTTGCTGTTGAAACAGCCTCAGGCAAATCGGCTTCTGTCATGGCGACTTTCATACCACGACCACCGCCGCCGGAAGCAGCTTTAACAAGCACAGGATAACCAATTTCAGCGGCAACTTTTTTGGCATCAATAATGTTTTTAATCGCACCTTTAGAGCCAGGAACAACAGGAATACCTAAGCGTTCAGCCGTTTGCTTGGCTGTAATTTTATCACCCATAATGGAAATATGATTGGCTGTTGGGCCAACAAATGTGATATTGTGTGCATCAAGTATTTCTGAAAAGCGGGCATTTTCAGACAAGAATCCGTAACCTGGGTGGACGGCATCTGCCCCTGTAATTTCACAGGCGGCTAGAATTTCTGCAATTTTAAGATATGAATCACGGGCAGGGGGCGGCCCGATACATACGCTTTCATCTGCTAAACGCACATGCATAGCATCTGCATCCGCCGTTGAATGAGCCGCTACAGTTTGAATGCCAAGTTCTTTACAGGCCCGCATAATACGTAGGGCAATTTCGCCTCTATTAGCGATAAGAAGTTTGTTAAACACGCGCTAAACCTTTTATTCGATAACGATAAGGGGTTCACCAAATTCAACAGGCTGCGCATCTTCAACCAAAATCGCACTTATTTTTCCTGTCTTATCGGCTGGAATCTGGTTCATCGTTTTCATCGCTTCGATAATCATAATTGTCTGGCCGGCTTTAACAGTGTCGCCAACTTTAATAAAAGGCGCGGCCCCTGGTTCTGGTGCAAGATAGGCTGTGCCAACCATTGGCGATTTTAAGGCATTGGTTGAAACGGGCGCTGCTTTATCTTCAGGCTGTGCGGCAGAAGGGGTAGGAGATAAAGGCGCAGGCAAAGGCTGCGCCATAGGGGTAGCCTGCGGCATTGCTTGTACGATGGTTTGAACGGGTTCAGGGTTTCTGCTCAAGCGGAGTTTGAGCGTATCATGTTCAATTTCGATCTCGTTTAAGTCTGTTTCAGACAAAAGTTCTGCAAGTTTGCGGATTAGATCATGATCGATTGGTTCAGAAGCCATTATATTTCGTTTTCCTGCTTTAGTCTTTTAATTTACCGTTTATGAAATAACGGTTTGGTGTGCAATTGCCTGAAGAGCAAGTCTATAACCATAAGTTCCAAAACCTACAAGACTTCCCTTTGATACAGGCGCAATAAAAGAACGATGCCTGAATTCTTCCCTGGCATGGATATTGGAAATGTGAACTTCAATAACATTAACATTCGATCCAATAATAGCATCCATCAAGGCGACAGATGTGTGGGTAAAGGCACCAGCATTTAAGATAACCCAGTCACCAGCTTTCCCCGCTTCTTGAAGGGCATCAACCAACACACCTTCATGGTTTGATTGAAGGTGATTAACATTTAAGCCAAGCGCCATGCCTTCACGGCGGCATTCTTCTTCTAAATCTGAAAGCATGACCTTACCATATATTTCAGGTTCCCGTTTTCCTAATAGATTTAAATTTGGTCCGTTTAGAATGCGTACAGTCGCCATTAAAAAATGTCTTTTCCAAGGTTTTTGGTTATGGTTTTATAATCTGTGCGATTAATTGTGAAAAGCAAAAACCTGTATTTTTATGATTTTTTCTTCTTTTAAGAACATATTGTTTTGCCACAGGCGCGCATGGACGATATTTTTTCAAGCAAAACATCATAACCAACAGCACCAGGAAGAACTTCATCACCAACAATAAAGGTGGGCGTTCCCTGTAATCCAAGGGATTGTGCAATGCTATAAACCTCATTCACGGTATTGCGCGTAATGTCACTTTTCATGGCTTCTTGCAATTTGTCTTCTGGGATACCGAGACGTTTTGCAAAACGCAAAGCCTTTTCGCCTGTCATTTGCCCTTGCGCTCGCATCATTATTTTATGAAGCTCTTCGTATTTTTCGGGCGCTATTTTATGTACGGAGATA
>CALHLB010000085.1 GCA_938034375.1 uncultured Alphaproteobacteria bacterium | reverse complement strand
TGATATTAAATCAAAAGTTGATTCTGGCTTTGAATATAAAATTACTCCCATTGCATCTGAAATTAAAGGTCTGATGTCTGTTCGTCATATAGGCCACTTCCATGCGGGTGGTGCTATTCCATCCAATCCGGAATTTCTGTTATCAACTCTTCCAGGCAAAGTTCTGGATCCTGAAAGGTTGCTAGTTGCCAGCAAAAGTAATTATGGTTTACCTATTGGGCATAGCGATTTAAAGGCTGGCTCACTGCTTTCAATTGACTTGGCTAAGGGCGCTTTTGAGGTGCCTAATGATTTTGCTGTAAAGCGACCTTATGCTGCTGATGGACGTGTAATATTATATTCTGCTAATTCAAAAAGGCATTTGAATAAATATTATAATAATAGTTCCGTAACACGGCATATGCCAAATGTTTCAAATCCAAAATACATATCCATTAACAATGCTTTTGGACGACCATGGCAGGCTAATGCGCCTTATGGCGTTGAAGGACCTGGTCATGTAAGTGTTTCAGATCCAGATGGAAGCCCTTTGGCCAATCCTCCAAGTATTGATAATGGAGGGGTTTTTTTCGGTAGTATTTCAGATAGGATTTATGGCGACTATTGGCTCCCTACCTATGTTCAAAGAATTATACCCGGAAATGTGGCGCGAAAAACTTCCAATCAATACATTCAAGGGAGCTTATCCTCAGGATCAGTCGGCACTGTTTTTATGGGTATTTCACCCGATAGCAGTAATTTTGCTGTTTTTGGTGTTGTCAATGCCGATGGTAGTCTTGCGCAGATTCATGTACAGGATGGGACTGATGGCCTTATTCCACAAAAAGTGATTGCGCCGATCAAAGATGAAAATGTTAGTGCCGGTATGGTGTTTCAATGGATTCCGGAACGTTCTATTTATGTTTCCGATTTCTATAAAAACAGAATTGCAAGAGTGCTTTTAACTCATGATGATTATGTTTTTTCGGTCGATAAAGTTTCTTACTTGACGCATGAGGCTATTAATTCTCCTGTTGATATTGCTGCAGCCACACCGGAAATCGCAAATCCTCGTTTTTCAAGCAACACAACGCTTGCAGGGGCTTCTGATCTTTATGTTGCCAACCAAAATGGCGAAATATTGAGATTTAATCAAAAAGGGGATCTGATTGCGCGTGTAAAACTAAAGACAGATCATATTAAGTTCAGCGACCAAGGCAAAATAAAAGCAATCAGCACATCTTATGATGGCAAACAGATTTTCCTTGGAATGGAAGGTAAGGATGACAATGATTTTATAAGTGTCATGCCTGCCTTTGATGAGAAGGGCTTCGTTGGGGGTGAGAACCTAATATTTGAAGCATCAATTCAGTCTGAAAAGTCCGTTTCTGAAAAACAACTGCAAACAAATTGCTTTGAAAAAGATGATAATTTGGCAAGAGCTGGCGAATGTCTTTTCACCTATGAATTTTCTGCTGAGACGGGACTTGGTGTAAAATTTAACCAAACGAGTTGCGTTGCCTGTCATGATGATCCTGTTGTGGGTGGTTTTTCAAGCGATGAAGAGGATTTTGCCAAGCGGGTTGGTTTTTTTGATAAAGAATTAGGCCAATTCCGCGCAATGCCTGAAGCTTTAAAGCTTGCTCATGGTTTTAAGCGCACTGGTGATGAAGCTGGTGCTGTAAAGAATCTTGGCTTAAGCCAGGGAGCAAGTCTTGTTTCCATGCGGTTGCCTTTATCCCTTATTGCGACATCCCGTATTGATGAAATACCGGATTCAGTGCTGCTTTCGCACGCAAGATCAAAGGGAGATGGCGTGCAGGGGCGTGTTAATTATGTCCAAACGCCTAGAGGAAAAAGAATCGGACGATTTGGCTGGAAAGCTCATGAAGTCTCCTTACGCAATATGGTCGATTCAGCAATGCAAGATGAAATAGGCATTGATCTGAAAGTCAAAACCGAAGACCGTTCCAAACACTTAAACGCATTGGTATCCTATATTAGGAGTTTGAATAATGATGGATAATTTCAATAGATTTTTTAACAAGGACGTCATTCTTGGCCTTCTTTTCCTAACGCTTTTGACATACCTGGTCTATGGAATGGCCGGTGGCTTACAAAACCGTTTATCCCAAAACCCTTTGTTGATTGCCGTTCTGTTTGGCATTTTAATCGGTAATATTTTTACAATACCCAATTTTTTAAAAAACGCAGTTACATTTTCAACTACGTATTTTATTAAAACGGGTGTTGTTCTTATCGGTTTTAAAATTTCAGCCCAAGTGATTGTTGAAACAGGATATGAACCGGTTTTGATTGCTTTTAGTGAGCTGGTTATTATTCTTGCAGCAGCCTACGCTATTTTGCGTTATATGTTTAAGTTCGACCAGGATTTGGCTTTGGTACTTGCAGCTGGTAGTGCTGTTTGTGGCGCTGCTGCAGTTATGGCAACAGCCTTAACAGTTAATGCACGTAGTTCACACACAACGCTTGCTGTTACGCTTATTACCTTGATGGGTACATTACAACTTTTTGTTTATCCACTTATGTATGAACATGGATATATGAGCCTTTTTAACGACCACCTTTTCGGGGTTTTTGCAGGAGCTAGTATTTATGAATTTGCTCAGGTTTATGGCGCTGGATATGCTGTTTCAGATCAGGCAATCAACTCTGGTACAATTGTAAAACTTATCAAGGTTCTACTTCTTATTCCACTTATCATCCTGTTTGGTTTCATGTTCCGCAATAAACAAGAAGGCGGTAAAAGCGTCGTTAAGGTGCCATGGTTTGTTATCCTTTTTGCTTTGGCCGTGGCGCTTAATTCGCTTTTCACCATTAATGGAACCGTTAAGGTTGTTATTTCAGATGTTGGTGCGTTCCTCTTTCTTTTGGCTATGGTTGCCCTTGGTATGAAGACAGATATCCGCGCTATTGTAAAAGAGCATAGCCCGTGGAAAATTCTGGGTTCTACTAGCTTGATAATCATTCTTACAACGGTAATCACCTATCTGCTTATCGCGTTCATAATGGTTAAACCAGGTGCTGCAATTACACAAAAGGCCTCTTTGGTTACGGGTGATCTACAGCGGGAGGCACATTATGTGCCTTCCCACACTGGAGAGTTGGTGTTTAACCGTATCGGTTGCGATAAGTGTCATGTGCGGGCATTGCCAACAAAAAATGGTGATGAATTGGTGCTTTATTCTGATTTGCTCATTCATGATATGGGGTTTGAGCTGGATGATAAAATTGTGCAAGGTGATGCTATTGGAACAGATTGGCGCACAGCACCTTTGGCTGGCATCGCTTCTCGTGACCGATTCTTACATGATGGTCGTGCAACTAATTATAGAGATGCCATTATTGCCCATGGTGGTGAAGCACAAATAATTCGAGACCGTTTTGTTGATTTGTCTTCCGCTAATCAGAGAGAATTGCTTAATTTTCTTGATACATTAAAATAATTGGACTTGGTGCTTATAGATAGATTTGTTATGCTATTTTATGAGTTGTCCCAGATGTCGGAGCACCATCCGCACCAAAAACGGTATTGTTCGTGGTAAGCAGCGCTATAAATGCAAAGCTTGCAGATGTAATTATACTCACAGTTCAATGAGCCGAACCCCGATAGATAAACGCGTTGAATGCATCCGACTTTATCTGGAAGGTGTCGGCTTTCGGGGTATATCGCGTTTAACCGGTGTTACCCATACAACAGTGATGCGTTGGGTAGAAAAGCTGGGTGATGATATTGAAAAGTTCCGTGAAGATACTGGTGAGATTGAGCCTGTGAGTGTGATGGAGCTGGACGAAATGTGGCATTTTGTCCAAAAAAAAGAAACAAATGTTGGATCTGGCTAGCGTATGATAGGGATGGACAGCGCGTTTGCGGTGTTCAGCTTGGGCAAAGAGACGCAAAAACTGCCCAGGGGCTGTGGGAACAGCTTGAGATGTTCGACCTAACACATGTTTGCACGGATTATTATCCGGCCTATCGCCAGATCGTGCCTAAACATATGCATGTTGAAACCAAATCTGAAACTGC
>CALHLB010000084.1 GCA_938034375.1 uncultured Alphaproteobacteria bacterium | reverse complement strand
CAGCACGCAGTTCATCACGGCGGTGAATGAGAATAACTTTTTCTGCCAAATTGGCTAAATACAAGGCTTCTTCAACAGCGGTATTTCCGCCACCAATAACAGCAACTTTTTTGCCGCGGTAGAAAAATCCATCGCAAGTAGCGCAAGCAGAAACACCGAAACCCATGAATTTTTGTTCAGAAGGCAGGCCCAACCATTTTGCTTTGGCGCCTGTTGCAATAATCAGACTATCAGCTTCATAAACAGTGCCGCTATCGCCTGTAGCCTTGAAAGGGCGGTTTTCCATGTCAACGTTGATGATCGTGTCGTTGATAAGTTTGGTGCCCACATTTTCAGCTTGCATTTTCATCTGTTCCATCAGCCATGGGCCTTGAATAGGGTCGGCAAATCCTGGATAGTTTTCAACATCGGTGGTTATGGTTAATTGGCCACCCTGTTCAAGCCCTGTTACAAGAAGGGGCTCCAGCATGGCGCGGGCAGCATAGATGGCGGCGGTATAGCCTGCAGGACCTGAGCCAATGATTAAAACTTTACTATGCATGATTTTCCCCAATGAGAGCTTATTTGAGCGTGAATAATTACTTAATTTGATATTGCCTTTGTGGCTATGTGGGTCAAGGTTTAGGCTTTATAAAAATTTTTCATTTGTGGATGTTGAGGGAAAATTTTCGTTAAAGGTCCAGTTTTTCTTTAATAAAGGCAACAATCTTATCTGTTGCATCGATTGCAGGTTGATTGCCGGCTTGCATGGTATTCAGATCAAAACTTATAAGGTCTTTTTCTTGGAGTTTTTCAAGAGTGTAATTCAACTTACTTGCATTGCCTCTTGGTTTATAAATGTAGGTCTTTTTTCCCATGGCCAAAACCTCACTTACCATATTGTGACTATCACCTGTTACGTAAAAGGCATCGCAACTGGCAAGAATGTCAAAATATGGGTTATCCCCTTCGCCATCCCAGATAAAATGAGGTAGGTTTGAAAGCTTTTTTCTTATTTCTATAAGCAGTTTTTTAGGTGTCCTACGCGAGCCTGTAACAAGATAGGATGAGAAGGCATGATTATTTTCTAAGGGTTTGATAAGATTGTTAATTTCCTTATCATCATAAGTTACATGATGGCTGTTCCCACCCAAAATAATTCCCAATCTAGGACCACTTAAATGGTCAAACCGTGTGTTTTTTCTTGCACGTTTTATTGTCTTGGACATTTTGCCGACAAGATGTGGACTTGTAAGTGTGTTAATACAAAGTGCCCCTTTGCGTTTATCGTGTTCAGGGATCCACGAGAGGCCTAATTTATCCGTGTTTACGCCCGGATATTTCATGAATATAGTTTGGCAATGCCCTTTTGTTTTTTTCTTTATATAACGTACAGCAGGAACAGAACGCCGGCCAGATGCAACAATCAGGTCGGGATAGGGGGGGTGGAGTTTCTTTTTCTCTAAAGGGTCTAGTGGGCAAAAAGGAGCGGTAAAGCTCCATAGAGTGCGGGGGTGCAGTTCTTTTTCACTGATATTTCCCCCCGTTTCCTGAATCAGTTTTTCAGCAATAGCGCGGCATTGGACAATATCGCCGCGCCTGCCATTTGTTATGATCCAGATTGAATAAGGAGCCATTTTTCCGGATCATGCTTCATATATAATTGACTTCCAGAATTTCATATCCCCTTGTTCCGCCGGGGGCTGTTACTTCAACAGAATCTCCTTCCTCCTTACCAATCAGCGCGCGTGCGATGGGGGAAGAGAGTGAAATTTTACCGTCTTTTAGATCAGCTTCCAAGTCGCCTACAATTTGATAGGTTTTTTCTTCGTCTGTATCCTCATCAACGATTTTGACCGTGGCCCCGAATTTAACTGTATTACCGTTCATTTTTTTCGGGTTAATCACCTCAGCGCGGCCAAGGGTTCCCTCAAGTTCCATGATACGGCCTTCATTCATGCTTTGGGCTTCCTTTGCAGCATGATATTCAGCGTTCTCAGACAGGTCGCCGTGGGCGCGCGCTTCTTCTATTTCTTTAATTATGCGCGGACGTATTTCTTGCTGGCGTTCTTTCAACTCTTCTTCCAGCTTCTTGTATCCGGCAATGGTCATTGGAATTTTATCGACCATTGTTTTTCTCCTGTTTTTGTTTTGCCATAAAAAATTCAGGCAAAATATGATTGCAAAGAACGCACTTCAACAACATCTTCCTTATAGGCGACAATGCCTTCAGAGGCCGCTATCGCACCTGATAGTGTTGTATAATAAGGCACTTTGTTAAGAAGGGCAGCCTGACGCAATGAGCGGCTATCTGCAAGTGCTTTTGATCCTTCCGTTGTATTAAAGACCAGTTGTACCTCGCCATTTTTAATGGCATCAACCACATGGGGGCGGCCTTCCAGTACCTTATTAATGCGCGCCACTTCCAGTCCTTGTTCTTGCAAATAGTTTTGTGTACCGCCCGTTGCTACAATTTTGAAACCGGCCTTTGCCAGTTTTTTAATAGCAACTAAAATACGCGATTTATCATCATTACGTACCGACACGAAAACTGTTCCGGAAGTTGGCACCTTTGTTCCACCACCTAATTGTGACTTGGCAAAGGCAATTGCGAAGTTTTTATCCAATCCCATAATTTCACCGGTAGAGCGCATTTCGGGGCCAAGCACAGTGTCAACACCAGGAAAGCGCGCAAAGGGGAAAACGGCCTCTTTTACCGCGATATGGTTCAATTGTTGTTCTTTCAGGTTAAAGCTTGAAAGGCTTTCTCCTGCCATAATGCGGGCAGCAATTTTTGCAATGGGAACCCCAACGGTTTTGGCAACAAAGGGTACAGTGCGCGATGCCCTTGGGTTGACCTCGATCACATAAACTTGCTCATCTTTTACAGCGTATTGCACGTTCATTAACCCACCAACTTTCAAGGCAAGGGCCATTGCGCGGGTTTGTTCTTTTAATTGCTCGATAATGTTATCAGACAGAGAGTGAGGCGGGAGCGAGCAGGCGCTATCCCCTGAGTGAATGCCTGCCTCTTCAATATGTTCCATAATGCCGCAAATAAATGTATCTTTGCCATCACAAAGACAATCAACATCAATTTCAGTTGCATTTGAAAGGTAGCCATCAATAAGAACGGGACTATCGCCTGAAACGATAACGGCTTCATTGATATAGCGGTCAAATTGTTCATCGCTCCGGACAATTTCCATACCGCGCCCGCCCAAAACATAAGAAGGGCGAATAACGGCTGGGTAGCCAATTTCTTCAATAATTGCCTTTGCTTCATCCCGTGAACGGGCAATACCATTATTAGGTTGTTTGAGGTTGAGTTCATTTAATAAAGCTTGAAAGCGGTCCCTGTCTTCTGCCAAATCAATAGCATCTGGCGATGTGCCTAAAATAGGAATGCCTGCTTTTTCAAGATCATTTGCCAATTTAAGCGGTGTTTGACCACCGAATTGCACAATGACACCGTGAAGAGTGCCTTTTTCTTTTTCTGTTCTAAGAACTTCTAAAACATCTTCTGTCGTTAAAGGTTCAAAGTAAAGCCGGTCTGAGGTGTCATAATCGGTTGAAACGGTTTCGGGATTACAGTTAATCATGATTGTTTCATAGCCGGCATCAGAAAGTGCAAAGCAGGCGTGGCAGCAACAATAATCAAATTCGATGCCTTGGCCTATCCTGTTTGGACCACCCCCTAATATAACAACTTTTTTATGGTCGGATGGATGCGCTTCTGATTGCACGCTTCCTGTAAAAGGCACTTCATAGCTTGAATACATATAAGCTGTTGGTGAAGCGAATTCTGCCGCGCAGGTATCTATCCGTTTATAAGCGGGGTGTACGTTCAGATTTTCGCGGTGGGTACGGATATCTTCCTCGCTTTTGCCAAGAATACTGGCAAGACGCGCATCAGAAAAGCCCATTGCTTTAACAGAACGCATGGTTTTTTGTGTTGTGGGAAGGCCATGTTCTAAAAGCTTCTGCTCCATATCAACAATAGCTTTGAGTTGATTTAAGAACCACGGGTCTATTTTACAAAAATTGTGGATGAACTCATTATCCCAACCAAGGCGCATGGCTTGCGCTACTTTTAAAAGCCGGTCTGGAGTGGGGGTGCCAAGGGCTGCACGAATGGCATCCTTTTCCTGCCCCTCGCTATAGCCTTCAATTTCAATGTCATCTAACCCATTAAGCCCTGTTTCCAGGCCGCGCAGGGCCTTTTGCAGGCTTTCTGCAAAAGTACGGCCAATAGCCATAACTTCACCAACCGATTTCATGGCTGTTGTTAGATTTGGTTGGGCGCCCGGGAATTTTTCAAAGGCAAAACGCGGAATTTTGGTGACAACGTAATCGATACTTGGTTCGAATGAGGCTGGTGTTGCGCCGCCTGTAATGTCGTTATCAAGTTCGTCTAATGTATAACCAACAGCTAGACGGGCTGCCACTTTCGCAATCGGGAAGCCAGTTGCCTTGGAGGCAAGCGCAGAAGAGCGGGAAACACGCGGGTTCATTTCAATGACGACTAAGCGACCATCTTTCGGGTTGACAGCAAATTGCACGTTTGAACCACCGGTTTCCACCCCGATTTCACGCAGAACCGCGATTGAGGCATTCCGCATGATTTGGTATTCTTTATCGGTCAATGTTAAGGCGGGAGCAACGGTGATGCTGTCACCGGTATGGACGCCCATAGGATCGATATTTTCAATGGAACAAATGATGATGCAGTTATCTGCTTTATCGCGCACAACCTCCATCTCATATTCTTTCCATCCTAAAACGCTTTCTTCAACCAGCACTTCATCTGTTGGAGAAGCTTCAACGCCTGAAAGAACAAGATCGTAAAGTTCTTCCAATGTGTAAGCAATACCGCCGCCTTGGCCACCCATGGTGAAGCTTGGGCGTATAATAGCTGGTAGACCTGTAATTTCGCTTGCTTTCAAAGCTTGCAATTGTGCAGTAAGGCGATGTTCTTCCCGGCGGTTTCGCTCACCTTCCAGCCAGCGCTTTTCAAAATCGGCCAAAGCTTCTTCAAGGCCGTCATGCTCTTCATATTGCTTTTTAACGGCTGCTTTCCGGCTTTGATATTCTTCAATAAAGCGCTTTTTCAATTCTGATGTATTGACAAAAGCCGCGTGGGGCGTATCGAGATTGATTTTTTGCATGGCCGCGCGGAAAAGGTCGCGATCTTCTGCTTTGTCGATGGCTTCTGCCGTGGCGCCAATCATTTCAACGCCAAATTTTTCCAAAACACCCATGCGGCGCAATGATAAAGCGCAGTTGAGGGCTGTTTGCCCGCCCATGGTTGGTAAAATAGCGTCTGGACGTTCTTTCTCAACGATTTTGGCGACAATTTCAGGCGTTATTGGTTCTATATAGGTTGCATCTGCCAAATCAGGGTCTGTCATGATGGTGGCGGGGTTGGAATTCACCAAAATTATGCGATAGCCTTCCGTTCGAAGGGCTTTACAGGCCTGTGTGCCTGAATAGTCAAATTCGCAGGCCTGACCAATAACAATGGGACCGGCACCGATGATGAGAATGGATTTTATATCTGTACGTTTGGGCATTAGACCTGCTTTTCGCGTTTCTTCTCGCAAAAAGCCCAGACGCAAAAACGGCTGGGCATCACGGATAAATTATCTGGCTAAGGCTTCTCTATAGGCAAAGGAAACGGTGTTGAAAAGGGGGAAGTTTATCAAAAAGGCTTTTTTATGCAGGAAATGTGTTGCGCATACGGTAAACCTTACGTTTTTTCCTTTTTGATTTAGTCGCCAAATTGGTCAAGATCAAATGTTTGGGCATTTTTACCATCATAATCCTCAATGCCGCGTTCCAGTGCATAGCAAGCAAGACGGACGGATTTTGGTATGATGACGGGTTTGCCATTACGACTGCCTTTTTCATAATATTGGATCATGCGTTTTTGCAGACCCAATAATTCAGCGGCTTCTTTTTGCTTTAACCCCAGTTTTTTTCGCCATGCATAAAACCCGTCTGCAGTCATGAAGGCTTGCATATCTGGACTGTGTTGTGCTTGTTCTTGAGCCTTTGATTTTTTCGAATTCATATTAATGCCACAACTCTGCCTTTACTCTACTTTTAGTATTTTGCACGTTTTCCCAAAAAAATAAACGCAAAATGTGCATCTTTTCTTGACAGAGGCGCAAAATGTTCACATACTTAATGTATAAATAAGCTTGTCGTTTTTTTCAGATAAGTTTTGCGATCTTTTATGAAAGGAGATCATGATGAACAGATATATGATGGTGGGCCGTTCCAATCTTGGCCATCAACGTGTTGATGTCCATGCTGTTGCCCAGTTTTGGTGCGATGTTTCGCGTTTTGTTAAATGGATAACTCATAATATTGGCTTATAGGAATTTTTGCTAGTAATGCAGTAAAGCCGCCTTTGGGGCGGCTTTTTTGTGTTTTGGGAAGGTTGCTTTTCCTCTCTTGATTGTGCTTATGGTGGGTGAAGTGGTTAAGGGGCATAGTGCATGGCTGGGATTGAGATTTCTTCTGCTAAAGACTTGAAGGCGTGGTTGGAAGATAAGCCGACTGAAGTTTCTGTTGTGCTTGCTTCACGGGCAGCTTTACGTGTTTTTCCTTTGTTGATAAAGAGTTCAAAATATCACAATTTTGATAAGGCCATATTGTTGCCAGTTTGTCGCGGTATGCCTTTACCATGGGTTGCCGCTAAATATCCAACCCATGGTAAAGGCTTGAAAGTCTCCGCCCCCGCCTTCTGGAAATCGGTTTCGCTTGATGTGGCGTTTTTGGCTTCTGGTGAGGGTAGAGGGGAAGACTGGGCCAGTGCGTCTTCTGCGCTTGCCCGCTATAGGCTCTGGCCCAATGACATGCCTAAAAACATGCAACGCCATTGGCGTGATATGGCGGCTTATTTCAATGAAAATAAGCAAGACAACTGGCATGTCTGGAAAAAGTGGTATGAGGCGCGTCTTAACGGGCGGCCCACCCTTAACGCTTCTTCAGCCATGAATGAGGAAGTTGATCTGGCTATTGCCAAGATTGCGGATAAGGATTGGAAAAAAGGCCCTGCCCATGTGAATGGGCTTATTGCAAAGTTGTTTGCGGAGGCTGAAGGTGAGCTTTTACCGGATGAGGTAGAAGATGTGGAGAGCATGCCACAAGAAGTCCCCTCGCAAAGGCCGGCCAGTTTGAGGCCTGAATGGCAAAACGGACGCTTAACACTGCCATCGGATCCTTTGGCAGATGATTTCACGGGCGGGGATATTGAGCAGGCTTTTTTATCTTTGAAAAATTCGCTTAATGATTTTATTAAGGATTTGAAAGAGAATGAAACAAATGTTGACGGGCGGGTGATCAAGCGCCTTCAAAGGATGGCTGATAATGTTCCCTTAGCAACGCCTGCACAGCATGAACTTATTTCTTTTGCGAAATATGAAAAGACATTGTCTTCAATGGTGGTGAAGGCGCACCAGGAATGGTCGGACATTACGGCAGCTGAATTTGAAACGCTGGTTTGGCAGTTCCAAAAGGTTGTTGATAAATTTCCTGAATGGCGTTCTTTCAAGGAAGAGGCTAACAAAGAACCTATTTCTGAAGAGGCGGCTGAAAATGTTCATCAGGCAGGGGAAGCTTTCGCTAAAGATATGGCAAGTGAGATTGCCAAAGAGTTTATTTCTCCTATTGTCGTAACAGCATTTAAGCATGTTTGGACATATCTGGACGATAAATTAAGCCATGAAGCGGTTCGCAACTATGCGATTGATAGTATGTTTGCAGCAGAAGATACCGTTCAAAGTCTTTCCAATATTTTAAAGCCGTTGTTAACGGACTATATGAAAGGCATTAAAAGGGGTGCCAGCATACGGCTTCAAAAAAACGTTCTGAGCAGATTGGAGGCCTTCTAGTTGATTGTCTCTTCTTTTCAGCGGCTTCTCTTGCCACTATTGTAGCCAAGCCTTGGCTTGTTACTCTTGCAGAAAAATTGCCGCAACATATGGGCTGGATAAAGCCTTGGTTAAAGTTTATCCCAACGCTTTTTTAACCTCCTACACCCGCGTCATTGCCAAGCTTGACTTGGCAATCCAGCGCTATGCGGCAGGTATTTTCTGGATACCAAGGTCAAGCCTTGGTATGA
Source organism: uncultured Alphaproteobacteria bacterium (assembly GCA_938034375.1). Taxonomy (GTDB): domain Bacteria; phylum Pseudomonadota; class Alphaproteobacteria; order Rhizobiales; family JACESI01; genus JACESI01. The sequence continues at coordinate 9,492 of CALHLB010000084.1, read as the reverse complement.
CGGTGCGTGGTGGTTGGTATGGTGTGGGCAATCAGTAGTATGGCTAAATAAATAGGATAACCCTTCCCCCTAAACCTTTTCATGCTCCGACAACAAGGCTTCTTTCCTACGGGCACGCATCAGGTTCACGAATCTTTTGAATAAGTAATGACTATCCTGCGGCCCGGGGGAGGCTTCTGGGTGGTGTTGTACTGAGAAGACGGGTTTTCCGGTAACCTGTAAGCCACAATTTGTGCCATCAAACAGGGAAATATGCGTCTCTTCCACGCCTTCTGGCAGGCTTTTGCCATCAACCGCGAAACCGTGGTTCATGGAAACGATTTCAACCTTGTTTGTTGTATGGTCTTTTACAGGGTGGTTTGCGCCGTGGTGCCCCTGATGCATTTTTGTTGTTTTGGCACCCAAGGCAAGGCCTAACATTTGGTGACCCAGGCATATGCCAAAGGTCGGGATATCTTTTTTAATCACAGCCTTGATTGTTTCAAGCGCGTAAGTGCCTGTGGCCGCCGGATCTCCTGGCCCATTTGATAGAAAAACACCATCAGGATTTAGGTTTAAAACGTCTTCTGCTTTTGCTGTAGCGGGAAGCACGGTTACCTTGCAGCCAAGGCCTGCCAAAAGGCGCAGTATGTTGCGCTTAACGCCGAAATCAAGTGCAACCACATGGTAGGGCGTTTCAGATATTTTTCTATAGCCTTCATTCCATACCCAAGGGGCTTCATTCCATTCATATTGATTTTCAGCTGTTACGGTTTTGGCCAGGTCCATGCCTTCAAGGCCTGCCCATGCTTTGGCGTGGGATTTCAATGCTTCCACATCAAATGTGCCATCAGGATTATGGGCAATAACGGCGTTTGGCATACCATTTTCACGCACAAGGTTTGTTAATGCGCGCGTATCAATGCCGGCAAGACCAATAATGTTGCGGTCTTTTAGCCATTGGTTCAGGTCGCGTGTGGCGCGGTAGTTTGAAGGTTCTGTAATATCGGACTTGATAATGCAGCCGCGCACCCCTGCGCGCATATCTTCTGCCACGGTTTCCATATCTTCTTCATTGGTGCCAACATTACCAATATGTGGAAAAGTGAAAGTAACGATTTGCCCGGCATAGGAGGGGTCTGTCAAAATTTCCTGGTAACCTGTTATGGCCGTATTAAAGCACAGTTCTGCTTCAATTGCGCCTTCAGCCCCAAGGCCCATGCCTTCAATCACTGTGCCATCAGCCAAAACAAGAAGGGCGGTTGGGGTCGGGTCTTGCCAGATACTCATCTTTTTTCCTAATCCTTCTTTTAACGGCCTTATTTCCATGATCTTCTTTTCAAAGATTGAAGGAAAATGGTTGGTTGGGCTTTTTGACAAATTGTCGGAGTGATAAAAGAAAGTGTTTCAACAGTCAATAAAGCGATTGAACTTTAAAAGGCTAAAATCATCTCTTTATAATGTTTTTAACATCTTGCCTGTAAGCGTGTGGATGATTATTATCCTGTGCAATTTGACGACTAAAAATGAAGAGCGAGAGATTGAACATGCGTGACGAGATTTCTCAGGCCCTAAAAGATGCCATTCAGAATCGTGATAAATGCGAAATCAACACGCTACGCCTTATTATGGCGGCGATAAAAGATCGCGACATGTCACAAAGACATGGCGATGATTGCCGTATTAGCGATGATGATATTGTGCAGGTTTTGGATAAAATGGTAAAACAGCGCGAAATATCTGCCAAAACCTATGAGGAGGCGGGCAGGCTGGAGCTTTCTGAAAGCGAGCGCAAGGAAATGCTTATTATCAAACGCTTTTTACCTGAACAGATGAACGTGAATGAAACCAAGCAAGCCTGTGAAAAAGCTATTGCAACTTGTGGCGCTGGCGGTTTGAGGGATGTTGGTAAGGTTATGGGGGAATTAAAGGGTGCTTATCCAGGGCAGATGGATTTTTCAAAAGCATCCGATATTGTGAAGGACTTATTGGGTTAGCCACTTATTGAGTTGATCGATTAAGATTTAATATTGCCAAACGTGTTTTAAAAGCAATAATAGGCCATGGCCCGTTTTTCACCGCAACTTCTTGATGATATTCGAAACCGGCTCACGCTTTCTGAAATCGTGGGGCGGCGTGTTACGTATGATCGGCGTAAAAGCCAGCCGCAAAAAGGTGACTTTTGGGCCTGCTGCCCCTTCCATAACGAAAAAACGCCGTCTTTCCATGTGGATGACCGCAAGGGCATTTATCATTGTTTCGGATGTGGTGTAACGGGCGACCATTTTCGTTTTTTAACAGAAAAAGACGGTCTTTCATTTCCTGAAGCGGTGGAGCAATTGGCAAGTGAGGCCAATGTTGCTCTTCCCGTCTTTTCACCTCAGGCTCAAGAGAGGGAACAAAAAAGAGCATCCCTTTATGATGTCGTGGCTTTGGCGCAGCAATATTTTTTATCCAAATTACAAGCACCAGAAGGAGCGCTCGCACGCGGTTATCTCGTGCAGCGGGGCTTAAGTCTTGAGACGCAGCAACGCTTTGGTATTGGTTACGCCCCGAAAGAAAGGGCGGGTTTAAAAAACTTTCTGGCAGGTAAAGGCGTTGAGCAGGCGCAAATGCTGGAAGCGGGCCTGATTGTGGGGGGCGCAGATATTCCCGTAACTTATGACAAGTTTCGCGACCGCATCATGTTTCCGATTTTAGATATGAAAGAACGCCCCATCGCTTTTGGTGGGCGTGCTATGTCAAAAGATAATCCTGCCAAATATATGAATTCTCCTGAAACCCCGCTTTTTTCAAAGCGGTCTATTCTTTATAATGGGGCGCGGGCTAGAAAGGTAGCCTATGATAAAAAGCGACTAATTGTTGTTGAAGGTTATATGGATGTAATCGCCTTATCACAAGTCGGAATTGATGAGGTTGTTGCCCCCCTTGGTACTGCTTTGACAGACGAACAAATGCAGCTTTTATGGAAAATGGCAGATGAACCCGTTTTATGTTTTGACGGAGATGAGGCGGGTTTGCGCGCTGCAAATCGAGCGGTGGAAGTGGCGTTACCTCTTATACAGGCAGGGAAAAGCCAGTCTTTCGCTTTTTTGCCAAAGGGTAAAGACCCTGATGACATGGTGCGTGATGAGGGAGCGTCTGTTTTTGAAGAAATTTTGGAAGACAAGTTAGCTTTGCATAAATTTGCTGTCATTCGACATTTTGATGGCACTGATTTTGAAACACCAGAACGCAAAGCCGCCCTTGAAAAAAAGATATATGATGATATTGACCAGATACAGGATAAAACAATCGCTTATCATTACAGGCAGTCTGCACGCTTAGATATTCTGGCGCTTTTTTCATCTGGTGACCAGCGATTCAAAAGTAATGATTTTGGTACGAAGGTTCAAAAATTAAGGGTTTCTATCCAAAGTAAAACACTCGATAAAATTCTGCTTGGTTTTCTGGTTGAATATCCATGGCTTTGCGAAGAGTTTGACGAGGAATTGGGGCGGATTGAATTGGGTAGCCCTGCTTATATTCATTTTATAAATGCTATTCGCCAATTGGTCGTTGATGATGGCGTTTGCGATGTTTTTGAACTTTATGATGGTTTGTCAGAGGCTTTCCATGCGGTTTTACATGCTGTGCATGGTAACCCTGAAAGGGCGATGAAAGAGGGCGGCGATGTTAAACGTTATGCCCAAAATCGGGGGTATTTTTTGAAAATGCTCTTTCCCGCTCTTCTTTATGATCCTTCAGATGATCTTATTCATCAAACGATGGTTTTGCAGTTTCAAAAACTTTTCTTAAGAGCATTGAAAGATGAAATTGATGAAGCCGGCAAGGCGGGAGATGCTGAACTAGCTGCCGCGCGGGTTGAGGAATATTATCGTATGGAAGCGGATATTCTTAATTTGGAAGAGGCTTTGGATAAAGAATATGAGAAGTTGCGAGCAAATAAAAATATAGCACTTGTTGCTTAGGAACCATTGCTTGATACGCATAAATGTGGCTTTTTCATCAAATTTCATGTTTTTTTGAAAAAAATGAAGTGAATTTTCTGTTTTTGCTTGCAACAATGACCTTACCCACTACATAGCATAGCTATAGTGGGTGTCTGCGCTCTTTATTTGTAAAGAGAAAAATCTTTAAAACCTGCTGGTAAATTTGGTATTCAGGGCTTTGGTGTAATGTTATTTATGTTCAATAGACTGATTAGATGTTTAGCGGGGAAAGAATTTATTGGAACTGATAATTTTCCCCAAAAATGTTTCAAAAACGCTTTAAAAACGTTTCTGCCAAATAAGCAATAATTTCTTTTTTCTTCAAATTGGTTAAGTGTGGCTTAATACACAGCCTTTATTTGAAGTAAGATTATGAGGCACCATTTCAGGCGCCAAGGGACAGATTAGGGAAATGCGCGCTTTTTCCTATTTTGTCAGATGGATGGTCCAAGGTGGGTTTATTTTTTAAACGCGCTTTAAAACAGTTCGATACAAAAGTAGAGACTGTTTGAAACTGGAGAAACACTTAATGGCAACCAAAGCCAAAGATAAAAAAGCTTCAAGCGATAATCCGACAGAAAGTTCAGATGGTCCGGTTCTTGACCTAACAGATGCTGCTGTCAAAAAGATGATAAAGCTTGCGAAAAAACGCGGCTATGTCACGTATGATGAAATCAATACGGTCCTTCCCTCACAAGAGGTGAGTTCTGAAAAAATTGAAGATATTATGTCCATGTTTTCAGATATGGGCATTAATGTTATTGAGGAAGAAGAAGCTGAAGAAGAGGTTGAAGGGGGCGACCTTGTTGCGACAACCAAATCTACAGCCGTTGCAACGACAAGCAAAAAAGAACCGACAGATAGAACCGATGATCCCGTTCGTATGTATTTGCGGGAAATGGGGACTGTTGAACTTTTGTCCCGCGAGGGCGAAATTGCCATTGCCAAGCGCATTGAAGCGGGCCGTGAAGCGATGATTGCCGGGCTATGTGAAAGTCCTCTTACTTTTCAGGCAATTATTATTTGGCGCGATGAACTGGCGGAAGAAAAAATTCTGTTACGCGACATTATTGACCTTGAGGCGACTTACGCTGGGCCTGATGCTAAAGAAGCGCCGCCTGCTGCTGTGGGAGAGGAAAATGAAGAACCAGATAATGAGGCTGAGGCTGGTGAAGGTGACAACGTAGATGACGATGATGAAGATGATCTTGAAAACAGCATGTCGCTTGCTGCCATGGAGGCTGAATTAAAACCAGAGGTCGTTTCTAAATTTGATGCGATTGCGGATAATTATTTTAAACTCCGCAAGTTGCAAGACCAAATAGTTGAAGATAAATTGGCTAATAAGGAGCCTTCCTCTTCCGGCTCTGGGGAGATGAAAAAACTTCACGATCAGGTAGAAGAGGACGTTAAGTCTCTTTCTCTTAACCAAAATCGTATTGAGGCTTTGGTTGAGCAACTTTATACAATTAACAAACAGCTTATCGGTTATGAAGGGCGACTTCTACGTTTGGCTGAATCTTATGGTGTTCAAAGAGAAGATTTTCTGAAGAATTATCATGGATCGGAACTTGACCCTAACTGGATTGATAAAATTTCTGACCTTGAAGGGCGTGGGTGGTCTTCCTTTTGTGAATCAGAAGAACGCCGCATTAACGAAATACGCAGTGAAATTCAGCTTTTAGCCTCTGAAACAGGGCTTGAAACAAATGCTTTCCGCAAAATTGTGCATATGGTGCAAAAGGGCGAGCGTGAAGCGCGTGTTGCAAAAAAGGAAATGGTTGAAGCTAATTTGCGGCTGGTTATTTCCATTGCAAAAAAATATACCAATCGTGGCCTACAATTTCTTGATCTTATACAAGAAGGTAATATCGGCCTGATGAAAGCGGTTGATAAGTTTGAATATCGCCGTGGGTACAAATTTTCAACTTATGCTACATGGTGGATCCGTCAGGCGATTACCCGTTCTATTGCCGATCAGGCGCGTACGATCCGTATTCCTGTTCACATGATTGAGACAATTAACAAGATTGTGCGAACTTCCCGCCAAATGTTGCATGAAATAGGGCGCGAGCCAACACCTGAAGAATTATCTGCCAAGTTGGCAATGCCTTTGGAAAAAGTACGCAAGGTTTTAAAAATTGCCAAAGAACCTATTTCTCTTGAAACACCTATTGGGGATGAGGAAGATAGTCATCTTGGTGATTTTATTGAAGATAAGAATGCTATTTTGCCAATTGATGCTGCTATTCAGGCAAATTTGCGGGAAACAACAACACGGGTTCTCGCCTCTCTTACTCCACGTGAGGAACGGGTTTTGCGGATGCGTTTTGGTATTGGCATGAATACAGATCACACATTGGAAGAGGTGGGGCAGCAGTTTTCTGTAACGCGTGAACGCATTCGCCAGATTGAGGCAAAAGCCTTGCGTAAGTTGAAGCACCCTAGTCGCTCTCGTAAATTGCGCTCTTTCCTTGATAGCTAGAATTGGTTTTTATGTCTTTTTTCAAAAAGCTTTTTGGTCAATCTGTCATATTAAAAAAAGATGTGATGCTGCACTCTTATGAGGGGTTTGAAATTGCTCCAGCCCCTCAAAAAGATGGCGATAATTATCGTTTAGCCGGCTTTGTTTCCAAAGAAATTGAAGGGCAGCGTATGGAGCATTTTTTAATTCGGGCTGATATTTTTTCCAGTCTGGAAGAGGCTGAAAAAGCAACGCTTATCAAGGCGCAACGGTTGATTGATGAGCAGGGAGAAAAAATTTTTCGCTGAAATATTTTAAAAATGTTGAAGGCTGAAAATTGCTCTATAGTATTATTTTTCTATGGGTTTTGTATAATAAATAGGCGTATCCTTATTGTTATTTCAAGATACGCCCTTAATTTTATCGTGTAAAAGGCTGGTATTTAATACGTCTTGGATTTTCAACGGCATCCGGTCCTAATCGGCGTTTTTTATCTTCCTCATAGTCTGCAAAATTTCCTTCAAACCATTCAACGTGGCTGTCACCTTCAAAGGCGAGGATATGCGTTGCCAAACGGTCAAGGAACATGCGATCGTGTGAAATAACAACCGCGCATCCAGCGAAATCTTCCAATGCATCTTCAAGGGCTGCAAGTGTTTCTGTATCAAGATCATTTGTTGGTTCATCGAGCAAAATAACATTAGCGCCCGATTTTAGCATTTTTGCCAAGTGAACGCGGTTTCGCTGTCCGCCAGATAAGGTGCCAACGGGTTGTTGTTGGTCGCCTCCTTTAAAATTGAAACTTGAACAGTAAGCCCGCGAATTAACTTCGCGTTTGCCAAGATAAATAATGTCGTTTCCTTCAGAGACTTCTTCCCAAACGGTCTTTTTGGGGTCCATATCATCCCGTGATTGATCAACATAGCCAAGCTTAACAGTATCTCCTAAGCGGACAGAACCGGTATCTGGTTTTTCCTGTTCAGTAATCATTTTAAAAAGTGTTGACTTACCTGCGCCATTGGGTCCGATAACGCCAACAATACCACCTGGCGGTAATTTGAATGAAAGATCATTAACCAAAAGACGATCATCAAATCCTTTTTTGATATTTTCAACGTCTATCACAACATCACCCAGGCGCGGACCAGAAGGGATGACAATTTGTGCATTGCTTGGAGAGCGGTCCTCATTGCGTTTCAGTAGTTCATCATAGGCTTTGATGCGTGCTTTTGACTTGGTTTGACGAGCTTTCGGACTTGCACCCATCCATTCGCGTTCCCGCTCCAAAGCGCGTTGGCGGGCCGCATCCTCGCGGCCTTCCTGTTCCAGGCGTTTGGCTTTTTTCTCAAGATAGGCGGAATAATTTCCTTCATAGGGGATGCCGGTCCCCCGGTCGAGCTCTAAAATCCAGCCTGTTACATTATCAAGGAAGTAACGGTCGTGAGTAATGATAAGAACGGCCCCTTTAAATTCGCGCAGGTGCTTTTCAAGCCAGGCAACATTCTCTGCATCGAGGTGGTTTGTAGGTTCATCCAAAAGAAGTAAGTCTGGCTCTTCAAGGAGAAGGCGACAAAGGGCAACACGGCGCTTTTCACCACCGGATAAATGTTCAACAGCACTGTTGGAAGGTGGGCAGCGCAAGGCATCCATTGCCATTTCAACCTTGCTATCAAGATCCCATAAATTTTCCGCATCAATCTGATCTTGCAGTTTAGACATTTCTTCAGCTGTCTCTTCCGAATAATTCATTGCAAGTTCGTTATAACGATCCAGAATTGCCTGCTGTTTGGCAACACCTTCCATAACGTTTCCTTTAACATCTTTCGAGGCATCAAGTTCAGGCTCTTGCGGCAGGTAGCCAACGCTGGCACCTTTTGCAACCCAGGCCTCGCCCGTAAAGTCTTTTTCAAGACCAGCCATGATTTTCAGTAAGGTGGATTTACCAGAACCATTTGGACCTAAAACGCCAATTTTCGCATCGGGATAGAAAGATAGATGGATATTATCCAACACTTTTTTACCGCCAGTATAAGCTTTGGAAAGTCCTTGCATAAAATAAATAAATTCGCGTGCCATATTGAAAAACCTTGACCTTTAGACGTCTTCACTCTTTAAGGGGTAAAGGACGTTAACGCAAGTACAGCTTTATAGTCGTAAACCTGATCACGAATATTTCAGGTGAAAAAACAGGCTGTTTGATGCATGATTGGGAAAAACTAACAGGATAGATCCCTTGTTTTCAAAAATTACCTTGTTACTTGTTTTTCTGTTCATTGTTTTGTCTAATGGCATTGCAAATGCTTGCGGTACAGAAACCAAATGCGAAATAAATAATCGTCATTATTTAATCCGTTTGCCACAAGGCCACGATGGCAAAACCCCTATTGGAGCTGTTTTCTTTGCTCATGGCTATAAGGGTAATGCCTTTAGTGCGATGCGTAATAAAAAATTAACGCAGGAAATGGACCGCCTTGTATTAGCTTTGGTGAGTGTTCAATCGGCCGGTGATGATTGGCAACTCCCTCATCACCCTTTTCAATTTAAAGAAGAAGAGCTTTTTGAACTCCGTTATTTTGATGATGTTATTGATGATATAACTCGACGTTTTCCCATACGGGCAGATCGGTTAATTATGGCCGGGTTTTCTGCTGGTGGTATGATGACATGGACATTGGCGTGTGAGCGCAGTGATAAATTTTATGCCTTTATTCCGTTATCAGGCACATTTTGGTCGCCGCATCCTGAAGGTTGTGTTGGTCCTGCGGCCAACATTATTCATTATCATGGTAATAAGGATAAGGTTGTTCCCCTTAAAGGGCGTGCGATAGGCCCGGCAAAACAGGGCAATATTTATAAGGTGATGACCATGTATGAAAAATATGGTGATTTTATTGGTAGCGTTACCAATAAAACAAATGATTTGACTTGCCTTAGGAAAACAAATCCCGCCGGCAAAATTCTTGAGCTTTGCCGGCATGAAGGGGGGCATGATTTTAAGGTTTCCTATATTACGCGCGCCCTGCGAAAAATTGATATTTTAAATCGAATCAACAGGCC
>CALHLB010000083.1 GCA_938034375.1 uncultured Alphaproteobacteria bacterium | reverse complement strand
TTATGTAAATAAACATAAATCATTAACCCTTTGCATATTAAAAGTTCTTGCATGGTCCTTGCTTCTGAAAAACTGGATTTTATTCCCTTTCCTGCCTTAATTGCGGATATTGGTGGCACCAATGCTCGTTTCGGTATGGTTCAAGACGCTTTAAGTTCGGTAAAGCATTTTCCGGTTTTAAAAACAGAAAATTATGACAGTTTTGAAAAGGCTGTTGAAGATGTCGTCTTGGGCCACACGGCCATTTATCCACGTGCGGCTATTTTAGCTGTGGCTGGCCCTGTGCGAGAGGATAAAATTTCGCTTACAAATTGTTCATGGAGTGTAGAACCAAAACGCCTGCTTGAAGAGTTTGGCTTTGAAGTCGTTGTTGTTCTTAATGATTTTGAAGCCTTAGCCCTTTCTCTACCGTCTATGCAAGGGGGCGACCTTCAGGCAATTGGCTCAGGCGTCATAGACCCACGTGGCACAAAACTTGTGGTAGGCCCTGGCACCGGACTTGGCGCAGCAGCGCTTGTTTTTGCCCGCAACGCATGGGTACCTCTTCCTGGGGAAGGTGGACATATTAATTTTGGTCCTGTTACAGATCTTGATTTTGATATATGGCATGTTATGGAACCCACTAATGGGCGTATTTCAGCGGAAACATTTTTAAGTGGGCCTGGCATTCTAAGGCTTTATCATGCACTATGCCGCCTCAACAATAAGCCGTTGTTTTTTAACAAGGCTTCCGATGTTACTCGCGCAGCTCTTGACCATAAAGATGATATTGCTTTTGAGACACTCGAACTTTTTTGCACATATCTTGGACGTTTTGCGGGAGATATGGCCATGTTTACGATGGCGAAAGGAGGGGTTTATCTTGCGGGAGGAATTTTGCCACGCATTCTACCACTTTTAAAAAAGGGCCCTTTTCGGCAGGCTTTTGAAGCAAAAGCACCCCATGATGATCTTTTAAGTAAAATGGCCACCTGTGTTATTACCCATCCAAAACCTGCCCTTGAAGGTTTAGCCACTTATGCCCGCACACCCCCGCGCTTTTCTGTTGAATTGCGCGGACGGCGCTGGGCGCAACAAAATATCTCTGCCTGATATTATCGGCAGGCTCTAGGGCTTAAAGCGATAGTTTCGAATATGATCTGGGCACAGGGATACCTTGAACAAGTTTTTCATCGCTCTCAGGCATGCCAGATGCTGTTTTAACAGAAATAATGCCTGCCCATATGGGTAATTTGTAATCTTCATCATCATCAACAGGTGGGCCAGTTCTAATTTTTGCAGAAGCTTCTTCAATTGGCATGCAAAGGAGCGTTGTGGCTTTTAATTCTTTATCTTTTATGGGGCGTAAGGTTTCATTTCGCCCAGGAAATAAGTTTTCAATCATGGCAATTAAAGCTTGCTTCTTCTGATCCTTTTCCTCAACTTTCATAGCCTTTCCATAAAGGGTCACAGAGCGAAAATTAACTGAATGGTAAAAACCTGAACGCGCCATAACAAAACCGTCCAATATCGTTACATTCACACAAACATCCATACCACTTTGCGCTTTCATGGCATGACTTGCTGACGATCCGTGCCAGTAGAGCACATTACCTTGCCGCCATTGCAAGGTTGGCACATTATAAGGCATTTCATTTTTACAAAAAGCAATAGAACAGACAGGCTGAGCATCTAAAATTTTGTAAATTGTTTCCTTATCATAATGTCCTTTTTTGTATGCTCTTTTAAGTTTTACTTTTTCAGAAGGGGCAGAAGCAGCCTGTACCATAACATTTCCTTTAATCATTTGACTTTTCATGAATCTAAATCAAAATGGACTTTAATTAAGGTCCATTTTTTCACTCACTAAAAGTCCACTTATGTCGCATCATCGCGTTTATTCTCTTCTGATTCATTTATATTTGCCTAAAAATGGCACCTCCAGACAGGCTGCACTGGCACAAGCCTTGCGTGAAGTTATTTTATCCGGGCTTTACGATATGGTGAAAGACTGCCATCCATCCGCGCCTTGGCAAAAGACCTCGGTCTTTCTAGGAACACGGTTGTGCAAGCACTCGACCGTTTAACGGCAGAGGGCATGATTGAGGGAAAACACGGCTCAGGAACATATGTTGCGGTTCAAATTCAACGATCATTACCTCAAAAAACTACTCGAAAAGCATCCAAACGTGCAAATAATCTTGGTACAAAACAATGGCTATCAATCGCACAACCCTTTACACCTGGTATTCCAGCCCTTGATGCTTTTCCTAAAAATATCTGGGCAAAGCTCTCTTCTAGATGGGCAAGGGCTTTAACTATTTCCGAACTGAATTATGGTGATCCTGTTGGCATCATGCCCCTTCGTGCTGCTATTGCCCATTATATTGGATCAACACGCGGCGTTGTTTGTAATTATGAGCAAGTTATTATCACATCAGGTTCACAAGGCGCTTTGGCCACGGCCTCCATGCTTGTCGGTGATTATGGTGATAGTGTATATATAGAAGAACCTGGTTATGTTTCTGCTCGCAACACGTTAAAATTATGTGGCTTAAAACTTATTCCAACACCTTTGGATAAAGCAGGTATTCGAACCAGCGATATGGAACAACATAAAGCAAAAATTGCTCTTGTTTCACCCTCCCACCAATACCCGCTTGGCATAACCATGCCGATGAAAAGACGTATGGAACTTATTAATTGGGCGCACAAGGTCAATGGTTGGATTATTGAAGATGATTATGACGGGGAGTACCGTTATGATAGTGCGCCCTTACCAGCATTAGCCTCTCTGGACCCCAAAGGAAGCCACGTACTTTATATTGGTACATTGAGTAAAGTTTTAAGCCCATCAATAAGACTTGGTTTCATAATCGTCCCTGAAAACTTAATCAATCAGGCGCGTAATATCCGCTCCGCCTTTGATCGTGGTGTATCTACATTTATTCAAGCTGTTTTAACCGATTTCATTAGCGAAGGTCATATGAGCCTACACATTAGAAAAACGCAAAGCCTTTATGCAGAAAGACGCTTAAGCCTGCTCACTGCCTTAAAAGAACTTGATCTTAAACCGATAGGAAGTCCTGCGGGTCTACACTTCACCGTTCCCCTTGACATAAGGCTGGATAGAGAAATAAGCCAAGTTCTCGCAAATAAAGGCTTAGGTGGAAATCCATTATCACAATATTACAATACAAAACAACATATTAAAAATGGCCTTGTCCTTGGTTTTTCAAATGCTCTCGCCCACAACATTAAAAAATTAGAGATAAATCTAAAAAACATAATAAAATAAACAATTAAAACTTAAATCGTTTGCTTGTGTAAAAAACATTATATTAAATAACGATAAAAAATTACAGTAAAAATTATTGTTTTTGAAAAAAGTAACGATTTAGTCACATTCACTATGGCAATAATTTAACAAAATTTCATCTAATTTGGCAAATTCAGGATTTATCAATGTTGAAAAAAAACCAGTCTTTCTTCCAGAACATGTCTATGCGGATGACGGTTACACTGTCATCCTTAACTCTTGCTTTTGTCGCTGCAACAATAGCTCTTGTTAGTGCTTATTCACTTTTTGCCATTTCAAAAACAACGGATAAAAATGGCATCTTGGTTGACGCCTTATCTGCTATGAATTCTGCAACTGTCGATTTGGAATCATTTATTTATAGTCATAATGAAAACTTTCTTACCAATAGCCGAGATAAGCTTGGCATCGTTCTGTCTAAACTTGAGACTGCAAGCTCTTCTGATGCTTCAAAAGATTTAACATTAGCGAAAGAAGAAGCAGAGTTTATGGGCGACTCTGTCAAAAATTTGCAAGACAGCCTCACCCCCCTCGCCCAAACAGAAGAAAACCTTCTCAAAATACGAGACGAACTCATCTCTTTTGCAGCTTCATCGGAAGAAACGGCTCGATTACAATTCAAAGGCTTGCAAATTGGACAGCAACAAGCAGCACAAAAAGAAAATGCTATTGCGACTGTCTTGAAGGAAGCTTTCGCCTTTTTTGATGCAGTTGATCAATTTTATAATACATTACCGAACCCTTATGTAGCTTACTCGCCTGAAGAAATCGCAGAATCTGAAAAAGCACTCACCAAATTACCCAAACCTTTAAATCGTATGAAACAAGCTATTCAATTGTTAAATGCAAACAAAGAATATGAAGCAATTCTGGCATCCATAAATCAAGTTCCTGCAAAGTTCGCAAGAGTTGCTGAAAGTGCTGTTGATAGCCTTCCCCCAAGCACTGCTTTTATTAATGATATGAAAGTCGATATTAATATTGCTCGCAAAGAAGCTTCTCTATTGGTAAATAAACTTAACACAGCTGGAACTTTTGCAAATGACGTTTCGCTGGTCCTGGAAACATTTGAATTGACAGCAAACCTTTCCAATCAATTTATCCAATCAACAAATACGACTCATTCGACTATACGAATTTATATGAAAACCCCCAATGAGACGACACTTAACGAGATGAATGAAGCCTTGGCAAAACTTGAAGTTGATGCAATTGCCATGCGCGACAATGGTCTTGCAACGATTATTGACTCATTTAAGGAATACCACTCACAGGTTGAAACCTTGAAAGCCCTTGTCTCAAAACAAGAAAATATTTTAAAAGCCATGATTGACCACTCTTCAAAGGCTGCCAACCTTATGGCCTCTATTGCGACAGAGGGATCTAAAAATGCTATTTCCACCACTAACCAGGCTTTTGCGATTATAGCAACAGCCGTAGCTATTCTGGTCTTATTGGTTATTGGTATCATTTATGCTATGGAGCGCATGATTAGTAAGCCTGTAAAACTTATGGCAGAACAGATGTCCAAACTTGCTAATGGTAACCTTTCAATTGAAACAGCTCAAAGCAATCGTACCAATGAAATTGGCAAGATGGAAAATGCTATTGGTATATTCCATGATAATGCCAAAGCTCGTGTTGCCCTTGAAAGCCAAACAAATGCTGACCGTCAACGTGAACACCAGCGTCAGCAAACAGTTGACAGTCTAATTAACAGTTTTCGTTCAGATGTTCGTGACATGTTATCTCACTTTGATGAAGAGACTAAGCAGATGGTTAATACTGCTGAAAACCTAAATAAAGTTGCTGATGATGCTAATATACGCACAGGTGGCGCAACAGAAAATTCGCAAAATTCTTCAGCTAATATTCAAACTGTGGCGGCAGCAGCTGAAGAGTTGGCTATCTCCATTCAGGAAATCAACCGGCAAGTTGAAACGACCAGCCAAGTTGTCGAGAACGGAGCAGAGAATGCCCAGAACACCTCCAATCGTGTGTCACAATTGGCTACCTCAGCCCAAAAAATTGGTGATGTTGTTAATCTTATTCAAGATATCGCAGAACAGACAAATCTTCTGGCGCTTAATGCCACGATTGAAGCAGCGCGCGCCGGTGAAAGCGGACGTGGCTTTGCTATTGTTGCACAGGAAGTTAAAAATCTGGCTGCCCAAACTAGTAATGCAACAAATGAAATTGCAGAGCAAATTACGGGTATACAAACAGCAAGCGATGATGCTGTAAACGCGATTATGGAAATTAATGAAATCATGTCGGAAGTACAAAATCATACGAATTCGATTTCTGCATCTGTTGTACAGCAAAATAATGCAACAAGAGAAATTACGACAAGCGCCCAAAAAGCATCACAAGGAGCTGATAATACATCTGAAAATATGGCAGGGGTTAATGAGGCGATCAATCGCACTTCGCAATCGGCTCATACAATTCTTGATACCTCAACTCGTTTGAATAAAGAAGCCGGATTCCTTAATAAACGCGTTGCCGACTTCCTTGAAAAAGTTGCTGCAGCTTAAAAACAGCTTTTATAAAAACTTTTTGAACCGGCGTTTCATTTCTAATTGATCTTTTAGCGCCGGTTTTGTTTTTCTTGTCAACAGACTGAAAGATCGATAAAGCTTGGCGTGTAAACCCAACGATAAAAAAGCCATGCCTACATCAAGACGCCCCAAAGACAAACAGCCTCATAAAAAGCCTTCCAGTAGTGCAAAGTCGAAAACGTTTCGTCCACGAGCGGGCGGCTTGCAGCCTAAGCCTCATTCAGAAAATCCTGAGATATCAGAAAAACCTAAAAAATTACCACCACAAAGACGCCTTTTAACAAAGGGCCCCTCACCCATAATGCAGGCACCTCTTATGTTAACAATGCCTGCTTTTCACGATTATAAATTGCTTGATAGCGGCTTTGAACAAAAACTTGAGCAATACGGTCCTTACAAGATTATTCGCCCTGAAGGGCAAGCGCTTTGGCAACCACGCTTAAAAGAGATGGCATGGGAACAGGCTGATGCTATTTTCACAGGGCAAGATGATGAAGATACTGTAGGGCGCTGGAAATTTCAAAACCGCCTGAAAGATGCAAAGCAGGAAGATGAGTGGCTCTTATCGTATGATGATATTCGCTTTCATGCCCGCTTTACTGCCTTTCGTCATATGGGCTTTTTTCCTGAACAGGCTGCCCATTGGCAATGGTTTTCAAACCTAATGAAAAAGGAAAAACGCCCAATTAAGGTTTTAAACCTATTTGGTTATACCGGCCTTGCCTCACTTGTGGCTGCTAAGGCTGGCGCAGAAGTTACCCATATTGATGCCTCGAAAAAAGCCATTGGCTGGGCGAGGGAAAACCAAGCTTTAAACGAACTTCAAGAAGCCCCTATTCGGTGGATCTGTGATGATGCGGTTAAATTTGTTGAACGGGAAATCAGGCGTGGTAATACTTATGACGGCATTATTATGGACCCTCCCAAATATGGCCGTGGCCCCAAGGGGGAAGTCTGGCAGTTTTTTGAGGGATTAAATGATTTAATGCATTTAACCCGCCTCTTACTATCAGAAAATGCCTTATTCTTCATTTTATCCAGTTATGCCATTCGTGCCTCATTCATGGCATCACACGAACTTGCCCGTGATGTTTTTTCAGGCTTGGGCGGCATGCTTTCTTCTGGCGAGCTTTTAATCCAAGAAGAAGGTTCTGAACGGCACTTATCAACGTCTCTTTACACACGTTGGTCCAAAAATTAATTGAGAAAACCATGCAACAAGAAATACGAAAAGCTGGCATATATAAAGAAATTTCCAGTCTCACCAACCCTATTATTAAAGATATTAAGGGATTAACCCAGAGAAAAAACCGCCAAAGCTCCAAGCGCTTTTTAGTCGAAGGATTAAAATTGGTTGCAAGCGCTTTAGATACAGATTTCAGGCTTGATATTTTCGTTTTCGGAAAAAAAGTTGCAGACCATGAACTTGTGCAAAAAATTGCCGCCAGAACAAAGGCTCATGGCGGCATGGTTTTGGAGGTAAGCCAGCAGGTTCTTTCAAAAATTACCCGCCGCGACAACCCTCAAATGGTACTTGGAATATTTCAACAACCCTATTTTGATAAGAGCCTCATTCAAGCAAAGGAACGTGATTTGTGGGTAGCTCTTGAGGGGGTAAAAGATCCTGGCAACCTAGGTACCATAATAAGAACAGCTGATGCCGCCGGCGTAAAAGGCTTGATTCTTGTTGGGGAAACGACAGACCCTTTTGCCCTTGAAACAACACGGGCAACTATGGGATCCATTTTTGCTTTGCCTATTATCCGCTTTCAAGAAGACGCCTTCACAAAATTCTGTCAAAACTGGAAGGGAATGCTTGTTGGCACCCATTTGGAAGGGGCTGTCGATTATCGCACACTGGATTATAACAAGCCCACCATCTTATTTATGGGTAATGAACAATCTGGCCTGCCGGATAACTTGGCACAATGTTGCAGCGACCTAGTTAAAATTCCGCAAAAAGGGCAGGCAGACAGTCTTAATCTTGCCATCGCTACAGGTATTATGCTTTTTGAAATTCAACGTGATATTTTAAAGTTTTAACGTTATGAAGAAAAATTTTTTTTTAGGCCTTTTATTATATGTCATTATTCTGGTTTTAGATCAGATTATCAAAGCCTGGGTAGAGAGCAACTTGCCTTTTCACCAAGCTGTTGAAATTTTACCCTTCTTCTCGCTTTATTACACTTTCAATACTGGCATTGCCTTTAGTTTTTTAAGTTTTTTAAGCCCCACAATGTTGGTGGGTTTTACTGTTTTAATTACCTTGATCATGCTCTTTTTATGGTGGTTTTCCCGCCACGATGGGCTTTTGTCATCTCTTGGATTCGGTATGATATTGGGCGGCGCTTTAGGCAATATTATTGATCGCGCTTTTTATGGCCATGTTATAGATTATGTTCTTTTACATGGTTTTGGATATTCATTTGCCGTATTCAACCTAGCCGATTCTGCCTTAACACTTGGCGTTTTCCTGATTTTATTATCAACTATTATAGGCAAAGGGCCTAACTCAGGTTAGGGGCCAATTTCTTAAGCGTTTTTTTCAAAAAACCGTCATTCATATAAATTTTACTTGCAAGTATACCGATAAGGCTATTGGCTATAATGGTGTTTTCCATTGGCGTTATTTGCGCACCAAAAAACTGTTTATAATCTTCATCTCCCAAAGCAAAATCAAAAACTTTTGTTCCTTGATCTTTCTGATGTTTTATCAATTGTAAAATAGACTGCAGCCCAAGGGAGTATCGTTTATAATCTGGATTTGTATTAAACGTTGCTAAAATAAAATGAATAGTTTTTTGACTATTAAAAGCAACTTCGACACTTAAAATTTCTTTTCCATTTTGTCCAACAAAGACAACTACATTGCCCTCATTAACACCTTTAAAAGCCAGTTTCTTATAAAAGTTAAAATAGGCTTCAGTTTGCAACAAATCGTTTTCATATCGTTTAGCACGTTCTTTTCTTAAAAAATCAAACGCTTTTTCAATCTCATCACTATTTGAAAGCGCTTTAAAATTTACGGCACCAAAATCACGCTCAAGCCCGCGCATTTTTCTAGCAAGACCTTTTTTGAAATTTTTAGAAAGTGCATTTTTTTGCCACGCATCAAATTCCTCTTCAATCAAAACATGACAAGCAGAATTAATGTTTTTTCCGCGCGTTCCACCAGAAAATAAATTATTTATATCAAATGTTTCTGGCCGCTGTTTGCGGTAAAACATAACATCAAAGGCGCCAAGATATTTCTTTATTTCTTTCTTAAAAGAAGAAGCGGTAATTTTTTCCAAATCACTGCTTCTACCTATAATGCAATTATAATCAGCGACACCAAGATCTGCTGGTTGAACTATTTTGATGCCTAACCTTTTCTGTTTGACGAAAGGCATAACCAAGACCAAAGCTTTCGTGGTCTTTTCTCTTACCAATATGATATATGGCTCAATCTCTAATGCTGGCACGAGGCTTGAGTAAAATTCATTTAAAAAATAAGGACTTTGAAAGACCGTTGCTTCACAAGCGTAAAATAACGCCTGATATTCCTCTGATAGGAAATCATAAGTCGATACACAGTCTATAATAAATCGGCTCATGGTTACAGAAACATTCGTTTATACATTTTCAGAAGATAATAAAACAGGCCTATTCATTTCGATTATCCTGCTTCTACAAAACATTTATACTTGAGGCAATATCACACCTTTGCCAGGTTTTGACGAATGATACCTCTTAAAGTGTCAATCGATTTTGTGCTGCCGTCCTCTTCAAAGTGCCAAAAGGTCCAACCATTACAAGCATCAAGGCCTTGTACTTTTGCACCAGCTTTGTGAATAGAGCCAATAAAACCTTTTTCGTCCCCCTTCATGACTTCAAGAGATCCATCAACCCGCACTTTTGCCTGCCATCTATTTTTACTATCCGACAGAATTGCTGCAGGTTTTAATAGGCCGGTTTCAAGCAATTGACCAAAAGCTACCCGTGGCTCAGCCTTTTTACCCTCAACAACTTTCAAAGCTGCAGCCTCACCCGTTTCAATATTCTTTAAGCGTTCTGTTGCAGCTTTAATGTACGCCTCTTCCCGTTCTATGCCAATAAAATGACGCCCTAATGCCTTTGCGACCGCGCCCGTTGTGCCTGTTCCAAAAAACGGATCCAAAACCACATCACCCGGTTTTGTGGATGCCATCAAAACCCTGTAAAGAAGAGATTCAGGTTTTTGGGTTGGATGGGCTTTCTTGCCATCTTCCCCTTTTAACCGCTCGCCGCCTGAACAGATTGGCAAAACCCAGTCTGAACGCATTTGCAAATCATCATTCGCCATTTTCAAGGCTTCATAATTGAAAGTATAACCCTTATTTTTTTGCCCCTTAGAAGCCCAAATTAATGTCTCATGAGCATTGGCAAAGCGTCGCCCGCGAAAATTGGGCATGGGATTGGTTTTACGCCAGATGATGTCATTCAAAATCCAAAAATCAAGGTCCTGTAAAGTTGCACCAACGCGGAATATATTATGGTAAGAGCCTATAACCCATAAAGTGCCTGTTGGTTTGAGCGCGCGCCTAGCAGCTAGAAGCCAGGCTCTTGTAAAGGCGTCATAAGCTTCAAATGTTGAAAACTTGTCCCATTCATCATCAACCGCATCAACAACTGATTGATCTGGCCTGTGCAAATCTCCAGCTAACTGTAAATTATAAGGTGGGTCGGCAAAAATCACATCAACACTAGCTGCCGGTAATTTCGATAGTTCCGCGATACAGTCTCCCTTAATGATTTTATTAAGGGGCAGTTTTTCCAAAACCGCCTTTTCATTTTTTTTCAATGACGCCATTTTATAATCCAGACACGCAACAAACAGGATGACACGACCGTAATCGCAAATTTTTGCTTATGGTTACCTGATAGAGTAAAATTCTTCTTTAAAAGTTTGGTAAATAAAGTTTTAATTTACCAATTTGACCAGTTCGTCCTTTAAATTTTGTAAAGTCATGCTAGATGCTATCTTCATAAATTCATTAAGGCGGATTGTTTTACTATGCTTATTATTTTTGATTGTGATGGCGTTTTGGTTGATTCTGAAATTCTTGCCAAAAAGGTTGAAGTGGAAATTTATGGCGCGCAAGGCTATGAAACATCTCTAGAAGAATTTTCAGAACGCTTTTCTGGCATGACTGGCGATGAAATCATGCGTGAAATTTCTGATGAACTGGATAAAGGCCTCCCACAAAGTCTGCATGATGATATTCAAACACGTATTGATGACAAATTGGCAAAAGAACTTAAGACCATATCAGGGGTTCATGATATGCTAGATAATCTTGATAATCCACGTTGTATCTGCTCCAATTCTTCCACTGAACGTTTAATGATAAGCTTAAGACGCACAAACCTTCTGGACCGGTTTAGACCTTATATTTATTCTGCTGCGGAAGTTGGCACACAAAAACCAAAACCAGATTCCAATGTTTTTCTATATGCCGCCCAAAGTTTTGAAAGCGAGCCGCAACAAACAATTGTTCTGGAAGATAGTGTGCATGGCGTTAGCGGGGCGGTTGCAGCTGGTATGCGGGTTGTTGGCTTTACTGGCGCCAGTCATTCCTATCCTACCCATGCAGAAAAATTGATGGAAGCCGGTGCAGAAACCACAATTAACAAATTATCAGATTTTCCAGCAGTTGTTGAAGCTTTTAAAAATTGGGATGGACGCCTTTAGTTTTGCATTCTTTACCGCACTCACATCATTAAAAAATGACCAGTTAAGAAGCTCCGGCTGATTACCTCAAGGTATCAAAACCCATTAAAATTTTTGTACCTTCAAGATTATCTGCTGGTAGAACAATACTATTTTCCGTGACAGTAAATTCCTGCACTTCATTTGCTCCCAAAAAAACCGGACGATTATATAATTCACTATGTAAAACGTCACC